>DBKQ01000115.1:7523-29207 GCA_002298545.1 Prevotella sp. UBA746
CGTGCTGGGCACGGAGAACGACCTCAACGTTGTGCTGACAAAGAACATGGAGGTAGAGGCTAACTTCCAGGAGCTGAACACATATTCACTCGACGTTACCGTAAACGCTCCGGGCAAGGACTATATGGTTTCTGCATCGCCTGCCGCTACGGTGGTTGACGGCAAGAATATGTATGAGGAGGGAACAAAGGTTACTCTTACTGCCTCTTCTAACAAGATCATTACTTTCAACTCATGGAGCAACGGCGAGACAAGTGCCGAACTGCAGTTTGACATGACCGAAGACAAGGCTATTGAGGCTAACTACTCTGCCGTGGACTTCATCGCCGGATGGGACTTCGTGCAGAAAGGCAACAACGGAAGAAAGGCTGACTTTGCTGCCGAGGACAACGATGCCGACGCTCTCGTGCTTCGCGATGCCGACGGCAACACTATAGGATGGCTCGACAAGAGTCAGAGCTCTGGAGGATATGAAGGCAAATGGGCTGCCGTGAACTGGAACACTGAGGGGCTGGGCAAATACTACTGGCAGACTATGGTGAACGCTTCGGCTTTCACTAACGTGAAGGTGTCTTCGGCTATGGTATTCAACTATAACGCCTATACTAAATACGACGTGGAATACTCACTCAACGGCGAGGCTTGGAATAAACTCGGAACCTTCGTTCTTGAGGGCGCAAAGAACTGGAAGACGGAGGAGTTCGCTCTTCCTGCTGACGCAAACAACCAGCCGGCTGTGTATATCCGCTGGATTGCCGACAAGACTTCCGACATTCAGGGTGCAACCTCTAACAACGACGGTATCGGTATCTCTGAAATCTTTATCACCGGAACGGCAAAGATTGTTGATGACGGCAAGGCTCCTGTTCTTGTTGAGTCTGTTCCGGCAAACAATGCCGAGAATGTATCGGCTAACGGCAGCATCATCCTTACTTTCGACGAGAAGGTGAAACTCGCCAACGACGACGTTAAGGCTTCACTCGACGGCAAGGAACTTGCTCCTGCAGTATCGGGCAAGACGGTTTCGTTCCAATATAAGGCTCTTGAATATGACAAGGAATACACATTCTCTCTGCCGGCCAACAGCATCAGCGACCTGACCGACAACAGACTGGCAGAGGCTGTAAAGATAACATTCAAGACTAAGGCGCGCCCGGTTATCGCCAAGCAGATGTACGACTTCATCGTGCCTACCGACGGCAGTCTTCAGGAAGCTTTCGCCGCAGCAGCAAAACGCAGCGACAACACAAAGCGCTACCGCATCTTCATCAAGAACGGCAATTATGTATTGCCGGCAAGCACAACGGCAACGAAACACAGCGACAACGGCAAGGATTATCCTGATCCTACCACTTATCTGAACTCTCCAAACATCTCTATCATCGGTGAGAGCCGCGACGGTGTTGTCATCACAAACACTGTGCCTAACGAGGAATGGGACAATGGTTACGGCATGGCTAACGTGCTTGAGGGTATCGGCAGAGGCGATGTGCTGTCGCTTCAGAAGAATGCCACGGGCACTTACTTCCAGGACTTGACGATGAAGAGCGCAATGGGCGATGCAAAGGGTCGCGACATCGTGTTGAACGACCAGTCGAACAAGACGGTTTGCAAGAATGTTTGCCTCTGGGCTTATCAGGATACTTACGTTTCTAACAACAACAAGAGTCGTTTCTACTTCGAGGGCGGCGTGCTGCGCGGCAACACCGACTTCCTATGCGGTAAGGGCGACGTGTATTATAATAAGGTGGACCTGCAGATTTGCAACAACGGATACATCGCCGTTCCTTCCGTGCCTACTAAATACGGATATATCTTTAAAGACTGTACAATAAAAGCTGAAAAGAATGGTATCGACGGCAACTTCACCCTGGGTCGTCCTTGGGGCTCGGGCACTCCTATCGCCCTCTTCATCGACACAAAGATGGAGGCTCAGCCTTCGGCTATCGGATGGAACGAGATGAGCGGCGGCTGGCCGGCTCGCTTTGCTGAATACAACTCGCAGACGGCTAAGGGCAGCGTTATCGACCTGAAGAGTAGAAAGAAGACCTTCGGCGACGGTCATACTAACAACCCTATTCTCTCTAAGGAGGAAGCAGACTTCTACACCATCGCCAACGTGATGGGCAATGGCGACGACTGGGACCCGACGGCTCTTACAGAGCAGGCTTCAGCTCCACAAAACGTTTTGCTGAGCGAGGGCAAGCTCACCTGGGACGACAGTCAGTATGTACTCCTCTGGGCTGTTTGCAAAGACGGCAACGTGGTTTGCTTCAGCACTGAGAACCACTACGACAATGCCGACTCTACCGGCAAGTGGAGCGTTCGCGCTGCCAACGAGATGGGCGGATTGTCGGAGGCTACCGAGGCTGGAAATCCATCAGCAGTGAAAGAGATAAACAACGGAAAGGCAGTAGCTGCCGTTGCTTACTACAGTATGGACGGTACTCGCGTCAGCGCATCTTACCGCGGACAGGTCATCAAGGTTACTACCATGACCGACGGTACTGTAGAGACAGTAAAGATTATAAATTAGTTTTTAATAGATTAGTAACTGTCCGTGTGGTGTCGTGAGACACTGCACGGAATTTTTTAACCGCCATGGACTACACGGAATTAGTTAAGTTATTTGATAATAGCAGAGAATCCCCGGACTACAGCTGACATTTGTCGGTAAAGTCTGGGGATTTGATGTAATAATATAGGTAAAAAAAAATGCATACCGCACATGACATTATTATAAAAACATGAAAAAAATAAGGCATTTATTTTGAACATAACGTATTAATCAATATATTTGCAACATAATAACAACAAAAACCTTAAACAAGACACGACTGCTAACCAAAGAACGAAACACGGACAATATACACGGACTACGTTTCTTCACGACGCATCAACAATACAAAAACAACATATAAATAAACGGTAATATGAAAAATGTAAAAACTAAACTGGCAACAATTGCCAATCTCAAGACTAACGCGGGGAGATGCATGATGACCATGCTCTTGACACTTGCGGCAGGAAGCGTGAACGCACAGTGGCGAACGGCTGCCGATGCTGCAGCTCTGCTCGGCAGATACGCCGACAGCAGTAACACGACGACTATGAAAAGAGCTAAATGCAGGGAGGCTGCAAACGAGGCGCGACTGCTCTACACCATGCAGACCGACGGCAGGAACACCATCTATGTGATGGGAACTAAGGGCAGCGGCATGGTGCTCGTAAGCGGATTTGAAGGTGAGGACATCATTGGATATACCGACAGGGGGAACAGCTTCGATATCGACAGTATTCCGCCGGCTCTCAGACAGATGATGGAGGATTACTCCCAGCATATGATTGAAGCGGCAAAGAGCTGGACTCCGGAGAGGAGAAACGCTGCCAAAGCACAGCAGAGGGCGGCAAGGCAACCTATCGAACACCTGATACAGACGAAATGGAACCAGTCGGACGCCTACAGTGCAATGTGTCCGACCAACTTTACAGGCTGTACGGCGACGGCTTTCGCTCAGATAATGAAATACTACAACTATCCGAAACACGGCACTGGATCAAACTCTTATACATGGAACGGACAGACGCTGACAGCTAATTTTGCCGATACGGAATACCAGTGGGACAAGATGCTCGACATATATAAAAGCGGATGCTACTCGGAAGAGTCTGGCAATGCCGTGGCTACGCTGATGTTCCATCTGGGCGTGGCGCTCAAGATGAACTACGGCGAGAGTGAGTCGAGCGCAGTGTTTGATGCAAAGGTTATATCAAAATACTTCGACTATAACTCTAACTTCACTAACCGCAAGATTACGGGAACTGAGGAAGACATCAGTCTGATGTATGAACAGCTGGAGAAGAAACAGCCTATTCCATACAGAAGCAGCGGCGACTTCTCTGCCGGTCATGCCTTTATCGTTGACGGATACAGCGACGGACTGTGGGGCATCAACTGGGGATGGGGCGGTGCCTACGACGGATACTATGCCATAGGAGCACTTAACCCGACCGACGACTACCACTTCAACACCGACAACACAGCTACGCTGAACCTCGTGCCTAACGGCAGCTATACTGCCGACACGATGCCCGTTGACGGCGAATTCACCGTTTCGTCGCCAGGTTCGCTCAAGTCGATGCTCGGAAACACAAGATACAAGAAGCTAACTATCCACGGAAGTATCAACGGTACGGACCTGCGAGAACTCCGCTCCCGCTGCTGTTCTTATGACGAGGGATATTACCCCGTGGCACAGAGTCTGAAGGAGCTTGACCTCTCCGACGCAAGAATCACGGAGGGCGGAGTGTATTACAAGAAAACTGCCGACAACGGAGAAAGCACTACTTACACGGCAAAGGCTGACGTATTGTCGGCTGGCGCTTTCAACGGGTCGGAACTTGAAACCCTGCGCCTGCCAAACAGCGTGAAAAAGATGGAGAGCATGTGCATTCAGAATTGTAACAGCATCAAGAATATCAGTCTGCCGGCATCTCTCGAAACATACGAGCGCGGAGCGATATGGCTTTGGAACCAATACTGCGACGTGGACGTTACGGTGCCGGAATCTTCTTGTCTGACGAAGAAAGACGGAATTATTTACCAGAAGGACTTCAGTAAGCTCTGGCTCTGCACGAACAACGACACAAAGATTATCATTGACCCGAGATGCAAAAGCGTTGACTATTATGCTTTCGACTATTATAAATCGAAGATTGAAACCTTCATCGCTCCTGGAGCAACAAGCTTTAACGCCAACGTGGGATATGACCTGAAAAACTTGTGGCTGGGAAATTTGATCAAGTTCAATCCTTACTATCTCAGCAACGAAACGACTCGCATCTTCCTGCCGTCGAAGAAAAAGGTTGAAGCTGCAACATCGGCTGATTACAAGATGTGCGAGAAGCTATATGTGCCGAAGGCTCTGGTACAGGAATACAAGGACGACTCCAACTGGTATCCGATGAACAGAAACACGGAGGCGATTGAAGACTGCGGCATCGTGCTCGACGACTGTGGAGTGATTATGCCGGAGAATGTGGATATGATGAGCAACAGCTTCGAGAGTATCGCTCCGCAGATGGTAGACACACGGTTGATGAACAGCACTGCGTCGTTCACAAGCAGCAACACGAACATCGCTGCCGTGAACACGAACAACGAACTGATGTCGTTCTCCGCCGGCAAGGCTGACATCACGTTGAAGGTGGGTAACATCACAAAGGTTTGCCACGTGAACGTAAACGAATGGCCTACGGTAAACGTGGAGCAGCCGGGAACTTTCCAGAGTCTCATCGGAAACAATACATATAAGTATCTGCGCGTGACGGGCAACATCAACGGCGACGACCTGAAACAGATTCGCTATCTCTGTAATGCGGAAGACATATCATCAAGCGGATATTATGTAGCAACTAACAGCAATCCCGTTCTGGAATATCTCGACCTGAAGGATGCAAGACTGATGAATGGCGGAGCCTATGGTTCATACTGGAACAAGGATTATACGCTCGAAGACGACAAACTCGCAAGCTACATGTTCTGCGTGTCGAATCTCGTTCAGCTGAGATTGCCTGCCGCAGCAAGCAAGACAACGGAAAAGACTTCCGTTATGGTTCACAACTCCAAGATGGCGTATCTTGAAATCCCTGAAGACATGTCAACGTTCTCTGCAAAGTTAATTACTAAGAGCGACGGAATAAGTGCTGTAGTCTACCAAGGAGAGCAATTCCTGCAGCCGGCATCGAGCGGTTCGTATGACTATTTCCACAATGCCACACTCTATGTAAAGAAATCGCTGCTCAGCGCATTCCGCGCCAACACCACTTACAAGGCTGCCTTCAAGGCGATTGAGGCAATCGACGACTTTACCACCACTGGTATCAATAGCATTGAGGTTATGCCGACAACCGAAAATGATGCTATCTACAACATCATGGGACAACGGATTCCATCGCTCCAGAAGGGTATCAACATCGTTAACGGAAAGAAAATTCTTATCGAAAGGTAAAGGGCAGTTATCAGCCGATATAAAATCGGGCACTGAACAATAAAAATCGGACACTGAACAATAAAAAATCGGACAGAAGGATTTGTTTCACCTATTCTTCTGTCCGATTTACTGTTAATTCAAGTTTTTCTTCCCCTCCCCCGCCTCCCCCTCCGGGGGCGGAGCAGTTACCTTTGTTTGCAATATATTTCCATCAAGCTATATGTCTTTTATTTCCATCAAGTTCTTCCGGTTCATATCAAGCTCTTCCGGTTTCATATCAAGTTCTTCCGTTTTCATATCAAGCTCCTCCGTTTTCATATCAAGCTCTTACGGTTTCATATCAAGCTCTTACGGTTTCATATCAAGCTTTTCCGTTTTCATATCAAGCTCTTCTAATATTACTCCAGCCTCACTTCTGAGCTATCAAGGAAACTGCTCCGCCCCTGAAAGGGGAGGCGGGGGAGGGGAAGAATATAAATTAGAAAGTTCAGTTATTTACATCTGAGTCAATAGCTGCTTTAGTTGCAACAAATGAAAGTGACAAAAAAGGTAGTACTATTCTGCACCTTTGGTGCAGCTACCGAATACCGCCGCTGTTTGGTAGAAACAACGGCGGTGTTTAGTAGAAACGCTTGCGGCGTTTGATACATACGCTGACATTATCGACTGCGTCAGTCTTTCGTCTTCACAATCTTCGTCTTAGGCATCTCCTTGTTGCGGCGGTTCACCATGGTTACCACTGCCTGGGCAAGGTTGAGGAAAGCCTGACCGGTGATGGTCTCCGGATGACAGGCTGCAGGCTCACCCTTGTCGCCACTCTCGCAGATGCTCTGAACGAGTGGTATCTGGGCGAGAAGCGGAATGTGCAGTTCTTCAGCGAGATGCTTGCAACCCTCCTTGCCGAAGATATAATAACGGTTCTCCGGCAGTTCGGCAGGAGTGAACCATGCCATGTTTTCCACCATACCGAGGATAGGCACATTCACCTTGTCGTTCTGATACATGTCGATTCCCTTGCGCGCATCGGCGAGGGCAACGCTCTGCGGAGTGCTCACGATTACGGCTCCCGTGATGGCGAGAGTCTGAAGAAGGGTCAAGTGGATATCGCTCGTGCCCGGTGGGGTGTCGAGGATAAAATAGTCGAGGTCGCCCCAGTTGGCATCGGCTATCAACTGCTTCAGGGCATTCGACGCCATACCGCCGCGCCACAGCGTTGCCGTTTCGGCATTCACGAAGAAGCCGATGCTGAGGAGCTTCACGCCATACTGCTCGATTGGTTCGATGAGCTGTCTGCCGTCTACGTCTACTGCATACGGGCGAGCCTCCTCGCAGTTGAACATCTTTGGCATCGACGGACCGAAGATATCGGTATCCAAGAGTCCCACTTTATAGCCGAGGCGAGCCAGGGCGATGGCAAGATTTGCCGATACGGTGCTCTTTCCCACTCCCCCCTTGCCGCTACTTACGGCAATGACATTCTTCACCTGAGGCAGGAGTTTCTCTACCTCTGGGCGTGGCTTCGACTTGTATTCGAGCGAGATGTTAATCTCTACCTCGTTGCCGGCACCTTCGCCCTCCATCTTGCTCACGTTGTAGCGGATTGCGGCCTCGGCAGCCTTGACGGTAGACTTGAGGAATGGGTCGGTGTCGCGAGGAAAGATGAGTGAGAATGATACTTTGTTGCCGTCGATACGCAGATTGTCGGCTACCATCTCGCTCTCCACGAGGTTCTTCTTCGTTCCGGGATACGTTACTGTCTGCAGCGCATCCATTATAAGTTTTGGATATAGAGTCATGTTAATTTATAATTTATAATTCATAATTGAACTTTGTGAGTGAAGATCTTCCCCTCCCCCGCCTCCCCCTCCGGGGGCGGAGCAGTTACCTTTGTCTGCAATAATTTTCCTCAAGCTATTTGTCTTTTATTTCCATCAAGCTCTTCTGTTTTCACATCAAACCATTCTGTTTTCACATCAAACTCTTCAGTTTCACATCAAACTCTTCAGTTTTCACATCAAGCCCTTCAGTTTCACATCAAGCCCTTCAGATATTACTCCATAATTATCTTCTGAGCTATCAAGGAAACTGCTCCGCCCCTGAAAGGGGAGGCGGGGGAGGGGAAGATTGCAAATCTAAATCTTCTGAGTAAAATACTCTTATGCAAAGGTAATGTTTTTTTAGCAAGAATTGGAGAATTAAGAGTATTCATATGCAAATCAGTAATGAAATAGCAATGAAAACACCTAAATTCTCCAATTCTCATAAAGATTACCGAAAGAAATACGTTATTCTTCAGCCGTCTGTTTCTCCACCTTCTCACCCGGTTGGAGCTGACGCACATCGTAGTCTATCTTCTTAAATGCCTCAACGAGTTTCTCTACCGATGTCTTGTCGGCATCATAGGTGATGGTTACGGTCTGGTCGGGCACACTGGTCTCGATTTTCTTCACCCCCTTCTCGAAACGGATATTACCCTTGATTTTCTTCTCGCATCCCTCGCAGTGCATCTGCGGATCGGTGGTGAACACTACGGTTTTGATGTCCTTGGCATAGATGTTCAATGCCATCATCGACATCATGATGAATGATAAAAACTTTTTCATAATCTATCTACTATTTTTTTATTTCAGGTTTTAAAGAATTCAACACTACACTGACGCTCGACATTGCCATCAGCCCACTCGCCCACATCGGAGTAATCTGGAAGTCTATGCCGAAGAGCCTCAACGCTCCGGCTGCAACAGGAATGCACACGAGGTTGTAGACGAATGCCCAGAAGAGGTTCTGCCATATAAGACGGGTGGTTCGACGGCTCATGTGCACGGCTTCGGGCAGAGTCATAAGGTCGTCGCCCATCAGCGTAACTTGTGCGGCATCGATTGCCACGTCTGTTCCACTGCCTATGGCTATGCCAACATCGGCAAGGGCAAGTGCCTGGGTGTCGTTGATACCGTCGCCGACCATCGCCACGCATTTGCCTTCCTGCTGGAGGCGCGAAACGAGCTGCTGCTTGTCGTCGGGCTTTACCTGACTCTGATAATGCTTTATGCCGGCTTTCTCTGCCCAATAGGCTGCCGCTTCCTCCTTGTCGCCGCTCATCATATACACCTCTATGCCTTCTCGATGGAGGGCTGCAATTGCCTCACGGGCGTTCGGCTTCAGCGTTTCGCGCTCTTCGAGCGGAAGGTCGGCGGCTTTCGTGAAGTCGATGTTACGGTTGGGGACGGTCAGCGTACCGGTCTTGTCGATTACTATGGCGTTTACCTTGCGGAGTTTCTCCAGTGCCGCTGCATCCTTGATTAGAATATGGCGGCGCGCTGCCCTGCCGATACCTACCATGAGGGCAGTAGGGGTGGCAAGTCCCATGGCACACGGACAGGCGATTACCAATACCGCCACTGCCGATATTATGGCATGGGGCAAGCCTTCGACGCCACCCACGGCAAACCATATTATAAAGGTGAGGAGCGAGAGGCCGACGATGGTTGGAACGAAGACGAGGGCTGCCTTGTCGACAAGTCGCTGCACGGGGGCTTTCGACGACTGCGCCTCTTGTACCATACGGATTATCTGTGCGAGGGCTGTTTTCTCTCCCACCTGCTGTGCCCTCAGGCGAAGCTTTCCCTGACTTGGTATCGTTCCGGCAAGCACTCTGTCGCCTGTGCGCTTAGCCACGGGAGCCGGTTCGCCGCTTATCATCGCCTCGTCTACGTATGCTGCATCGGGAGTCATGAAGCTCTCGGCAAAGACTACTGTTCCGTCGACGGGTATCTTCTCCCCTGCCCTAACCTCAAGGATGTCGCCATAGGCTATTGCCGAGATCGGCACATCGTTCAGCTCATCGCCATTGACAATGCGTGCGGTCTTTGGCTGCAAGCCAAGAAGTTGACGTATGCTCGACGCCGTACTGTCTTTTGCCTTTTCTTCGAGACATCGCCCGGTGAGCACGAAGGTTATTATCATCACGGAGGCATCGAAATACGTATGCCATTCTATGCCGCGTGCTCCCCATACCTGTTCGCCCCAGAAGGTGTTGAACGTGCTGAAGATAAATGCAACGAGGGTGCTCAATGCCACGAGCGAATCCATGTTTGCCGTATGGTGGCGCAACTGTTTAAAGGCTGATACGTAAAACTGTCGTCCGCAATATACCATATTAAGAATGGCGAGTATCATGCAAATCTGATTGGAGAACATGTCGTTCATACCATGCGCACCGCTTGAAGCCGAGAGGTTTATCCACCCCATCGACACAGCCATAGTGAGTATTGAGAAGAACCACGAGAGGATGGTTCTGCGCTTGGTCAGCGTAAACTCCCTGCGTGTGATTGCCTCCACGTCATGTCCTGACTCTACAACCATATCGTAGCCGGCGGCACTCACCGCACGCTTCATGTCATCAGGAGTAACAACATCCGGGTTGTAGTCCACGAGTGCCGTTCTGCCGACAAGCGATACGGATACCGACGACACTCCATCGAGCGAGGAGAGAGTCTTATCCACATTGGCGGCACACACGGAGCATGCCATACCAAGAATCGGAAATGTTTGTTTCATATTAATATTCAATTAAATTGTTACTCTTATTCCGGCATAGAACATTCTGCCCAATACCGGTCCCCATACCATCGTAGGTTCGAACTCGCTGCTCCACGGCTTGTCGGCATTCACGATAGGATGCTTCTGCTTGAAGTTTGTCAGGTTCTCGCCGCCCACATATACCGAGAAGTGGCGGAACCAGCGCGTTACCTGAAGCGAGAGCTGCTCGTAGGCATGGAAACGCTTGTTCCACGACATCGTGCCGTCTGTAAGGGTGTATGGCTTCGGCATTCTGCCGCCGCCGTTGAGCTGAAGGTTAAGATCAAACTGCCATAGTTCAAGCGGTGTCTTGTATGAGAGGGCAAGCAGTGCCTTGTATTTGCTCTGAAGGGGTTTCTCGAGCAATTCGCCTCCGTATGTCGTCTTCACATCGTTGAGTCGGTAGGCGGCAGTAACCTGTAGACCGCTGACTGGTTCGTATGTGGCATCAGCCTGGAAGGTGTGCGAGTATGACTTGCCATTGAGGTTTGTGATATGTATCTCCGCTGGATTTGAATCATAGTCTATCACTGCCTGATTGCTGAATCTGGTATAGAAATACTCTACATTCAGCTTCAGCAGTCTGCCGAAGAGCTGGAAGTTCCATGCCGTCGTGGCTCCATAGTTCCATGCCTTCTCCTGGTCGAGCGGATCAACGGAGAATGTTCTGCCGCTGGCAAGCAGATAGTTGTTTTCGGCAAAGGCATGAACTGTACGGTATGCCTTTCCGGCGGAGAGACGGAGAGTGAAGAACTGTGCCGGCGAGAACTTCACGTTGAAGCGCGGTGTATAGAAGGTGCCGTATCCAGAACTGTGGTCTACGCGGAAGCCTGCCATTGCCGTTATCTTGTGGTTCCAGTCGAAGGTGTACTGCGCATAGGCTCCAGGTACGGTTTCCTTTATGTCAACATGATTACGAACCTGACTTTCATCGTTGAGGAAATAGTATTGCTTCAAATAGTCATGGTTCAGACTAAGTCCTACGGATAGGTTGTGCATCTTCGTGAAGTTTGTCTCGAACATCAGCGAAGCATATAGATTCTTCTCATTGACATCGTATGTCTTCCGTCCGTAGTTGGCATCAAGCTCATGCATAGAGGCGGATGTCATGAGGGCAATGTTCGTACCCTTCTCCTTGTCTATCACATAGGCATGCTTCATGTAGCCCTCGTAGCGCTTTGTGTCGATGCTAATCTTGTAGCGTGCTGGATGAAACTTTTGGAATTCGCTTAAAGGATACCATTTGTATGTTTCCTGTAGATATGCCTCGTGGTCATGGAGCTGTCCGCTCTCTCGTTTCTCGAGCAGGGCGGCTATTCCGCCGTGGAAGATATACTTGTCGCCGAGGTATGCCCAGCGATTCTGCAGGTGTCCCTGTCGCACGGCAGGCTTGTCGATAAATCCGTCGCCGTTCTCGTCGTGTTTCTTAAACTGGTCTTCGTAGTGGGCGAGTATTTCGGTGGATAGCTTCGGGTTGAGATGGAAATTCGACGTTACGTTTGTCTCTATACGACTGTCGGTATCTCCAAACAGGTTTATCTCCGTCTTCCGCTCGTCTTCGGGCTGAAGGAAGTTAACGTTAATCTGTCCGGTTATTGACTCATAACCGTTTTTTACCGAAGCACATCCTTTTGACACCTGTATGGAATTCATCCATGGTCCCGGCACATAGCCGAGAGAGTATGGAGTGGCAGCTCCACGGTAGTTTGGAAGGTTCTCGGTGAGCATCTGAACGTATGTTCCGGCAAGTCCGAGAAGCTTTATCTGCTTGGCTCCCGTTGTGGCGTCGCTGTAGTTCACGTCTACCGACGGATTATTCTGGAAGCTCTCTCCCAGATTGCAGCATGCTGCCTTGAAGAGTTCTTGTCTGCCCATTACCATTCCGTTCAATGCTCCTGCCATCCGACGGGTGGTTGTTGACTTCACTGTTACGCCCTGCAGCTTATGCTCAGAGTGAATGGAGTCAGAAGTTTCATTCGCGTTGTTCTGCGCCATTGCCGCAAAAGGAGCAATAGCGAAAAGTGTTGATACTACGTATTTGTTCATTAGTCGTTTTCTTGATTTTATTCTATATTGATTGTAGATGCAAAGTTACTGCTTTTGTCATGCAACCGTATTGCAAAGAGAAAGCAACCGTATTGCAAAGAGAAAAGTAGCAAGAAGCCCTGCGGTGAACCTTGTCTCCACAGAAGCATAAAGAATAAAATCAAATAAGAAGAATTGTGATAAGCCGCAGATAATTCCGCGGCGGTCCATGCCGTCCGTTGCATTCCGGCTGCAATGCCTTCACCACGACATGTGCCAGTCTTACGACCGGTGCTCCGATAAAGTCGGACACGGTAAAGCATAAAGGCTGGACGGCAGGGATAAAAACATTTGAAAAGTTTGTTGGCTGAGACTTTACAAGCGTATAGTTCATACAGGGTTGCTTCTCCACGGAATCGCCATAACTGTGGCAGCAATGACTTTTCTGCTCCGTGTCGCATGATTCATCATTGTCAGCCTCCATGCCGCAACAGTCTTCATCGTCGGCATCATCGTCGAATGACGCAGAAAGCTGCGCCACGCTTATATTGCCCGTGTGGTTACACTGCACGAGAGTAACCCCGCCGCCCATCAATATAATGAGTAGCGATAGCAATATGCTGTAAAATATGATGCCTGCCTTTTTCACTTGTGTATAACGAGTATTATTTACTTTGCCGTATTCTTTTGGCGTTTACTTTTGCTTGTTTTTTTCTTTGTCGTATCTATTACTTTGCCGTATCCTTCCCACTTCTCTTCGTGCGCTTATAGCTGCGGTATTCGTCGAGCGGAATCTCTACGTCAGACTCTTCGAGTTTTCCTTCCTGCGGCAAGCGGAACTTCATATATTTGATGTTCAGTCCGCGCTCTATCCACTGGTTTTCATAATAAGTATGGATAGACAGAATGCTGCGCGTGTCGGCATCAAGACTGTCATCATGATAAAGATCCTCTGTTGCCATAAGTACCGGCAAGGAGTTTTTCTCTACCATGTATTTCGTATATGTAAAGAGGAAATTGGAGTCTGTTTTCAGATGAACCAGTCCGCCATCGACAAGGAAACGGCGATAACGCTCCATAAAGTAAGTGCTCGTCAGTCGTTTGCGCGGATTCTTCATCTGCGGGTCGCTGAACGTGAGCCATATCTCCTGCACCTCGCCAGGAGCAAAGAAGCGGTCGATTATCTCGATGTTGGTGCGCAGGAAGGCGGCATTGCCGAGTTCTTCCTCGAGAGCCTGCTTGGCTCCTGTGTGCATACGTGCTCCCTTGATGTCAACTCCGATAAAGTTGATGTTCGGGAACATGCGAGCAAGACCGACGGTATACTCCCCTTTTCCGCATCCCAACTCGAGCACGATGGGGTTGTCGTTATGGAAATACTCCTCGCGCCACTTACCTTTCATTTCGAACGGCACGTTTTCTATTACCGAATAGGGATATTGGAAGACATTTTTGAATGTCTCCATCTCTGCAAATTTCTGTAGTTTACCTTTACTCATTTATTGTTTGTCTCGTGGTAGTGGTTCTTGTCATTTTGTCCGTGTCTGCTTCTTTCCTTCGCTTTTTGTTGCGACGAGGGCGATAATTATTGCCGACACGCCCATCACCACCAGAGCTATAAGTTTTACGTTCTGTGGATCCATATTCTTCCGATTCTGATTTCAACAAATAAGCCCCAATAAGCATGAAAGAAAGAAAAAGGAATATGACAACGATGACAAGCGGTGTTGCCGACAGGTCGCTGAAGAAGTATGACAACAACAATGCCGTGAATATATATTTAGCAACATCAAGAAACCATTTGCCAAATTCCTTTTTCATATCATTTTGCTATATGTTCTGACACAATTGTATTCCTTACTCGATAATCACCTGTGTCCATCCGTGTACATCCGGCTCGATGCCATACTGGATGTTGCGCAGATGAGTGTACAGGCGCTGTGATACAGGTCCCGGTTTACCGTCTTTGCTGAAGGTATAGCGTTTACCTGTGTCAAGGTCGTCGATATATGAGATAGGACTGATTACGGCTGCCGTGCCGCAAGCTCCAGCCTCCTCGAAGGTTTCGAGTTCCTCTTCCGGAATCTGACGGCGCTCTACCTTCATGCCATAGTCCTCGGCAAGCTGCATAAGACTCTTATTGGTGATTGAAGGCAGAATTGAAGTTGACTTCGGCGTTACGTATGTATTGTTCTTGATACCGAAGAAGTTGGCAGCTCCACACTCGTCCATGTATTTCTTTTCCTTGGCGTCGAGATAGAACTCGCAGGCATAGCCCTTCTCGTGGGCGATGTTGTTGGCGAGCATCGAAGCGGCATAGTTTCCGCCTACCTTATACTTACCGGTGCCGAGCGGTGCCGAACGGTCGTAGTCGCGGATGATGACGTATGGGTTTGTGGAGAATCCACCCTTGAAATACGGTCCTACCGGTGTTACGAAGATTACGAACACGTATTCTTTTGCCGGGTGTACACCAACCTGTGCACTTGTTCCGATGAGCAGCGGACGGATGTAAAGCGATGCTCCGCTCTCGTATGTCGGGATGTACTCCTGATTGAGGCGCACTACCTTGCGTACCATTTCCTCAAACAGTTCTGTAGAAACTTCTGGCATCATGATACCGCGGCATGTCGACTGCAGACGTTTTGCATTTTCGTCCATACGGAATACGCGTACCTTGCCGTCAGGACAGCGGAATGCCTTTAGTCCCTCGAAAGCCTCCTGTCCGTAGTGCAGACATGTGGCTGCCATGTGAATATTAAGATACTCGCTGGAGCAGACCTCTATCTCGCCCCATTTGCCGTCGCGATAATAACAGCGCACGTTATAGTCTGTGCGTCTATATCCAAAGCCTAAATTTGACCAATCCAAATCTTTCATAATGCAAATGTTTATTTTGATTCTTTAGCGCAAAAGTAATAAGAATATTGTTCTTCTGCAATAAAACGGGAGGGAAATTGCCTTTTTCTTGCCATCCTCAACCTTTATTAACTCCTTTTATGCCCACTTCCATACTCGGTGTGCAATATACCGGCATATTATTCGTCGAGGAGTTTTTTTATTTCCTCGTCGGTCTTGGTCAGTTTTTCCTTACATTGTTTTATCAGTTGCTTGGCGGTTTTTAGTTCGCTGCAAAGTGAGTCGATGTCCATCTCGCCTGATTCCATCCGGCGAACGATATTCTCAAGTTGTTCTACGGCTTTCTCGTAGTTTATTTCTTTTTCCATTGTCGTATTTTTTTTAAGGGAATACTTATGATTTTGTTACAATAGATTTAACTTCTCCTTTTGATAACCTTGTTGTTATTTCTGTGCCTTCGGCTAATGTTGCGGCATCTTTCACTACCTTCCCGTCAGGCGTCATGGTGATGCTGTATCCTCTACTGAGCATCAGCTGCGGGTCTACGGCTGATGCTCTTTGGGCGAGCATCTCCAGGCGATGGGTCTCCTTGGCTGCAATGCCTGTTGCCGACGGACCGAGACGGGATGAGAGGATGCCAAGCCTACTGCGCTTGTCGGCTATGAGGTTGCGGGCTGCAGCGGCAAGACGTTGCGCAAGATTGTCTACACGTGCCGTCTGCTTGACGCTGACTACCGAGAACAGGGCTGGAATTATCTGCGACAGGCGCGACAGGCGCTGATGCTCCGTCTGCAATGTCATCAATACTATGCTGGATATGCGCTGCTGCATGTCGGATATATGGTCGGCAATGCGGCGCAGGTTGTCTATCAGCATTGCTGCGGCGGCTGTTGGCGTCTTCACCCGAGTATGGGCTACCATATCGGCTACGGTCTCGTCGCGGTCGTGTCCGATGCCCGTGATTACCGGCAAGGGGAAATTGGCTATATTTTCTGCCAAGGCGAGGGAGTCGAAACCGGAGAGGTCGCTGCTTGCCCCACCGCCACGGATTATTACCACGCAATCATACTGGTCTATGCGGTCGTAAATTTCATTCAGCTGCGAGATTACGCTCTGTTCTATGCCTTCCCCTTGCATGATGGCGGGGAAAAGTGTTATGCTGAAGCGGAAGCTATACCGGTTGTCTTCAAGCTGATGGCAGAAATCGCCGTATCCGGCTGCTGTCTTGCTGGATATTACGGCTATGCGCTGTGCGAACGTTGCAAGGGGAATCTGACGGTTTAAGTCGAATACGCCCTCTTCTTTCAACGTCTTGATTATCTCCTGTCTACGGCGTGCCATGTCGCCGAGTGTGTAGGTTGGGTCGATGTCGTCGACTATCCATGAGAAGCCGTATGCTTCATGAAACTGCGGATATACGAGGAGCAACACTTTCATCCCGGAATGAAGGCGCATATTTGTTATGCGCTCAAACTTTGGACGTATCGTCTGCCATACTGAACGCCAGCACTTTGCCGAAGCTCGTGCCACGGGTGTGTTTCCGCGCTCGTCTTTCTGCACGAGTTCCATATAGCAGTGCCCGTTGTTCTCGCGGACTTCGCTGATTTCGGCTTCTACCCAATATTCATCGCGAAGCGTCAGTTCTATTGACTTGCGAACGATATTGTTCAGCTCAAACAGGGTGTATGGTTTGCTTTGCATATTGTTTAAATTAACAGGGTTATTGGGAGAGCTATGAGGTCTACGGAGCATTTATATCTTCAAGATTCAAAATCCATGTGGCTGTTAGTGGCATTTGCTGAAATCCGGCACTCCATATCCGTATACATTGTCGGGATGCTGCGCATTGTCGGCACTCTGTCTTACCATATTTATTATCTCCGTTGCCGTCTTCTCGGGATATTTCTGCCACAGGCATGCCACCATTCCGGCAACTATCGGTGAGGCAAAGGATGTTCCGACGGATGAACTCAGCGTGCCGCGCTCCGTTACTACTGCCGCCGGACTGCCTTGTGCCATCACGTCGGGCTTTACCCTGCCGTCGGCAGAAGGGCCGAGACTGCTGAAACCGGCATTGCAGCGCTCTGAAGTTACAGCCCCCACACTGAGTATGTTGTCGGCATCAGCTGGGAAATTTATCTTCTTCCAGGCACTCATGCCGTCGTTTCCGCAACTGTTTACGAGCACTATTCCCTTTGAGGCAAGCATCGATGCCGTACGGGAGATGAGCGTCGACCTGCCGTCCTGTTGCCAGTAATGGCAATCGCCAAAGGGCTCGTCGAAATTATGGAAACCGAGAGAGCTGTTTATTACATCCACTCCTACACTGTCGGCAAACTCAGCTGCTGCAGCCCACCAGTCTTCTTCTGCCGGCTGCTCCGTCTGCTCTTCCTCGCAGCGCAATATCCAGTATGCCGCCTCTGGTGCAGACCCTACGTATACTCCGGGCTGGTTGGTAGCCATTATGGAGAGCACCTGTTCGCCATGCTCCATCTCGGCAAAGATATCCCGTGAACGCGGATATACGAAGTCGGCATAACCGATAAGATTTATATCCGTCAGTGCGGGTATCATGTCGGCATTGAGGAATCCTGCATCCATAACGGCTATTGTCATCCCCTTGCCGCGGAAGCCGGAATCGTGGAGGCGTATTCCGCCAACCATCTCGAGTTGATCTGTTGCCACTCCGTGCGACCGTATGTTTGTCGTGTCGTGGAGCTCCAGTTGCTTGTGGTAATGCGGGCGAGGAGCAGGGGCATCTACCGAGTCGGGGGATATCCAGACAAGCTTTGCACTGCTGACAAACGGCAGTTGGCGGATTCTTCCTACTATCATGGTGTCTGTGAGGTTTGCAACTACAGTATTGTTCCATTTCGAGCGCGATACCACCCGGCAGCCACACTTCTCGATACTGTCTACATAGGTTTGGGAAACGGGCAAATCGGTTGAGTCTACAGCGAGATGCTGCCGCTGGCGACGCTCTATTGCCTTTGGCGACAGATATGCGCCGGCATCGGCAAGCGTGAACGGCGAATGGCGCTTGTCGGTGAGACTGACACGATACATGTATGATTTTCCGCCACGGTATTTCACTCTTGGCGAATGTTCGTCTACGCCTGTCGCCCACGCAACTAAGGCTACGGCAAAGATTATTATTGCTAAAAATAACTTCTTCATCAATTTCTCGACAATTCTAATTGTTTACTGAAGACTAAAATTCTGTAGTTCCCGATTGCTGAAGCATGGCAATGCTCACAGCGTTTCGCCTAAACGCTCCCAGTGTTTCGCCTAAACACTCCCGGTGTTTCGCCTAAACGCTCCGGGTGTTTCGCCTAAACGCTCCGGGTAAAGCATAGCGACGCCTGCAAAGCATGCGAAATAAAAGAAAAATGCTACTTGCGAACGTAGTCTACAAACGAATAGCAGTAGTGGTGCTTCTCGTCTGTATCATGGTCTTCGCGCTCTGTTTCTTTCCACTCTGCATACTCTGGGAAGAAGGCATCGGCACCCTCGGGATTGTCGGCAATCTCCGTAAGACAAAGGCGGTCTGCCAAAGGCAGTGTCTGGCGATAAATGCTTTCGCCACCTATTATATATACGTCCTCTTCGGGAGCACAACTGCCAAGTGCTTCTTCTACCGAAGCATACACGTCACACCCCGGAAGCTCTGTAACAGAACGGCTTACAACGACATTGCGTCGGTTGGGCAAGGCGCCCTTTGGCAACGATTCGAATGTTTTCCTGCCCATTACTATGGTATGCCCCGTGGTCAATGCCTTGAAACGCTTCAGGTCATTGGGGAGCCAATACATGAGTTTGTTGTCCTTGCCGATGGCACGGTTGCGTGCCACGGCAGCTATGATATTTATTCGCATTGATTGTATTTTTTAAGGGATTCTATACGCTTACCACTCCCGGGATATGTGGCCACGGGTCGTAATTCTCCAACTGGAAATCCTCGTATTTGAAGTCGAAGATATCCTTTACATCCGGATTTAGCCTCATCGTAGGCAACGGGCGCGGGGTTCGCGTAAGCTGCAGTTTCACCTGCTCCAGATGGTTAAGATAGATATGGGTGTCGCCTGTGGTATGGATGAATTCTCCCGGTTCGAGTCCTGTTACCTGTGCCACCATCTGCAGCAGCAAGGCATACGAGGCGATGTTGAAAGGCACGCCGAGGAAGGTGTCGGCACTGCGCTGGTAGAGCTGCAGCGAGAGTTTGCCGTTGGCTACATAAAACTGGAACAGACAGTGGCATGGCGGAAGGTGCATCTGCTCGATATCTGCCACATTCCATGCGCTCACTATCATTCGTCTTGAGTCTGGCGTGTTCTTTATCTGGTCGATAACGTTCTTTATCTGGTCGATGTGCCGACCGTCGGGCGTTGGCCATGAGCGCCACTGATGTCCGTAGACGGGACCGAGCTCGCCATCGGCGTCTGCCCATTCGTTCCAGATTCTTACTCCGTGGTCTTGAAGATACTTCACGTTGGTGTCGCCCTTCAGGAACCACAACAGTTCGTAGATTATCGACTTCAGGTGCAGCTTCTTCGTGGTCAACAGGGGGAAGCCCTGGCTCATGTCGAAACGCATCTGGTTTCCGAAAATGCTTATCGTACCGGTTCCGGTGCGGTCGTGCTTCTTCGTACCCTCGGTGAGGATACGGTCTAACAGGTCTAAGTATTGTTTCATTTTGTTCTTATTCTCCATTCTTGCGGAAACAGGTTGTTGGTCCGGTTTCCAAGGTTCTTCACAAAACCGAGAGGCAAATTCTTATAGCTTACCACCACGTATCCACGCGGCACATCGGCATTAAGCGCTATCGGCTCGCGACGCAGATAGTCGAGTGCCGCATTGCGGTCAAGTTCCGCAACGGGGAAAGCCTCGCGGTTTAAACTTGCCGACAGGGCGAGACTCTCCGAAGGGATAATATCCTTACTTTTCTGCTCGCCCAGCTCCACACCGGCATGCATCACTCTCAGTTTGTCGCATGCCGTATCGAAAATATTGCGCCAAGTCTTCTTCACTCCAACTATCCTTCCGCCGAGCATCGTTATATCGAAGTCTCCACTGTCAGAGAGCCATTCTGCCACTTGCTTTGCTCCCTGTACAGACTGCTGTTTCATCTGTTTTCCCTTCTTCTGCTTCTTTTCTTTCCTGCGGTCGGCGGATATTGCCATCAGGTTATTGCCCTCGCCTGGTTTGCGCATTGCTGCCATGAAGAGTCCTTCGGTGCGGGTGGCACCGGGGATGAAATGGAGAGCCCCCACAGCCCCATCCGGCTCACCCAAGGGGGAGAGGGTGGACAACTTCATATTTTCATCAGATATATCCAGAAGCTGCATGTCGTAGGTGTCGGCTATCCACTTCACGTTTTCCTCGTCTTCGTGGGCATTGAAGGTACAGGTGGAGTAAATAAGCAGTCCGCCGTCGCGCAAACACGGCATGATATCGGCAATTATATCACGCTGAAGGGCTGCGCATTTTTTCACATTCGCCACCGACCATTCTCCTATCGCCCCTTCGTCCTTGCGGAACATGCCTTCGCCGGAACAGGGCACGTCGCAGATGATAACATCAAACTGCAGTCCGCTCCGCTGATAGTCCATGGCATAGTTGTTTGTTACTATTACATCGGGGTGACCGAACTTCTGCATATTTTCCATCAGAATATTGGCACGCGGGCGCATAGGCTCATTCGCCATAAGCAGACTGCCTTCGGGCAGAACCGTCCTTGCCGTGGTTGTCTTTCCGCCGGGGGCTGCACAGAGATCGAGCACTCTCAAGGGCGACGACATGTCGGCATGCTGGCGCAACACCTTCGACACATACATCGAGGCTGCTTCCTGCACATAATATGCTCCGGCATGGAGCAAGGGGTCGAGGGTAAACTGCGGGCGCGACTTCAAGTAGCGTCCCTCCGGACACCACTCCACCTCGCCGTCTTCCTCTGCCGGCAATGGCATCGTGGCGGCATCAAACTTGAAGGGATTCAGACGGATGCTCACCGGGGGCTCCTCGTCCATTCCCTTGACAAACTGCTGCCACAGCTCTTCGCCGAAAAGCTCTCGCGTGTATTTAGAAAATTCTTCCGGTAGTGTCATTTTTTTTCTGTACGTATAAAGATTTCTGCAAAGGTATCATATTTTCGCTACATTAAAGACTTTTATCGTAATCTTTTGCCATACTTTAATCCGATTTGCTTAACTTTGCATAAGATAAGCTACAT
>DBKQ01000019.1:0-4287 GCA_002298545.1 Prevotella sp. UBA746
TGAGGGTGTGAGGGTAAAAAGCATGAAAAAAAATTTTTAATTTATTATAGTCCTATTCTTATTAGCTTTGTCGTTTTACCTGTTTAATTCATATAGGTTAAACTTCGCCAACAATCTCCTTAGCCCTTTCAAGAGCCAAGTTGATATGGCTGCAGATATTCTCCTTGCCTACAGAATCATAGAACCCTGCTTTCTCAAGGGCTGCATGAACCTCAGGGTTGACACCGGAGAGAACAACCTGAATACCCTCCTTTTGGCTCATTCCGCAGAGGTTCGTAAGGTTATGTATACCAGTGGAATCAACAAAGGGCACCTTTCTCATTCGGATGATGCGAACCTTCGGACGGTCGCCGAAGGCTGCCATTATCTCCTCGAAGCGGTTGCCGGCACCGAAGAAATACGGTCCGTTAATCTCATACACCTCAACGCCCTTTGGAATAGTAAGATGCTCGAGGTTGCCCTTTATCATGTCGCTCTCCTCGTTAATCTCGTCCATGATAAGCTTCACGTCGGTAGTCTCCGACATTCGTTTCATGAACAGCAGACAGGCGATAATCAGTCCTACCTCGATAGCCACGGTAAGGTCGAAGATAATGGTAAGGAAGAATGTTATGAGCAATACCGTTACGTCGCTCTTCGGATTCTTCATCAGGGCGAGGAAGGAGCGCCAACCGCACATTCCGTATGACACGATTACGAGGACTCCGGCAAGACAAGCCATAGGAATATATTTTGCGAGAGGCATGAAGAAGAGAAAGATAAGCATAAGCACCACGGCATGGATGATACCTGCAACAGGTGTCTTTCCTCCGTTATTGATATTCGTCATGGTACGTGCGATGGCTCCAGTTGCAGGAATTCCGCCGAACAACGGCGAGGCGAGGTTTGCCACACCTTGTGCTATAAGTTCGGTATTGGAATTATGGTGGTCGCCGATAACACCGTCGGCTACTGTAGCCGAGAGCAATGACTCTATGGCACCGAGCACGGCAATGGTCAATGCCGGTGCTACAAGACTCTTTATCGTTTCCCATGTCAGTTCCGGCATGTGGGCCTCCGGGATGGCGTTGCTAACGGAGAAGCGGTCGCCGATGGTCTCGATTGTTGTAACTCCGGCAAACTGCTTCAGTAGCAGTGCGGCTACGGTCATTACGATAATTGCAACAAGAGACCCGGGGATTTTCTTGCTGAACTTCGGCGTGATGGCAATTATCGCCACGCTGAGGATGCCGACAGCGGCACACCACCAGTCTATGGTGTTGAAATTAGTAATATAACACCACCATTTCTCCACGAAATCGCTTGGCACCTTGTCGATAGAAAGTCCGAAGAGGTCTTTTATCTGTGTTGTGAAGATTGTAACGGCAATTCCGCTCGTAAATCCGACAACGATAGGGTAGGGGATGAATTTTATGATTGTTCCGAGATGGAGCACTCCGAAGAGAATGAGGAATGCGCCAGCCATGAGGGTGGCAATTGTCAGTCCCTCGAAGCCATACTGCTGTATGATGCCGTAGATGATAATGATGAAAGCACCGGTTGGTCCACCTATCTGCACCTTGCTGCCGCCGAGCAGCGAGATGATGAATCCGGCAACGATTGCCGTGATGATTCCTTTTTCGGGAGTCACGCCAGAGGCGATACCGAAGGCTATGGCGAGTGGCAGTGCCACGATGCCCACGATTATTCCCGCCATGAGGTCTGACATGAAAGTCTTCTTGTTGTAGTTCTTGAGTGTTGAAAACAACTGTGGTTTGAAATCTAATGTACTGTTCATTTTACTTTATTACTGTAGAAAAATAAAAAAAGGCAGTTCTGCTGTCTCCGGCAGAACTGCCCATATCCTGAATGAAATATTGGGTGCAAAAGTAATAAAATATATTGAAAGGACAAAAGAAAAGTTAAGAAAGCTGAATTTTTCTTCTGTCTATTTCTTCAGTGTAAAATCAAATACCAGTCCTCCGTTGTCGCCATTCCTTACGCTGATAGTTCCTCCATGCAGCAATACGGCATTCTTTACGATGGCAAGTCCGAGTCCTGTTCCTCCCATCTTGCGGCTCCTTCCCTTGTCCACCCTATAGAACCGTTCGAAGAGGCGGGCAAGATGTTCGTGGGGCACTCCAACGCCGTTGTCGCTGAAAGTGAAATGCCATTTGTCGCCTTCGTCTTCGGCGTTCAGCGCTATCGTTGTTCCCTGTCCGGCGTATGCTATGGCATTGTCGGTAAGATTACGGAACACGCTATAGATAAGCGACTGGTTGCCGCGTATCTTCACGCTTTCTGGCAGACTGCATACGAAGTTCATCCTGTTCTCTTCCATTTGCAGCGCCGTCTCTCGCTGGATATTGTCGATGAGCTGCACGATATCTATGTCGTCAAAGTCAGTGAGCATCTCCGAGGCATCGTCGAGGCGGTTGAGCGTGGATATGTCGCGGAGCAGTGATGTCAGTCTCTGTGCCTGTGCATAGCAACGCTGCAAGAACTGTTCCTTCATCTTCTCGTCAATCTTTGGGTTGTCGAGTATTGTCTCCATGTATCCCATGATGCTTGCCACAGGAGTTTTCAGTTCGTGGGCGATATTCTGAGTTAGCTGTCGTTTCAGAATATTCTGCTCCTGTTTAGTATGCTGCAGACGTTTGTATATCTTGATAATCTTTTCGGCAATCTCTCCCAATTCATCGTTCGGAAAAGCCACGAGGTCTTCAGTTTCCAGACTCTCGTTGTGGTCGGCACGATTGGCAAAGGTTCGCAACTTCTGTATGTTCATTCCCAGTCGGTGTGTGAAACGGTAGAGCAACAGCGTAAGCAGGAGCATGGCAACGAGCGAGAACCATACGTAATGCTGGTCGGTCTGGAGCATGCGTGCCAGACTCGTGTTATACGGCAGGGCACTTCTTATTATAAAATGTTGGCTGGGAAAACTTGTTGCTGAATAAAAAAACGACTGTCCGAGAGTGGAACTCTTGCGGTCGATGTCGTATCCCGAACCATTTTTCAGTGCTTCGCGAATCTCGTCTCTTCCTAAATGGTTCTCGAAAGCGGCGTAGTTCTTGAACTTGTTGTCGTAGAACACCTTTCCTTTCATATCAATAAGTGTTACACGCAGATCCGGCTCGTAATGGGTTCGCACATAGCGGTCGATGCTGCTTTCCGACATGTTTCTGTTCAGTTCCAACACTTCAGCCATGCGCTCGTTGTAGTCCTGGAGCTTAGTATCGAGCACGTCAATCTTATATGTCTTCTCGCGTTCGTGCTGGAAGACGATGAACGAGGCGGCAAACAACAGAAATACTGCGACTACACCGAAATATAATTTTTTTCCTATCGACATATGCTAATGATAAATTATAAACTACTCCCTACGCATCAAAATAGTATCCGAATCCCAGTCGGGTGACGATACACTTGGAGAAGCGACCAATCTTCTTCCTCAGTCGGGTAATGTTTACATCCACCGTTCTGTCGAGCACGAGCACATCCTTAGGCCAGATACGGTCGATAAGTTCCTGGCGCGAGAATACCTTTCCCCTTTCGTCGAGCAAAAGATGGAGAATTTCAAATTCCGTTTTGGTAAACGGAATATCCTCACCGTCGATACTAACCGTCTTCTTGTCCATGTTGAGTTCCAGACCCTGATAGTTGATAATATTAGACTGCTGTTTGGTCCCGCTCTCTTGTGTGCGTCGCAATACAGCTCTGACTCTTACCATTACCTCGCGGATAGAGAAAGGCTTAGAGATGTAGTCGTCTGCACCGAGGTTAAATCCCGTTACGGTATCGTTCTCCGTGTCCTTTGCCGTGAGGAAAATGATAGGAATATGTTCAGTCAGAGGTTCCGACTTTATTTTTTTTGCCATTGCAAATCCCGACATACCGCCCATCATGACATCGAGCAGCAGAAGGTCGTATTTCTCCACACCCATAGAGAGTGCCTCCTCGGCAGAATTTGCCGTGTCCACGCTGTATCCTTCGGTTTCGAGATTGAATTTCAGAATCTCGCAGAGGTCTTGCTCGTCGTCTACGACAAGTAGCTTATACTTTATATCCATATACTATATACGTTTATTATTTCGGTTGCAAAGGTAAGAATGTTTTTGTTCATAACTATTGCATGCGTGTTACAAAGTTGTTAAATAAAAATATTGGCAGAGAATTTTTGCATTCTGATAATGTATATTATCGAAAGTTCTCTTCTTGTACGTTTTAGACGAAAACCTACAAAACCCCCGATGTAGTTTTGCAAGCCTTCGGCTTATGTGTAATGGCTGATGTGTCCTATAGAGAGCA
>DBKQ01000019.1:4318-36841 GCA_002298545.1 Prevotella sp. UBA746
CCTCTTGCAAAACGGCATCGGGTGATAAACATAAAAAACATAAGAGACCAAGACTTTGTAACAAACAATTAAAACAAAGTGAGCGTAATACTGGTATTTTGTCTTTTTACAAGATAGATATATCTTAATGATACACTGTTTTACTGGTTGTAAAAAAGTTGTCCTTTGTTTTTTATGTTTATCGCCCGAAACAAGTAAAAATGCCGAAGGCATTGGCGTTGTGTCGGCATATTTCTGTCGAGAACTCGTTCTCGTAAAGAAATATGACAACACAGCGGCAACCCCGAGGAACGAGGGGTTTACTTGGTTCGGGGGTTTTTATTGTATTTGTCTAAAAAATTCTATCCAACTTTCGATAATATACATTATATAGATGTTTATAATTTTATATGATTGTTACTCGTTATGACAAGTGAATGGACAAAAATATGTTGTATAACATGTATTGTGTTCGTAAACATCGATAAAAGCTGAATTTGTGCAATTTTTTTTTGAAAATAATTGAAAAATCGTTTGCATGTATCAAAAATATCACTAACTTTGCAACCAAACAATAATAACTAGCAAAAGTAAGGACATCAAAAACTGACAGACGAGACATTTACAGCGGACGGGTTCCGCACAATATTGTTAATCGTTAAATCAACATGAAACTTATACCTTATTATATAATATATATAAGGAACCTCATTCATAGGACATAGAATCATAATGGTGACTTCACCCAATTGCCACGATGGACCAACCGTAGGCATGATAAGGGTTGATAACATCACATACGCAAAAACTGGCAGAAAACATGAAAACCAGAAAACTTAATGATTATATGCCAAACTTTAACTTCGTAACTATAATGATGCGTCAAGAAGGAATATACCTTTAACAACGTGTGAAAATATATAAACTAATGTGCCATTTCTTTCAAAGAAATATGGTGTAATTGGAGGGAGATAATCATAAAAGTAATAAATCTACCCTGTAGGTAACTATGGGTTTAATAAAAATATATAATAAATGAATAATATTAACTTCAAAACAGACAAAACTGCATATAGGCTTGCAAAATTTCGAGATTTTTACCGTAAAATTTGTAAGTTATAATAAATTCTCTTATCTTTGCCGACGCAAAATGCATATCTCTCTTTTGTAGAGTATGTAAAAGTGGTGTGTAGGTGTAATTTCTTAAAAGACCTTAATCCATTAAAACGTGTCAAAAATCATTCCAAAGATAGACATATACAAATAAGCATATAAGTTTAATTTAAAGTTTAATCAAATGAAAAAGAAGTTTATTGGTTCGTTGCTTTTGGCATCGCTTACGCTTGCCTCTACGAGCACCTTCGTATCTTGTAAAGACTACGATGATGACATCAACGGCTTGTCTCAGAGAATCGACGATTTGGCTAAGATCGTTGACGGACTGAAGGCACAGATTGAAGCAGGTAGCGTCATTACAGACGTAACCTCTAATGGTAATGGTGTTACGGTTACTTTGAGTAATGGTAAAACTTATACTATTTCAAACGGCGCAGCCGGTGCTGACGGTAAGAGTGCTGATGTTTGGAAGATTGGTACTGACGGTTATTGGTATTGCAATGACAAGAAGACTGATTACTATGCTCTTGGAACTAAAGGCGACAAGGGTGATAAAGGTGATCAGGGCGAAGCTGGTACACCAGGTACCCCAGGTACTCCAGGCGCAGCTGGTTCTAATGGAACAAATGGTAAATACTATGTTCCGAATCCTGCAACTGGTACATTCTGGGTATACAACGATGGCGACAAGGATCCTTACGACTCAAACATTGCTTACACTGCAACTGCAGAGAATGTAATCACAGCTGTTTGGGACAAGGAGAACTTGACTCTTACCGGTGTTAAGGATGCTGAAGGTGGTACTATTGTTATCAGTCTGTCTTCTAAGCTGAAGTCTCTCGTGTTCGATCCTGATTTCTATTATGAGGGTATCGAGGCATTCGATTTGGCTACATTCGAATATTATCCAGAGACAGTTAACGAAAATGTTGATGCAAATGGTAACTACCAAACAGATAAACCTACAACAAGTAGTGATGTATTTGTTTATGCACCGGATTTGGCTGCTTCATATTTCTTGAATCCTTCTAATGCAAAGATTGCTTTGGATGCTAAGAATTATGGTTTTATTGCTTACAATAAGGACTTTACACGTTCTGCAGGTGAAGATATCTCGAAGAAATTCAAGGTTGAGTCTGTTGATAAGAATGATGGTCAGATAACTGTTCATGCTAAATATAATGGTGATGTTTTGAAGAGCATTGCTAACGACAGCAAGGTTTCTGTTCTCGCATTGCAGTACACAACAGGAGACTCTGTAATTACTTCAGACTTTGCAGCAATCAAGTCAAGTAAGTACACTAACCTTGTGCTCAACAATCCTAAGTATGGCACACAGTCTCACTCAATTCCTTCACATCTTTACAGAACTGCAGCTTCAGCTATTGCAGCAGCTCCAACAGTTCCTGTTGTTTATGACAAGACAATTGACCTTCGTGAGTATGTAAATACTGACCTCGTTAATTCTAAGGATGCAGCAAGTGGTTGTACAAGCTATGATGTTAATGCTGCTGAGGGTAAGGTAGAGAAAGTTGGTTTCAAGTATGAGTTCAAACTCGTTGGTTATACAGAGGGTACTAACGTAACAAAGCAGAGTGCACATGCTGCAATTGCTGCTGATGGTTATACATTGCGCCCACAGATGACTAAGGACGGAAATCAGGCTAAGTATGGTGAAACTGAGCAGACTCGTGCAACTCTTGGTCGTATGCCTTTGGTTCGTGTTGTCCTCAGAGATACTGTAAACAACAAGATTGCTACTGTTGGTTACATGAAGCTTGAAATCGTTGATGGTGATAAGGTTGATCAGGAAATTACTGCATCATACTCTACAGACAAGGCTTATACTCTTGCTTGTAACGATAACATCGAATTGATGAAACTTTCTTGGTTCCAGGTTGAGGAGAGATTGATCAACGAGCTTGGAATGTCTAAGACAGAATTTGAGACCAAATATGCTCTTGACGGAACTTTGGCTGATGCCGACCAGTTCACAAGCAATTCTGTTTCTGCTGTAGCTGTTTCTGCTGCTGATAAGATTGGTGTTGTTTCTCAGACAACTGCTGATGTTGATGGTAATGAGACTCAGGTTATTCTTTGGAATATTAACTCAAGACAAGCTTATAATCTCTTCAAGCAGAATGGAAAGAAACCTCTCAAGACATATGTCCGTTATACTCTGAGGTCTGGTGAGACTGCAGCTCACAAGTATGTATATGTAGAATTGACATGGACTCCATCTGCAATCAATATCGAGCCTGAAACTGCGTTCGGAACAGGAAACAAAATTAAGGGCTACTGGTATTCTTCAAAGAGTAATGTGGCAGGTACAGGTTATGACGCAATTGCTGGTAATGTTGAGGTTGTTGGTACAACTGACAATATTGCAAAGAATGGTTGTGTTACAGATGCTGCTGACTGTGAGTATACTTTTGATATAAGAAACACTCTTAGATCTAATACTCTTTCTGTTGATCCGTTTATCGGTGCTTATGCAAACTTGACAAGTGGTCTTGCTCTTGAATTTACATTCGAGAATGGACATGGACTTTATGCAAATGCTGCTGGTGACAAGGTTTATTCAGATCAGGTTGCTGCAAAAGAGGATGCTACAAAGAAAGCTAATTATGCTGACTATTTGGTAGCTTCTATGGTTAAGTCTACAGGTATCGTTACTTTAGCTAAGACTGATGAGGCTAAGAGACTGCTCAACAAGGTAGGTCACGAAGATTATGAGAACACTCTTACTGCTATTGTTGGTGTAAACGCTAAGCTTTGCGGTGACATTGATGTAAAACTTGAATATAGAACATTTGATGTAAGATTCTTGCGCCCAATTAATGTTAAGGCTGGAGAACTTGATACATTGACAGATGCTGAAACAAGTGGTTCAAGTGCAGCTCTTAAACTTACATTCACAGACTGGCGTGACCATGACTTCTTGAATGGTGCTCAGACTAAGGGTCATGACTACTTCAGGTACTATGGTGTAAAGAAGATTACTGTCGATACTGCAAATGCTACAACTGACCTCAACGGCAATCCAAGCGATAAGCTTAGTGATGTAACAAACAAGATCAAGTTCGAGTATGTTCAGCCTGCAGGAAACGGTACACAGATTGTTGCTGGCGACTATGGTTCAATCCGCTACCAGAACAATGGTGTTACTGTAGGTAAGTTCACTGTTAAGTTCAAAGCTACTGTTGAGTACACATGGGGTAAGATTGAGAATATCGAGATTACTGCTAATGTAAATAAGACTGTTAACAATGCAAAGCGTCGTTAATTAATATTATATTAATTCGAAAATAAGATTGAGGGCAGGTATAAAGATGCCTGCCCTCTTTTAATTATAAGACATATAAAATAAATAATTCCGACATGAAAAAGTTTTTTTCGATAGCCTTAGGGCTTGCTGTTCTCTGTATAATGACACTGATGTCAAGTTGTGGAGATAAACCAAAGCCAAAGAGTCCTCTTACAGGTTTTGAACAGTCTTTGACAAATAATGATTCAGTTGCAGTTGTGAAGCTTATCGACACTTTCTTCCAATATGCAGAGAGTGGAAAATATGAAGATGCTGCAGCTATGTTATATTTCTCAGATCCAGATTCTGTTTATGCAGAACCTCAATTGTTGGACAATGAGAAAATGAAAAGAGTAGTCGGAATATTGTCATCCTTACCGATTAGATCTCATGTGATCGACTATATCAAGTTTAAGGATGCATATAAAAATGAGGTGAAGTGTACAGCTCTTATCGAGCCGGCACATGATAACTTCCCGGAGGTTAAAACAGTGTTTTATTTCAAACCTATTTGTGATATGGGCACGTGGAAACTCTGTATGACCGACAGCCATAGTGGTGACCATACGGTTGTCGGACATAACCAGAAAGACTCAATGAAGAATGAGTATCAAAAGGAAATGCGTGAGAAAAATTTGCAAAAGGTGAAGAAATCGGCTGTTGTGGATTAATGCTCTTTTAGTTCTTTGAAATTTCTTTTTCAATAGGAGCTTATAAGTCTTGGCGATGGAGGAAAGTTCCATTGTTGTAATGACTTGACGGCTTCATGATAAAACCTTTAGTTTCCAGGTTGTGAGGCTTTCGGAAGGTGACGGATGCTTTGATTCTAAATGCTGGATTGTAGAGCAATGTCGCAGACGGCAGGGTACTAGGACGAATGTCGCACTGCCTTCACGTAAAAACGACGGAATTTTGAAAAGTGGGTTCCGGCGAGAAGGACTTCCGATAGCAGCACAACAAAAGCCCCACCCAAGAAAGCCCTACCCCCAAACACGTAGGAGAAGGGAAAAGCCCCACCCCCAACCCCTCCCCGTAGGAGAGGGGAGTGATTACCTTGAGAAGTGAAGGTGATGAGAGTGATAAAGATAAAGATGAGAGTGATAAAGATAAAGATGGGAGTGATAAAGATAAAGATGGGAGAGATAAAGATGAGAGAGATAAAGGTGAGAGAAAGGACGAGGGAGGATAGTTTATACTACAATATAAAAAGGAAAAGTTAAATATAAAATATATAGATGCTTATGAAAAGATCATTGAAAGCCACTTTGATGGCTGCTGCCATGCTGACAAGCGGCATGACGGCAATGGCACAGAGTGATACGACGGCTGTGAAGTTCCACTCGTATCCTTATATCCAGTTGCAGGGCGGAGCACAGTACACACTGGGCGAAGCTAAGTTCGGCGATTTAATTTCTCCGAACGTACAGGTTACATTTGGATATCAATTCCGTCCTTGGTTTGGTGTTCGCCTTGCGGTGAACGGATGGCAGAGCATGGGCGGATGGAATGGCTATAAGCTCACTCCAGAATCTGCACCAACCAACACGACTTATAAATATAAATATGTAGCTCCGGGCATTGACTTCATGTTTAACCTGAGCAACGCCATTTGCGGTTATAACCCTAACCGTGTACTCAACGTTAGCGCCTTTGTCGGCGGTGGAGCAAACATAGCATGGGCAAACGATGATGCCAATGCTCTTGCAGCTCAGGGCTACGACTTGCGTTATCTGTGGAGTGGCACAAAGGTGCGCCCAGTTGGTAGGGGCGGTGTTGCCGTAGACTTCCGCTTGAGCAAGAGAGTAAGCCTCGGTGTAGAGGCAAACGCCAATGTGTTGAGCGACAAGTACAACTCAAAGAAGGCAGGAAATGCCGACTGGTATTTCAACGGACTCGTAGGTCTGAAGATAAACTTGGGCAAGACCCACAAGCCAGTTGCAGCTCCGGCTCCGGTAGAGGAAGTTATCGTACCGCAGCCAAAGCAGGTGGTAGAGGAGAAACGCGAGGAGAAGAAGGTTGAGAAGATTCGCCGCGACGTGTTCTTCACCATCAACAAGTCTACTGTTGCCGATGTTGAACAGGCAAAGGTGAAGGAAGTAGCCGAGTTCTTGAAGAACCACGACGGTGCAAAACTCGTGGTAACAGGCTATGCCGATGCCGGCACCGGTACCGATGCCATCAACGACCGTTTGGCAAAAGAGCGTGCAGAGGCCGTGGCAAACATGTTTGTTGGTGAGTATGGCATCAGCCGCGACCGCATCGATGTGAAGTCAGAAGGCTCCCGCGTTCAGCCATTTGCAGAGAACGACATGAATCGTGTCAGCATCTGTGTGGCAGAGTAAAACTACAGACAGAATAGAATTTTGATTATTATAGATATACCATTTCCCGCTTTTTTGTGTGTGGCGGGTATGGTTTTTGATGCCGTTGTGAAACGGCGAGGTTAATAATTTTTCATGTTGGTCTGTAGTCCTCCGGCGCTGTAGCGATACAGTAAAGGAGGCTACTACAGACATGTTCCTTACAGATATGTCTATTGTGTGACGGGGATGATGAAAAACTATTTGTCATTCCCGTCTTTGCTTGTGTCTCGACACAAGACTCATGGGCATAGATGACGCTAAATGGAAGAGGGGCAGCCTGAAGTGATTTCAGCCTGCCCCTCGATTTTTTCGGTTTTGAATCTGTCTTTAATTATTTGAATTATATACTACTATACCTCGTCTGTCAATATGGTCTTTAAGTTCTTTGTTCGTAATATTCTTGTAGATACAGAAATCAAATTCGTAAGGCAATAGCAAATCGTCAATCTCTGTTTCAAGTTTCAGCAAATCATCTGTGTTCATATCATTCCCGATGAGCGCAATGTCGATATCTGAAAATTCCTTGTATGTTCCTTTTGCACGAGAGCCGAAAAGTACAGCCTTTTTAATGTGTGGGAAATGCGACAATGTTTCATTAATTTTATTCCAGTATTCAGCACTTATCCCGTTGTCTAAATTATTGCTCATTGTCTCTCAAGAATATCATTTTATTACAGAAATCTATAAATATAGGAAGAAAGTCGTTTATTATTTTAGATAGAACACTGTTGAATTCCGATTCGTCATAGCAATGTGACGTAAGATTTCTTGAAGATATTGTATCCATCCATGCATGACTTTCAATGATTCCCATTTGCAGGGCTTTGCGGATAGCGTCTCTTGATCCTTGTATGTCAGTAAGACCTTGATATTCTTCGTAGTCTTTCATTACCTTCCATGCCAACTCTTGGGTATATTCAAACCTTTGAATCAAACCTTCTTTGAGCAAATCGTCGACTTCGCCGCTGAACATCTTTGCTGCAGAAATAATTTCAGCAGCTTTCCGAAGTCTTTCGAGAGCTTTTATGTAATTTTCCAGCCTCTGGATCCACCGTATGTCTTTATTGTTTGTCATATTATACTTATCTTTTGCAAAGATAATGCAAATCGAATGCAATACAAGCCAAACTTGTTTGGATTTATTGCTGAGATGCAGCTTATCTTATGCAAAAATAATGAATATTAGGCTAAGAAACAAGCTTTTATAAAAAAAACGACAATGGAGACAATAAGAGACAAACAAAATAAATGATGTCCCCATTTTTTCTCCATTGCCGTTGCCGTAAATTTGTATGTTTTTATTCAGCGCGGAAGTTCACCAGATCCTCGGCGATAAAGCTCTTTACGTAGCAGCTGTGGCCGATAACCTCTTCCTCAGCATGGCGAACGTAAACCTGAGCACTCTTGGCGAAGAGTTCTGGAGCGGCAGAAGCATCGCTCACGATGAGCAGCGACATCAGAATGTCGGCAGTCATGTCGTATAGACGACGAGCGAGGAAGTCCTGAACCTCCTGGTTCTCAGCCTGCTTAACATATTCAAGCGACTGCTCGTAGAGCTCGATCATCTTCTGGATGCGAACCTGCAGCGACTTCATATCCTCAGAAACCTCCTTCTCAACCATCTCCTTCATGATAGAGAGGTAAGTGCCGTTGGTGATGTAGCGGATAGCGGCAACCACCTGCAGCTGAGTAGTACCCTCGTAGATAGAGAAGATACGGGCATCGCGGTACAGACGTTGACACTTGTATTCCATGATGAATCCCGAACCGCCGTGAACCTGAATACAGTCGTAAGCATTCTGGTTAGCATATTCAGAGTTCATACCCTTGGCGATAGGAGTGAAGGCATCGGCAAGACGAGCATACTTCTTCTGCTCCTTGCGCTCCTCCGGAGTAAGCTTGCGCTCACGTGCGATATCGTCGAGAGCCTTGTAGATATCAACATAGCGAGCTGTCTGATACAAGATGCTTCGTCCGGCATCGAGCTTAGCCTTAATCTTGGAAATCATGTCGTAAACGGCAGGGAAGTTAACGATAGCCTCGCCAAACTGCTTGCGTTCGCGAGCATAGGCAAGAGCCTCGTTGTATGCAGCCTGGCTCACGCCTACACTCTGTGCGGCAATACCCAGACGAGCTCCGTTCATCAGTGCCATTACATATTTAATAAGACCCATACGAGTGCTTCCGCAGAGTTCAGCCTTGGCATTCTTGTAAACCAGCTCACAGGTAGGAGAGCCGTGGATACCGAGCTTGTTCTCGATGTGGCGCACGGTAACGCCGCCCTGGTTCTTGTCGTAGATAAACATCGAGAGACCGCGTCCGTCGTGAGTGCCAGCCTCAGAACGAGCCAACACGAGGTGAATGTCCGAGTCGCCGTTGGTGATGAAACGCTTCACGCCATTAAGCAACCAGCATCCCTCCTCCTCGCTGTATGTAGCCTTGAGCATAACGCGCTGCAGGTCGGAACCGGCATCAGGTTCGGTGAGGTCCATACTCATAGTCTCTCCGGCACAAACGCGCGGGATATACTTCTGTCGCTGTTCCTCGCTGCCGAACTCATAGAGAGTTTCGATACAGTCCTGAAGACTCCAGATATTCTGGAAACCGGCATCCGCCGTGGCAACAATCTCTGAAGCCATAGAATAAGGAGTGATAGGCAGGTTCAGTCCGCCGTATCTACGAGGCATAGAGATACCCCAAAGTCCAGCCTTGCGTGTAGCCTCGATATTCTCGTAAGTCTTAGATGCATAGTGCATGCGTCCCTCCACGAGATGCGGTCCTTCGAGATCCACTTCCTCGCTGTTAGGTTCGAGAATATTGGCAGCGATGTCGCCAGTAATGTCGAGCACACGCTTGTAGTTTTCGATAGCGTCGTCGAAATCCACCGGTGCGTCAGGGTATGAATCCTTGTCTGCGAAATTTCTTTCTTTAAGTTCCACAATTCTCTTCATCTCCGGATGATTCAGATAGAAATCAAACTCCGGATGGTCTGTATAATAGTTTGCCATAATTGAAGCCCCACCCCCATCCGCCTTTGGCGGATTCTTCCCCTCCCCGTGGGGGAGGGGCGTAATATGTCTTTGTATATTCCTAAATGAAATAGTTATTATTGTGGACTATAAGAATATATTATAACATATTACAAGTTTCCTTTATATGACAGACAGAGGTGGCATTTTTTTTTGTTCTACATTTATTTATATATGAATTCCTTTATCGTTTCTATTACATTTTGACGGTTACTCATCACTTCTTCATTTGTGAATCGAATTACGGTGAATCCCATTCTTTCCAGACTTTCTGTTCGCATTTCATCATAATGCTTTTGTTCATCAGTAGTATGGTATCCTCCGTCGATTTCAATGACAAGCATTTTTGTCAAACATGCAAAGTCAGCAATATAGTCTCCAATGATATGCTGCCGTCGAAATTTGTAAGGTCGTGGAATATTCCTTAGAACTTCCCAAAGACAAGCTTCCGTCATCTTCCTTCTGTTTTTTCTGGCATTTTCTTTCAGTAGCAAATACCAGTCAGGAGAAGATGTCTTGTATTCCGGATAATCAAAACTCATATTTATATACTTAATGATTTTAATTATTTACCTTTAGTTCACTCTCCGGACATATCACTCCCCTCTCCTGCGGGGAGGGGCGAAGCCGCCTGTGGCGGCTGGGGAAGGGGCTTTTATTTAGAATTCTGCTTATAGTATTTAATCAGTTTCGGTACAACCTCCTCCACGGTGCCGTTGATAACATAGTCGGCAATCTTGTTGATAGGAGCGTCCGGGTCGCTGTTGATAGAAATGATGATACCCGAGTCTTGCATTCCGGCGATATGCTGAATCTGTCCGGAGATACCGCATGCGATATACACCTTCGGATGCACGGTAACACCCGTTTGACCAATCTGGCGGTCGTGGTCAACCCATCCCGCATCAACGGCAGCACGGCTTGCGCCCACCTCGCCGTGAAGTTCCTTAGCGAGCTGGAACAGCTGGTCGAAGCCCTCTTTGCTGCCCACGCCGTAGCCGCCGGCAACAACGATAGGAGCGCCCTTCAGGTTGTGCTTTGCAGCTTCCACGTGGCGGTCGATAACCTTCACGATATAATCTGTTGCAGGCACATACTTGGCTACATCCATATAAACCACCTCGTGCTTTGCCTCGCCATCGTAGAGAGCCTTCTGCATCACGCCGCTACGAACGGTAGCCATCTGTGGACGGTGTTCCGGGTTAACGATAGTAGCCACGATGTTACCGCCGAAAGCCGGACGAATCTGATAGAGCAGGTTGTCGTAGTGAGTGCCCGTCTTCTTGTCGTCGTAGTCGCCAATCTCCAATTGCGTGCAGTCGGCAGTAAGTCCGCTGGTCAGCGAAGAAGAAACCCTCGGTCCCAGGTCGCGCCCGATAACGGTGGCACCCATAAGGCAAATCTGCGGTTTCTCCTCCTTGAAGAGGTTCACGAGGATGTCGGTGTGCGGAGCCGAAGTATAAGGGAAGAGTCCCTCAGCATCGAAAACGAAGAGTTTGTCAACGCCATAAGGCAGAATCTGGTCCTCCACCTTGTCCTTGATGCCCGTTCCGGCAACGATAGCGTGGAGTTCCACTCCAAGCTGGTTGGCGAGTTTACGTCCCTTGGTAAGTAATTCCTGAGACACCTCGGCAACCGTGGTGTTCTCTATCTCGCAATATACAAAAACGTTGTTCATCTCTTATCCAATAATCTTTTCGTCCAACAATTCCTTTACCAGTCCCTCGATATCCGTGTCGGCAGCAGTGAGCGTCTTGCTCTCCTTAGCCTGGAACACGATATTCTTCACAGCCTTCACCTTGGTAGGCGAACCGGCAAGTCCACACTGCTGCGGGTCGCCGTCTACATCAGCCACCGACCACTGGTTGAGCGTCAGGTAAGGGCGCTCGTTATAGAGTTCAGCATAAGGCATGTCGGCAGTGCGCTCCAACGGTACGTTGGCGCGTTTATATTTCATCACGAGTTTAGCGTTACAAGGGCGGCAAGGTGCAGCACTGCCGTTCACTGTGATAACGATAGGCATCGGAGCTTCTACCGTCTCCACTCCGCCGTCGATATGTCGGCGAATGGTGAGCACGCCATTCTCGCATTTCTCGATTTCCTCAGCGTATGTAACCTGTGAGAGTCCGAGCTTCTGAGCCACCTGCGGACCTACCTGTGCAGTATCTCCGTCGATAGCCTGACGTCCGCCGATGATAACGTCGGCACCACCGATTTTCTTTATAGCCGTAGCGAGAGCATAAGAAGTGGCGAGCGTGTCGGCACCGGCAAAGAGTCTGTCGGTGAGCAGCCATCCTGTATCCGCTCCGCGGTAGAGTCCCTGTCGGATAATCTCAGCGGCACGTGGAGGTCCCATAGTTAGGATACCCACGGTAGAGCCTGGATTCTGGTCTTTCAAACGCAGCGCCTGTTCCAGCGCATTCAAGTCTTCAGGATTGAAAATAGCCGGTAAGGCAGCACGGTTTACGGTGCCTTCCGCCGTCATGGCGTCCTTACCCACATTTCGTGTGTCTGGTACCTGCTTGGCAAGTACGATGATTTTTAAACCCATATTATAAATTTAATTATGTGAAATTCAAGTATCTTTCCCAAAGATTCGCCCCCTCATGATATCCGGTCGGCGAAAGGTCAGTAAGTATGATACGTGCAAAAATACTATTTTTTTGTTTTGCAGCAAAGAAAAGTGTGAAAAAGCTAATCTTTTTGTTCTTTGAAAATCTATATTTCGTACTGAATTCTTTTTGGAAAATAGAAAAACTTTTTTTCGGGCGTTTTACCCTCACACCCTCACCAATAGCCCTGAAAGCCCCAGTTTATCGAGGTTCTGAGGTGTGAGGGATAGTGTGAGGGGTGTGAGGGATAATTAGGAATTAGGAATGAGAAATTAGGAATGAGAAAGATGATAATGGATACAAATTTATGCACAAGATAGGGGCGAAATGTATGGTATCAGATTTTTGCATTATATCTGCACCTTTGGTGCAACGCCCAAATACCAAAGGTGCAGAATAGAAATTATATAGGTAAAGCATAGTATGTTGGCAAGGAATAGTAAGATAATATTTCAAAGAACTTGTAGAATAAGTATTTGTCATTATGTCAAATTAATGCGGAAATATTTGGAGGTAATCCACTTAATAGCTATATTTGCGGCATTAAACAACCCTTATCTAATAACACTTTAATACTACAACTATGAATAGCGAGGAACTTATACTGAATGCAAATGATGTAGTAACCTATTTGCAGAAACCGGCATCAGACTTTACAAAGGCTGACATCATCAATTTTATCCGTAACAACGATATCCGGATGGTAAATTTCATGTATCCTGGTGGCGACGGCAAGCTCAAGACGCTGAATTTCGTGATAAACAGTCTTAGCTATCTCGACACAATACTCACTTGTGGAGAGAGAGTCGACGGGTCAAGTCTATTCCCGTTTATCAGTGCGAGCAGTAGTGATTTGTATGTTATACCGCGTTTTCGCACGGCATTTGTAGACCCCTTTGCCGAGATTCCTACGCTTTGCATGCTCGCATCCTTCTTCGATAAAGACGGCAAACCACTGGAGAGTGCCCCCGAAAGGACGCTCCAGAAGGCTGTAGCTGCATTTAAGGAAGTAACGAAGATGGAATTCCATACCATGGGGGAGCTGGAATACTATGTAATAACGCCGGATTCGGGCGAATTTCCCGCTGTCGACCAAAAAGGCTATCATGAGTCTTCTCCATATGCGAAGACAACTGAATTTAGAACAAAATGCATGTATTATATCGCTCGCACGGGCGGTCAGATAAAATATGGACACTCTGAAGTGGGAAACTTCAGCATGGGAGGAAAAGTCTATGAGCAAGGCGAGATAGAGTTTCTGCCCGTTCCGGCAGAAGAGAGTGCCGACCAGCTGATGATTGCAAAGTGGGTAATAAGAAACGTGGCTTACCGCATGGGACTGAACGTTACTTTTGCTCCTAAGATAACAGCCGCAAGGCTGGATCCGGACTGCATATCCACATGAGGATAATGAAACACGGCAAGAATATGATGATTCACGACGGCAAACTGAGCGAGCAGGCACGTACCATCATTGCCGGAATGATGGATCTTGCACCGGCAATTACGGCTTTCGGCAACAAGAACCCTACATCGTATTTCCGACTGGTGCCGCATCAGGAAGCTCCAACCAATGTTTGCTGGGGCGACTGCAACCGTTCTGTACTCGTAAGAGTGCCCCTCGGATGGACCTCAAATCAAGATATGTGTCATGAAGCGAACCCGCATGACGTGGCTTGGCATTATGACACTTCGCTCAAACAAACAGTAGAAATGCGCTCGCCAGACGGATCGGCAGATATCTACCAGCTCATAGCCGGTCTTTGTGTGGCTTGCCGACATGGATTTGAGATGGATAATGCCCTTGAGGTGGCAGAGAAGACATACGTGAACTATAATATCCATGATGCGGAAAACGCCAGCAGGGTAGAGGCTCTGGAACAGTTGCCCGACAGCTGTGCCGCTTCAGCCGACTGTCTCGAAAAGCATCGCACGGTCTTCGAGGAGCACGGCGTGTTCAGTCCGGCAATGATCGACGGCATAATCTCGCAGCTTCGTTCTTTCCACGACAGAACGATGCGTCGCAATATCGAGAGCAACTATGAGGAAATAGAGAAACTCGTGAACAGGTATTTCCATTGTGGATAATATCTTTACCCTCACCATCCCTCACACTATCCCTCACCATCTGAAACGCCCTGTTTCTCGGCGTTTCAGATGGTTGGGTGAGGGCATGAGGGTTAAATCAGCGAAAAACTTTTTTCTGTTTTTCCCGTTTATTCGGAAAAAGACTCAATGTTAATTTATAATATTAAATAGGTAAAACACTTGCATTATATTGATATTATACATAACTTTGCAAACTGGATTTTGCAAAATAGCAAAAACACAAGGTAATCTAAGCGAAATTACTAACAAACTAAAACAAAATAAGAAATGACAACCTTAACAATGTGTATTGTCGCGGTCTTCGTCATCGGCTATTTCTTCATAGCCATCGAGAGCGTGACAAAGGTGAACAAGGCAGCAATCGCACTCCTTATGTTCGTAGGCTGCTGGACAATCTTCATGTGTGACCCGGGACAATATCTCGCTGCCGCCATTGGCGACAAAGTGGGAACCGTAGTGAGCGAGACGATAGAGCATCATCTCGGCAGTACGGCGACAACGCTGTTTTTCCTTATGGGTGCCATGACCATAGTGGAACTCGTAGACCAGAACGGTGGATTCAACTTCGTTCGCGACACGCTGAAGACGAAGAGCAAGCGCGCCCTTTTGTGGCGAATAGCCTTCATGACCTTCATCCTCTCGGCAATCCTCGACAACTTGACTACATCTATCGTGATGATAATGATCTTGCGCAAGCTTGTCAGCGACCATAAAGACCGTATTATATATGCAGCCCTCGTTGTCATTGCGGCAAATTCCGGTGGTGCCTTCTCGCCAATCGGCGACGTTACAACCATCATGCTTTGGAACAAGGGCGTTATTACGGCAGGCGGCGTGATAAAGGAGATACTCCTGCCTTCTATCGTTTCTATGGTAATTCCGGCTTATATCCTTACCTTCCATTTGAAGGGCGAACTTGCCGTTCCGGAGAATAAGGGCGGAGAGCTTGGCTCAAGTGATTTTACAGCCTTCCAGCGCAAGGTGGTATTCTTCCTTGGAGTAGGCGGACTCATCTTCGTTCCTATTTTCAAGTCTATAACACACCTTCCTCCGTTTGTCGGCATCCTTCTCGTTTTAGGCGTGTTGTGGACAGTAACAGAGGTGTTCTACAGCCGTTTGCCTAAGTTGGCTACAAAGAGCACAATGCAGAAGCGTGTCAGCAATATGCTGTCGCGTATAGACATGTCGACAATCCTGTTCTTCCTCGGTATTCTGATGGCAGTGGCTTGTCTTGAAACAATCGGAGTATTGACACAGCTCGGACAGGGACTCAACGTAGTGTTCGACGGCAACCACTATCTCGTTACCGGTATTATCGGTGTCTTGTCGAGCATCGTAGACAATGTTCCGCTCGTTGCCGGTTGTATGGGAATGTATCCTGTAGATCCGTCGATAGGCGGTGATATGTCGGTAGACGGAATCTTCTGGCAGCTGCTTGCCTACTGTGCCGGAGTAGGCGGTTCGATGCTTATCATCGGTTCTGCTGCAGGTGTTGTCGTTATGGGACTGGAGAAGATTACCTTCGGCTGGTATATGAAGAATATCTCATGGATTGCCCTTGTGGGCTATCTCGCAGGTATCGGCCTCTATTGGGTAGAGAAAGCTGTTATCGGACTATAAGGAATATTGTCCACATTCGAATGTGGTAATAATATTATAGGAAAAATATATTTTAGACAAAAAAACAAAGGACAAAGTCAGCTGTTATAAAGCAAAACTTATGTTTCCTTTGTTTTTTTTGTTTATCGCCCAATGTCGTTTTGCAAGAGGCACGAAGTGACTCTTTGTATTATGGCTGATGTGGACGGAAGAGAGCTTGCTCTCTAAAGGACACATCTGACGTAATACAAAAGCCGAAGGCTTGCAAAACGGCATTGGGTGTTTTATCGGTTTTTGTCTAAAAAAAACCGAAAAGAGTTCTTCCTATAATATATATTATCACTCAAAATATGGGATGAATGGAAAGATGCTATCCCTTGATAGCCTCCCTCAGCTGGTCAAGAGCTTTCTTGAGGATACTCCTCGGCGTACCGACATTCATTCTCATGAAGCCTTCGCCACCCTTGCCAAACATTTCGCCGTCGTTAAGTGCCAGATGAGCCTTGTTGACAAACAAGTCGACGAGCTGCTCGTGGTTGAGGTGGAGTTCGCGACAGTCGAGCCATACAAGGAAAGAAGCCTCTGGGCGCAGTGGCTTAATCTCCGGCAAGAACTCCTTGCAGTAGTTTTCCACAAAGATGATGTTGTCCTCTACATATTTAAGCATCTCCTTGCGCCATGCTTCACCATTCTTAAATGCGGCAATAGTAGCTATCGGCGAGAAGAGCGGAGCCTCGTTAAGCTCATTGGCAGCCAGCCATGAATAGAATTTCTTTCTTATCTCGTCGTTTGGTACGATAGAGTAGGAGCTGACGATACCGGCGATATTAAACGTCTTCGACGGAGCACCGAATGTTATGCTGCATTGTGCAGCCTTCTCCGATGCCGTGGCAAACGGTACGTGCTTGTTGCCCCAAAGAGCCATATCGCAGTGAATCTCGTCGGAGATGACAAGAATATTATGGTCGTAGCAGAAGTCGGCAAGCCTTGCCAGAGTCTCCTTGCTCCATGTTATTCCTGCAGGGTTGTGAGGGTTAGAAAGGATAAGCACCTTGCACTTGTCGTCGGCAACCTCAGCGAGATTGTCGAAGTCCATAGAGTAAGAACCGTCCTCATTCTCCTTCAGCGGATTATACACCACTTCCCTGCCGTTGCCCTCGGGAGTGAGACGGAAGGGATGGTATACAGGTGGCTGGATAATAACCTTCTCGTCGGGCTTGGTAAACACGTTTACAACCATGCCGATACCTTTCACGATGCCGGGGATGTAGCTCAACCATTCGCGTTTTACGTCCCACTGGTGATGGTCTTTTATCCATTTCATTACGGTAGGCCACAACTCCTCCGGCTCCACGGTGTATCCGAAGAGCGAGTGGTTGAGACGCTGCTTTATGGCATCGGTAATGAAATGTGGAGTTTCGAAATCCATGTCTGCCACCCACAGCGGCAGAAGGTCAGCCCTGCCGTAGCGTTCCTCGAGCACTTCATGCTTCAGGTCGCCGCTGCCAGAGCGGTCAATTATCTTATTGAAGTCGTACATATAGTCTCTCCTTTCCTTTATTTCTCCAAAGCCTGCTTGATATCCTCAAAGATGTCGTCCATATCCTCCAGACCTACAGAAATTCTCACCGTAGTGTCGAGCACGTCCATCGCAGCACGTTCCTCATCCGAGAAATTACCGAAGATAGTACTTGCCGGGTGGATGGCGAGCGTCTTGTTGTCGAAGAGGTTAGTGGCGCGGCGTACCAGTTTCAGGTTGTTTATCATATTGAAGCAAGCCTCCTTGTCTGCAAGGTCGATGGTCATCATTGCGCCGGCGGTTTTGCCATACTGTTTCTCGGCGATGGCATGGTAAGGATTGTCTGGCAGTCCAACGTAGTTCACGCGTTTAATGCCCGGCAGAGTGCGCAGTTTCTCTGCAAGATACAGTGTGTTATGGCTCTGCACGCGGTAGCGAGCATCGAGAGTCTCCAGTCCGAGCGACTGCATATAAGCCACATGCGGAGTCATATAAGCTCCGAAGTTGAAGAGCATCTCGTTCTTCATAGTGTGTCCGAAGCCCTTTGTCGTGCCGTAGTCAATAACGAGACCGCCGAGAGTAGTGGCACCGCCCGAGAGATATTTAGTACTTGAAACCACCTCGATGTCCACGCCCAGACTCTTTGCCGAGAACTGAGTGAACGGTATAACCGTAGTGTCGGCAATGAGCGGTACGTTATATTCATGGGCAATCTCCGAGAGAGCCTTCAGGTCGGCAACCTCCATCTGCGGATTAGTGATAATTTCAAGGAAAATACAGCAAGTGTTTTCGTCCATCTTATTCTTGACCTCGTCGAGATTCAGCAAGTCGCATGGTCTTGGCTCCACGCCGAAACGCTTCATTGATTCAGTGATGAGCGAGAAGGTGTTGCCAAACATGTGGCGAGAGGTTACGATATTCTTTCCCGTGGCGGCGAGAGCCATCAGTGTGTTGCTGATAGCCGCCATGCCCGACGACATTGCTATTACGTTTTCAGCCCCGGTAAGAGCCTTCACCTTGTCTTCTAAATACATCACGGTAGGGTTCATCACTCTTGAATAATCCGGTGCGATAACCTTTCCGGTGAAAGCGTCAGCCATATCCTTAGCGGTGTCAAATTCGTATGCTGCGGTATGATAGATAGGCATACTCAGCGAACCATAGGCATCGCCTTTGCGGAACGGCGTGTCAATTGCTTTTGTCTGATTCTTCATTTTTTATATATTATCATTAATGTTTCTGACTGCAAAATTACTGCAAAATGTAGTATCTAAAAAATCAGAAGCACTTTTTTTCAGCTTTAACCCGAATGACGGGGTGGAGAATAATGTAAATAAGAAAGTTTTAGTAGTGAATATTATCAGAATTATATATTTTTAGACAAAAAACATTAAAAACCCCCGAACCAAGTAAAACCCTCGTTCCTCGGGTTAGTCGATGTATTATCAAATTTCCTTACGAGAACAAGTTCTCGCCGGAAATCTGATAACACATCGCCAATGCCTACGGCATTTTTACTTGTTTCGGGCGATAAACATAAAAAACAAAGGAAACAGTTTGCTGTCTTATGCAACAAATAGTGGTATATATTTAGATTGTTGTCTCTATATTCTACCAATCTCTAATTTCTAATCAATACTCTCTAATTTCTAATCCCTAAATGTTTTTTATGTTTATCGCCCGATGCCGTTTTGCAGGAGGCACGAAGTGACTCTTTTTATTATGGCGGATGTGGACGGAAGAGAGCATGCTCTCTAAAGGACACATCAGTCATAATAAAAAAGCCGTAGGCTTGCAAAACGACATCGGGGGTTTTGCAGGTTTTCGTCTAAAAAGAAGGAAAAACTTCTGATAATTCATTATAACTTTAAATAATGCAGGTTAAATAATTCTTCATTTAATGAATAAATTTATTCAGCAATAGTCATTTCTTCATTCAAAAAATATTATCTTTGCAGCATGAACGATATAATAAATCCGGCACAGTGGAGCGAGAACATAATCATTGCTGATGCCGACTTTATAGACAAGGTAGCATTCGACCTTACGGTGAACTTCGAACGCATGCTAATGAGGCGCGTGCCAAAGGCAGATTTTGCACGCTGGATAGACTGTGTTGCGCTCGACGGAGGAGTGCGCGAAGGAGACAACCAGGTACAGGTAGTGCTTATACACGACAAGAAAAATGCGGGGCTTGAGAATTTCAATCCCTCAGATTATAAAAACGACCTCAATGCAAAAGCCTTTAAAGACCATCTCGGAGAATTTACCATCAATACATATCCAGTGGAGAACCTTGTGAACAAAAGCGATTTCATCGCCGAGGCGGCACAGATAGCATGCTCGCAGAAAGAGGTGAAAAGGGTGATGGTCGTTCCCGACGACGAGGAGACTTACCAGAAGGTGAGACAGGCTCTGCGCCGTATCGACGACGACGGCAAGCGCATCACGCTCTTTGCCATGCAGCCTATGGAGGGAGGAAACTTCCGACAGGAGATTCTTGGCTACTCGCTGATGAATGCACTGGGAATAAAAGGAGAAGAAATAAGTCCTTCCCCAGCGCAGCCATAAAGCTGCGCGGAACTTTATTGAATTGTACATAGAGTCTCTTTGCAGCAAGCCGTGTCAATCTGATGTGGAATTTATTCAATAAATTTCTATAATTGTAAAAAAGAATCGGATATATGGATAAAATAAGATATATGAATCTATGTATTGTGGAATTCGGAAAAAAGTTCCGGTTGCCGGCAGATATGGCTTTCAATTATCTGAAACGCTATGGCGCACTTGACTTTATAGACAAATGCTACGAGGCTGAGCATCTTTTGCCATTGGAATCCACAATATCAAATCTACAGAAGTATTGCAGAAAATATGGAGGGACAATATAATGAAACTTTACCATGGAACGAACTGTGATTTCACAGAAATAGATTTCAGCAAATGCAAGCCAAACAAGGATTTTGGTAAAGGTTTCTATCTTACTGACATTAGGAAACAAGCTCTTGATATGGCAATAAGGAGATGTGAATTCGAACAGTCTGGTACCCCCATCGTGCAGGAATATTATTTTGATGAAAATTCCCTGAATAACGGAGATTGTAAAGTCAAGATATTTAAGGGAGTATGTGTGGAATGGGCTGAATTCATACTTCAGAACAGAACATCGAAAAAGGAAGTAGTACACGGTTATGATATAGTGGTTGGGCCAGTAGCAGATGACGGGGTGGTTTATCAACTAAATCTGTATATGCAGCATTTTATAACTATAGAACAACTAGTCAAAGGACTTGAATACAAAAGACTGAATAATCAATATTTTTTCGGTACAGACAAAGCAATATCCAAATTGAAGAGAATATGAAGTTAACAAAAAGTCAGAGACAGTTTATCATAAATTGTGATATAGAAAAATTGGTTTCTTTATTGCAGGAGGATTATAAGTTTTCTTTGATAGATGCGTTTAATGTTGTTTACAATTCGAAGCTTTATAAGAAACTTGTCAATACGGATAATGGATTCTATATACAGAGCCCTTTGTATCAGTATGGATACCTTAAGGAAGAGATGGCAGAATGAAAATTCTATCGTAAAGTATTCCAATCCCGATAATAATCTTTCACACTGTTGTAATAAAATTCTTTATTCAACATTCTTCATTTGTCATTAAAATATATACCTTTGTAGCATGAACAATGTAATTTCGCTGATGAATGCACTGGGAATAAAAGGAGAAGAAATAAAATAATAAGATATGGGAAAAGTATTAATCATCGGCGCCGGCGGTGTAGCTACCGTGGCAGCCGTAAAAATCGCAAAAAACTCGGATGTCTTCACCGACATCATGATTGCAAGTCGCACAAAGTCTAAATGTGATAAAATCAAGGAGTATATCGGCAACCCCGACATCAAGACCGCTCAGGTGGATGCCGACGACGTGGAACAGCTGAAGGCTCTCTTCAACGACTACAAGCCGGAGCTGTGTGTGAACCTCGCACTGCCATATCAGGACCTCACTATCATGGAGGCTTGTCTGGCTTGCGGAGTGAACTATCTCGACACTGCAAACTATGAGCCGAAGGATGAGGCTCACTTTGAGTATTCATGGCAGTGGGCTTACAAAAAACGTTTTGAGGATGCCGGACTGACGGCTATCCTTGGCTGTGGCTTCGACCCGGGAGTAACGAGCATCTTTACGGCATACGCTGCAAAGCACTACTTCGACGAGATACAGTATCTCGATATTGTGGACTGTAATGCCGGTAACCACCATAAGGCTTTTGCTACAAACTTCAACCCTGAGATAAATATCCGCGAGATTACACAGAAGGGACTCTACTGGCAGGACGGCAAATGGGTGGAGACTGAACCGCTGGAGATTCACAAGACACTCAACTATCCTAACGTTGGACCGAAAGAGAGCTACCTGCTACACCACGAGGAGATAGAGTCGCTCGTAAAGAACTATCCTACCATCAAGCGCGCACGCTTCTGGATGACCTTCGGTCAGCAGTACCTCACTTACCTCGACTGCATCCAGAACCTCGGTATGTCGCGTATCGACGAAATTGAATACGAGGCTCCGCTTGCCGACAATCCGGAGAAGAAGGTTAAGGTGAAGATCGTTCCGCTGCAGTTCCTAAAGGCAGTATTGCCTAATCCTCAGGACCTCGGCGAGAACTACGACGGCGAGACGAGCATCGGCTGTCGTATCCGCGGACTCAAAGACGGTAAGGAGCGCACATACTATGTATATAACAACTGCAGTCACCATGCAGCATACTTGGAGACTGGCATGCAGGGCGTGAGCTACACCACAGGTGTGCCGGCAATGATTGGGGCCATGATGTTCTTCAAGGGACTGTGGCGCCGTCCGGGAGTATGGAACGTAGAGGAGTTCGACCCGGATCCATTTATGGAACAACTGAACAAACAGGGACTGCCGTGGCACGAGGTGTTTGACGGCGACCTCGAACTGTAGTTTTGGGTTTAAATAATAATTCCCATCGATATAGAACGGCAATGCTCCATATCGGTGGGAATTTCTTTTAGTCGCTTTCCATATATCTTTTACAGAATATCATTGATTATATCCTGTGGAAGGAACACATTCTTGGTAATACCGTCAAGGGCAGGATATTTAAGAAAAAGGACATATATGACCTCACGTCCCTTGATGAAAGGACACAGACGGGAACGTTCCTTCAGATTCTCCAATAATCTGCTGGCATACTCGGCCTTTGTCCATTTACATTCACCAATCAAAACTTTACTTTTATCGATCGATTCTGCCACGACATCAAGTTCTACACTCTTGTCTCTTGATACATTTCCCCACCATCTTCCGGCAACATTCCAAACAGTACCGTCAATGACGTTGCCGCTTACAGCGTGTCGGCAAAGTGTTTCCCAACGAGCTCCGACATAGTCTGAAAGGCTGTCTTGTATTAGCTTGCATACCATTTCTTTTCTTCCCAAGGCAATTAAGGACCGATTGGGGATAACATAATGATAGAAGAAACTCATAAATGGGTCTGAAACTTTATATATACTGCGTTTTGTGCTACGTGGACTTTCTCCAAAAGGAATCTCCCGTTCTACAAATCCTAGTGTTATCAGCTTATTCAGAGGACGACTTAATTCGGTAGCCGGTTTATTCATCTTTCCTGCTATTTCGGAAATTCTGTTCACACCATTGCCTATCAATGAAAGCAAAGTGGAAGAAAGTGTGGTTTGGGTCAGGTCGTCCATAAATAAACGAGTCGGTTCTTCGTATAAGGTCCCGTTTACATCCAGTATATTGTACTTTATAGCATCCATCATCGAACTTTCGTGTTCACGAAGTTCCCAATAACGCGGAACACCTCCCCAAATGGCATATTCTTCGATGGTGGATACGTCATCGGTGTGAAGTACTTCTTGCAAGAAGCTCACCTTGATTGGAGAAAGCTGCATAATTGTATCTGCTCTGCCATATAGGGGTTCGGCCGCATCCAGTACCAACCCTTGCATCATCTGTTGGGATGACCCACAAATAAGAATAGTATATTTCAGCGATTTCGTATCTATGAGTTTCTGCAATATAGAAGGCAGTGATCTGTCAATCTTTACTAAAAATGGGAATTCGTCTATACACAAACAGAAATGTTTGTTCGTGCGGTAGTTAAGTTGCATGAGTAGAGATTCCCAATCAGGATATTCAACTTTGTCAAAGTCGTCAAACTTGTAGCTTAATGTCTTTGCCAATAGTCTGCGCTGTTGTGTCGCATCCGAATTGTCTGCCATGAAATATACGTCGTCTTCTTGAAAAACCTTCTTTATAAGAGTTGATTTTCCAAGCCTTCTTCGTCCGTATATCACCACAAGAGCAGATGGCTTTTCGCCATGTATTGCATGATGAAGTCGCTTTCGTTCGTCTATTCTGTCTATAAATTCCATACTTGCAATTATTATGTTTTGCAAAAATAATGTTTTAACTACATAATAGCAAGTTGAAAGAGAGTTCATTTTGCTTATTTAACGATTTTACTCCCTTTCCGCTTGTCAGACCATCTGTTGAAGTATGCAGGCAAGGAGATGACTGATGGAACTTTTTCCTTATAATCTTATTCTTGCTTCAAGAAACTCGTAAAGGTTGTCGTTTGGCTGCAGTCCGAGTTTACGCCGTATGTTGGCGCGCTGTGTATTTACGTTTGATTCCGTCTTGTTGAGCATTGTGCATATTGCTCCCAACTTGTGACCGCGCAGAATCTATTTGCCGTAAGAATGAGCATGTTCACGAGAATTACCATGTGTGTATGCGGCACGGAAGGCATTATGGCGCAATATAAGGTATCCCCTACAGATGTTACAAGCCACACGCAGTGGTCGGTGGTCTACAACCTTACGGAGCGCAAGGCCACGGTTTGTGTGAACAGAAATTACAACAAGCCGTTTACCTTTTATTTGAAATAAAAAAGTGTTCTAAATTTGGAAACGGAGAAATACTATGCACATGTTTTTAACATCTACTGATGTTGCAGAACGCGGATTTTGAAGAAGTTTGGAACACTTTTCTGATTTGTCTTTTCGGACATATTTATTTCAGTTCCCTCTTCAAATCCCTGAACACGCTCCATGCCACAGGCACGGAGATGAGAAACGAACAGAGGTCGGACACTGCCTGGCTCATCTCCACACCGGCAAGACCCAAAAACTTTGGCAGGATGATAACGGCAGGGATAAAGAAAAGACCGCTCCTTGCTGCTGCCACGATGTTGGCGCGGACAGGCTTGCGTGCCGTTTGGGAGAGCATGTTGGTAAGGATTATCACGGCGATTAGCGGATAGGTGGCGAGTTGCCAGCGGAAGGCTGCACAGCCCACGGCGATAACGTGAGCATCGTCGCGGAATTCGCTTATGATTGGGGCTGTGAAAAGAAATCCGATTATGGTGAGAGAGATGAAGAACACGGTACCTATCTTCACGCAATACATATAGCCCTCGTGAATTCTGTCGTATAGTTTCGCTCCGTAGCAGAATCCGCAGAGAGGCTGAAAACCTTGACCCAGTCCCACGATGGCGGCATATACAAAATTGGATATGCGGGTTACGATGCTCATTCCGGCAATGGCGGCATCGCCGTAGGCACCGGCAGAAATATTGAGCATGATGGTGGCAATGCTCGCCAGTCCCTGTCGGGAGAGCGACGGCGTGCCTCCGGCGATAATCTCCTTTATCAGTTGCCATGAGCAGCGGTAGTTGCCGAAGCGGATGGCGATATTCCCCTGATGGTGGGTCATGTTGAAGAGAATGAAAAAGCTCATCGTCTGACTCACGAGCGTGGCAACGGCGGCCCCCGTTATGCCGAGGCAGAAATAGAATATAAGGATAGGAGCAAGGACAACGTTGAGAAGCACACCGCTAAGTATGCCGTACATGGCATAGCGGGCGTTGCCCTGAAAGCGCATCTGGTTGTTCAGGGTGAACGAGCTGGTCATGAAAGGCGCTCCGCAGAGAATTATGCCGAGGTATCGTTCCGTATATGGCAGTATAGTTTCCGTAGAACCTAAAAACACGCAGATATCAGAAAGAAAGAGCAGTCCGATGATGGCAACGAGCAGTCCGAACGAGAAACTGTAAATCAGTCCTGTTGCCGCCATACAACTCGCCTTCTCCGTTTCCTTTGCCCCGAGACATTGCGAGATATAGTTGCCAGACCCATGACCGAAGAAAAATCCGATAGCCTGTATTATAGCCATTATAGAGAAAGAAATCCCCACGGCAGCTGTGCTCTGCGTGTTAATCTTCCCAACATAATATGTGTCAACCATACCATAGATACTCGTTACGAGCATCGATATGATAGTAGGCACCGCCATACTCAGAATAACCTTGTGTACCGGTGCATGCGTCAAGAAAGTATAATTATCCTTATGATTCATAATTTATAATTCATAATTGGTCGAAGACCAATAACTCCCCATTCCTAATTCCCCATTTTCCATTCCTAATTCTCCATTCCTAATTCCTAATTCATTTACACATCGCCTGGCAAATCTTGTCCTGGAAATTCCTTCCCGACGATTTGTATCTGATGCCCGAATTGATGATAGAGAAGCAGAGCACGTGGCCGTTGGCCGCCGTGCAGTAGCCGGCAAGCGAACTGATGCCCGTCACAGTCCCAGTTTTAGCCCTTACGTTGTCGTGAGCTGCCCCGCGACGCATGCGCTCGTCGAGCGACCCGTCAACACCGGCAATCGGCAGACAGTCGTATAGAGTCTCGAAAATCTTTTTGTCGCGGTAGGCATATCTCAGAAACGCCACCTCCAGTTCCGCCGACACATAATTATATAGCGACAGTCCGCTGCCGTCGGCAATATAATATGCCGAAGGCTTGAAGCCAAACTTTGAAATCAGCCTGTTCACCGCCTGTCGCCCGTTCTTCGCCGTAGCCCGGCTGCGAATCATTCCGTCAGAGGCAATCTGATAGAAGATAGCCTCAGAGTAGAGGTTATCGCTGCGTTTGAGCTGTCGGTGCATTACGGTAGTAATAGGCGTCACCTTTTTATATATAGTATTGGCATTGCCCGGCATGTTTCCCTCGCGGCATCTGCCAGTAAGTACGATACCCTTTTGACGCAGTCGCCTTGTCAGTCTGTCGCCGAATTCGTCCTTTCTCCCAACGACAAGCGGTGAGAGCACAGGATTATCGTCGTCCCAACACCATCCCTCGCCCATGCGGTCAGTGTCTTTCATCGTTAGGTCCAGACAAATGTCGCCTTTGATAGTATCGATACCAAGAGACGCGATGCTGTCGGCAATATCGCTGATGTCGCTATTGGCGAGAGTAGGGTCGAAGCCGCCCTTGCAATAAATATTGCCGTCAAGTGCCAAGCTGTCAATGCGTCCTGTATAGGCAACACGGGTTGTCAGTTTGTAGTCGCTGCCGAGCCTGTCGAGGGCAGTAACGGCAACAATCATCTTCAGGGTGCTTGCCGGACGGAGAAGCTGTCGCTCATTAAATTCAAAAAGAGTAGAATCGGCAGTAAGGTCGTATATCTTCATCCCCACAGCCGATGTGTTGAAGATAGTGGTGCCCTTGAAAATGTTGTCGATACGCTCCAGCATGTTCTGCGGCCACGGCAGAGAGTCGTTAGCAGTCTCGACAGCATCCGTCTCGTTTGTTTCGCCGGCATCCGCAACCACATCCATCGTGTCCACATCTACGGTGTCCACATATATCTCAGTCGGGGCATAGTCCGTTTTCGCAATAGTCCATGTGTTCTCTCTTGTGGCGTAGAGCGGCGACAAAGCCATGGCGGCAGCCGCTATTATGCCACAGTAAAATATCTTTTTCCTTTTCATCCGAATACGCTGCAATAAAACCATTGCCGTCACATCAAATAATAGCCTTTAAAAAAAGATGCATAGTGGCGGCAATCTATAAAACGCTGACAAAATTACTTATTTTCGTTTAAAGAAAAAGAATATTTACTATTAAAGAATGTGATAAGAAACAAAAAGCTATGTATATTTACATGTTTTCAGAAAATCTTATTACTTTTGCAGTTATAAATAAAAACGCGTTTTATGGTTTATAAATACGATTTTCTAATAATCGGCGCTGGCGTAGCAGGAATGAGCTATGCGCTGAAGATTGCCCGTGAGCATAAAGGAAAGATTTGTCTTATCTGCAAAACTTCGCTCGACGAGGCCAATACCTATTTTGCACAAGGTGGAGTTGCTTCGGTAACAAACCTCAAAATAGATAATTTCGAGAAACATATCGAGGATACTATGATTGCCGGCGACTATATCAGCGACCGCAAGGCTGTGGAGCAAGTAGTAAGAAATGCTCCGTCGCAGATCGAAGAACTGGTGAAGTGGGGAGTGAATTTCGATAAAAAGGAAGACGGCACGTTCGACCTTCACCGTGAGGGCGGACACTCTGAGTTCCGTATTCTTCATCATGCCGACGACACAGGTGCTGAGATTCAGCGTGGACTGATGGAGGCAGTGCGCAGCAATCCTGATATCGACATCAAGGAGAACCATTTTGCTGTGGAGATTATCACGCAGCATCATCTCGGAGTGGTAGTAACAAGACGCACACCTAATATCGAGTGTTACGGAGCATACGTGCTGAATCCCGACACGCAGAAGGTGGATACCTATCTGAGTAAGGTAACGCTGATGTGTACCGGTGGATGCGGTGCCGTTTACCAGACCACTACAAACCCTGTAATAGCCACTGGCGACGGCGAGGCTATGGTTTACCGTGCAAAGGGAACAGTGCAGGACATGGAGTTCGTACAGTTCCATCCCACATCGCTCTATCATCCGGGAGAGACGCATCCGGCATATCTCATAACAGAGGCAATGCGTGGATATGGCGGCATATTGAGACTGCCTAACGGCGAGTCGTTTATGGAGAAATACGACAAGCGACTGTCGCTTGCCCCACGAGATATCGTGGCTCGCGCCATCGACAAGGAAATGAAAATCCATGGCATCGACCATGTCTGTCTTGACGTTACTCATAAGGACCCAGAGGAGACGAAACATCACTTCCCGAATATATACAAGAAGTGCTTGAGCATCGGTATCGATATAACAAAGGAGTATATTCCTGTTCGCCCGGCAGCACATTATATGTGCGGCGGAATAAAGGTAGACCTCAACGGCGAGTCGAGCATCAAACGACTTTATGCCATCGGCGAATGTTCGTGCACCGGACTGCATGGCGGTAACCGTCTGGCGAGCAACTCGCTCATCGAAGCTGTGGTTTATGCCGATGCAGCAGCAAAACACAGTCTGGCGCATGTTGACGAGTATGACTTCAACACTCGTGTGCCGGAATGGGACGACGAGGGTATGATGACAAATGAGGAGAAGGTGCTCATCACACAGAGCGTGAAAGAGGTAGGGCAGATTATGAGCAACTACGTGGGCATCGTTCGCAGCGACCTTCGCTTGAAGCGTGCTTGGGACAGACTCGACTTGCTGTATGAGGAGACTGAGGCTCTCTTTAAGCGTGTGAAGGCAAGTCGTGATATCTGTGAGCTTCGCAACATGATTAATGTGGGGTATCTTATCACTCGTCAGGCTATCGAGCGCAAGGAATGTCGCGGACTGCATTTCACTATCGACTATCCACTGCATGCCTACGACAAGAAATAATTTAGTGTAACTATAACTTATAGCTATTATGAGAAGAATGATGACTCTTGCCGTGGCTCTCTTTGCTGGAGTTGCCATGGCGTTTGCCACAGACTATGGCAAGTATTACCAGAACTTGCCGGTGAAGATGCAGCAGCCTACGGCTCCCGAGATTTCAAACTATAGTGTGAACATAAAGGACTTTGGCGGAGTGGGCGACGGACTGACGCTCAACACTGATGCCTTTGCCAAGGCTATTAAGGCTCTCGACAATAAAGGTGGCGGACATCTCATCGTTCCGGAGGGCGTGTGGCTCACCGGACTCATCTCACTGAAGGACAATATCGATCTTCATCTCGAGAAGAACGCCATCCTGCTTGCTACTCCTGACCGCACGCAGCATTTTAAGGTGAAGGATGGCGTAAAGGACAAGAAACCGTCGCCGCTAATCTCGGCAAGCAAGCGCAAGAATATAAGCATTACCGGCGAGGGAATAATCGACGGCAATGGTAGTGTGTGGCGCCCGGTAAAGCGCTCTAAGGTGAGTGATGTGGAGTGGAAGGAGTTTCTCGCCATGGGCGGAACGGAGAAGGAGGGCGGAAAACTATGGTTCCCGTTCAACCTGAAGCATCAGCCTAATCTCGCCGACACTCCGGAGGCTCAGGAGAGCCTGAGAACTCATCTTATCCGACTGACCGACTGCGACCAGGTGCTTGTCAGTGGCATAACGATACAGAACTCACCTAAGTTTCATCTCATACCGACACGCTGTACAAACGTTATCGTGGATGGCGTAACAATCCGCTGTCCGTGGAACGCACAGAACGGTGATGCTCTCGACATCAGTTGCTGCCGCAACGTGTTGCTCGTGAATAACACCATCGATGCCGGTGACGACGGTATCTGCATGAAGGGTGGGGCAGGCAAGAAGGCTGCGCCAGACGGACCGTGTGAGAATATCCTCATCCAGGACAACACTGTATATCATGCTCATGGAGGATTCGTCATCGGTTCGGAGTTTTCTAATGGCATGAAGAATATTGTGGTGCGCCATAACCGCTTCTCGGGGACCGACACCGGACTGCGTTTTAAGAGCGGTATCGGCAGAGGCGGAAAATGCGAGAATATCTTCATCAGCGACATCATGATGACCGACATAAAGGATGAGGCTATCATCTTTGAGTGCAGTTATGCCGATAAGAAATACAGTGTGAAGGAAGACAATGGCAAAGTTGTTGTTCCGAAGAATGCCGAGTGCGTGCCGGAGTGGAGCGACATACATATCAGCAACGTGGTATGCCGCGGGGCAAAGACTGCCGTCAGTGCCCACGGACTGCCTGGCTACGACTGTCTGAAAAACATCACCATCGACAACTCCACCTTCTTCTATACACAGAAGGACAAGGATATTGATGCCGGAGCAGACGTGAAACTCACCGGCTGCAAGTTTGCTACGTTCTAAGTAAAAGAGCAACGATAATAAAGAAAATCCCACAGTTGATAAGGCTGTGGGATTTTTTTGTCAATGTGTTAAGCCAAAAATTTGGCATTTCCATTTTTTCGTCGTATCTTAGCGACGTAATAAAAAAAGAAAAGCGGATATGGCAGACATGAATGAGAGAAAATTGCCTGTAGGCATACAGTCGTTCAAAGTAATAAGAGAAGAGAACTATCTTTATGTAGACAAGACCGACATTGTTTGGACTTTGGCGAATTGCGGCAAGAAATTCATTTACTTGAGTCGCCCACGTCGTTTCGGTAAGTCTATCCTTGTCGATACACTCCAGATGTATTTCGAAGGAAGAAAAGAACTTTTTGAGGGACTGAAAATCATTCAAAAGGAAAAGGAATGGAAACAGCATCCCGTGATTCATCTTGATATGAGTTTGGCTGGTTCCACCCCACAATCCATACAGTCGTATTTTAACGACACGTTCGAGGAATATGAGGACATCTATGGTATCACTCCCTCGCCAACAGCGTCTCTTGCCGTAAGATTCAAACGAATTGTTACAACTGCTGTCAAGGTAACAGGCAATAAGGTGGCTATACTCATTGACGAATACGATTCTCCTCTGCAACATTCTTGGAATACGGATAGGCATGAAGAATGTACAGGTGTATATCGTGACGTGTTTGCTGTTTTGAAAGCCTGCGACGAATATGAGAGATTCGTCTTTATTACTGGTATCACGAAATTCACACAGATATCTCTGTTCTCCGTTCTCAACAACCTGAGTAATATCAGTTTCCTGCCGGAATATGCTTCTGTCTGTGGCATTACTGAGAAGGAAATGCAAGAAAACTTCAAGCCGGAAATTGAGAAGATGGGAAGTGTTAATGGATGGAGTCTTAATGAAACTCACGACAAGTTAAAAGCATATTACGATGGTTACCATTTCAGTCGGCGCAATATGATTGACATTTACAATCCATATAGTTTCATTAATGCGCTGAACACTCAAGAATTAAGTAACTATTGGGCATCATCAGGTGCAACATCACTCATTCCTAAGTTTGTTGACAACATGGAACTGCGGTTGAAGAACTTTGAGAACTGCCGCATCTTGCGCAACACATTGGAGACATCTGATGTTAGTGGTGGAGGGGCAGAATTGTTCCTTTATCAATCGGGATATCTCACAATAAAAGACAGTGATGAATTTGGCTACATACTTGGCTTCCCTAACGAAGAAGTGAAACAGGCTCTTTATGAAATGGTGCTTCCTGCTTTGGCGTTGCGGAAAGAAAGTGATATACAGTCCCTACAGGCAAATTTGTATGCACAATTAGGTATGTGTCAAATTGACGAAGCTATGAAGTCGCTCAAATCTCTTGTAGCTGATGTTCCTTACAGCAACAAAAAACTTGCTTCGATGGATATGGAAGAACGTTATCGTCTTATCATCAGTACTATTCTAAATGCGATTGGTCTGAAAGTGGAAGTTGAGAAAATGATTTCAACGGGCAGAATAGACATGACCGTGCAGACCTCTCGCTACATTTATGTAATGGAGCTGAAACTAAAGAACAACGGGGGGAAGAATGCCGCCACGAAGCAAATCTTGAACCATCAGTATCTTGAGCCGTTCAAGGCTGGTATGAGGAAGGTTATAGGTCTTGGAATTGAGTTGGACGAACATGGAAAGGGACTTTTGGATTGGCAGAGAGTTGAGGAGAAAAAGTAATCTTGCAAGAGCAACGACAATAAAGAAATTATATTTCAATCCAACTTATGTCTGTCTGCCGTA
>DBKQ01000019.1:36949-37102 GCA_002298545.1 Prevotella sp. UBA746
GATACTTGTAATTGTACTCTTGTACCACAAAGTAGGAGAAATCATCCGTTCTTCTAATGATCTTGAACCACTGAAGCAATTCTGTCTTAATTACCAAAAATTTGTTGTTGATTACGCAGATGTTATCATCAGCCCTTATTTCCCATGGTCTGA
>DBKQ01000047.1 GCA_002298545.1 Prevotella sp. UBA746
CGTTAGCAGTTACATTCTTTAAAGTGCTTAATTCGTTGATATTCAAGCAGCAAAAGATTTTGTTGTGACTCCCAGAATGAAAAGTTATCTCTTTCTTTATGCCCGCCCTGAGCACCCACCGCTTGATCGTGCCGTTTGTGCATGATGTGCTGTGAATGTCTGTGAATACGGGTTCGTTCGGCTTGCCACGCTCGCCCATAAGTTCAGCCGCCTGAGGCGTGATGTCGAGGTATTCTTGACCGCCCGTTTTCTTCTGCCTGAATATGATGCGGGTAAAACCTGACTGTTCTTGAACCTCGCCCCATGTCATTTTCAAGATGTCTGAACGCCTGAGACCTGTCAGACAGGAGAAGAGAAAAGCCCGTTTGATTTGAGGATATTCACATTCAGTTTCGGCAAGCCGTCTCACTTCATCTATTGTAAGGTACATGCGCGTGCCTTCCTCCGCCTTGAAATTCTCAACGCCACGCATTGGGTTGTGCTGAATTATCCTATCCTCAAAAGCCTGATTAAGGCAAGCCCTCAACTTATTGAAATAACTCAGTTTTGAGTTTCTTGAAAGTTTGTGGTCTTTGATACGGTCTCGGTAGTCATTGCCCCACGCACACGCATCTTTCTCCAAATAATCTTTGAAGCCCTGAACCCACTCAGGCGTGATTTCAGCGAAAGTGATTTTTCGGTTCGGCTCATATTTTTCAAGGTGTTTCAGACAGGAACGCCAGTTGCCCCAATTCGATTTGTTGTCAGGGGCGAGAAAACGCTTCTCACATAACTTTTCATAATAGTTGAAGAACAGCGTGTCCTCGGCGTAATCACTCTTGAAGCCGAACTCCCCGTTTCTGAGTTCGACAACACGCTTCGCCCTGATAGCCTCGGCAAGCTGCATTGTGTCTTTGTTCTTCTTCTTGTCTTCACGGGTTTTCTCAGGAACGAGGTAAAGGCGCAGATACTCATAAGACCTTTTCCCGTTCAGATAAATGTCAAGATAGAGAGAGAACAAGCCGTTGGGCGTTTTTCTCTTTCTGAGCCTGATAGGTTCTTTTGAATTTTCCATACTCGTTGCTGTTATTTGTTTGTTGCTCTGTCTTGTTGCTTTTGTTGCTCTGAGATTGAGAGCAACAAAGGAACAACAAAATAACGATAAAACGGGTGTAATTATTGCGAAATAACCAAACTTTTTTCATAAATCACAAATTATTGATTTATAAAGGCTTGTTTCTCAATAGTTACACCCGTTTTATACCTGAGTTGAATTGTTAAAATCGAAACTTATTTCCCGATGCAAAAGTGGCTAAAGATATTTCCAAGCACTTCATCAGTTTGAATCTCGCCACCTGTAATCTCGCCAAGATGATATAAACAACTACGGAGATCCTGACTAAGCAGATCTGTAGGTATATCCATATGTAGACCGTCAATAACACGATTTATGTCGGAAAGAGCAGATTTGAGGGAAGACAAATGACGCAAATTGCTAACAACAACATTATTGCTGTAGTCTTGCATTTGAGATGAATATGATGCAAGTGCAGACCTTAGTTCATTAATACCTTCGCCTGTTTTTGCAGAAATCGCTATGATATCAGGATTACAGTCCTCTGAAGAAGCATCGGCAGTAGTCATACCCATAAAATCCGCCTCATTTATAAAGGGAACAAATTCAGAATACGAACTGACAATGTCAGTTTTGTTGAGAACAAAAAACACTTTCTTACCAGTACAAAGATGACCGACTTTTTGTGCAAGCTCAAGATATTGTTCCTTAGCCTTTGTAGCATCAATCAGAATAATTACAATCTCTGCTTGTTTGACTTTCTCAAGCGTACGTTCTATACCTATATTTTCAATTTTGTCTTGAGTTTCTCTTATTCCTGCAGTATCAATAAAACGGAAATTTATGCCAGAGATATTTATAGTATCTTCAATTACATCACGTGTCGTGCCATGAATATCGCTGACGATAGCACGTTCTTCCCCAACCAGCTTATTAAGGAGTGTAGACTTACCAGCATTCGTCTCACCTATAATAGCAACAGGAATACCGTTTTTTATGGCATTGCCCAATTTGAAAGATTCAACAAGCTTATTTATTATCCTATATATTTTACCGGCTATATCGTTAAGCTCACTTCGGTCGGCAAATTCCAGTTCTTCGTGATCGGAAAAATCAAGCTCCAATTCCATAAGTGAAGTCAAATGCAACAATTCATCCCTTAACTTCGCAAGCTCAGAACTAAAAGCTCCTCTCATCTGATTCATTGCAATACGATGGCTCGCTGCAGTATTGGATGCAATCAAGTCAGCAACCGCCTCAGCCTGCGACAAATCCATCTTGCCATTTAGAAAAGCCCTTTGCGTGTATTCCCCAGGTCCGGCAGCCCGACAGCCATTAGCAATCAGTAATTGCATCGTACGCTGCAGAATATAAGAAGAGCCATGACAAGAAATCTCAATAGAATCCTCACCAGTATAAGAATGTGGCGCCCGAAATATAGATACAAGAACTTCATCAACAATCTCGTTGTCGTTATTACCGTCAACAATAGTTCCAAATACGATGGTATAAGCATCGCGATCAAGAAGTTTTCTTTTATCTTTGCCCACAGGCAGAAATATCTTGTCAACAACTTCAATAGCCTTCGTTCCAGAAATTCTTATTATGCCCAATGCTCCTCCTGTTGCCGTTGCAATGGCACATATTGTATCGCTTTCAATCATTTTTTCTTGTTTTATCTGCAAATGTACGTTTTTTTATTTAAATTTGCACAAAAATATATGTAGCAAGACATGACAATAACAAAAAATAACGTCATTAAAAGAGAAATATCAACTATAAAGGATTAATATCAGAAGTGAAATTACATATTTTCAATCCAGAACATGACATAGCACTTGCTTATAACAAGCCGCATATAAGTGTCCCCCATGCCGCACAGGAGCTCAGAATGAATTTGGGATTTCTCCCGTCACTTTGGGCTGATGACGGCGATTGTGTATTGGTAGATGACATAAAATACGCATTAAAGGCATCTAATCCATTGAGAAACCTTATGAATGATGTTCTCTTCGTAGAAAAAGAGGACATAAAGAAACTTCCTATTGACGGTGTACTTCCATGGGGATGGGATAAAAGAATTAGAGCCGAACTATCAGAGAATGGAGTAGGGGAGAATCTGCTTCCCGATGCCAACATGCTTGATGTTATCAGAGAGCTTTCAGGAAGGTGTCATACCGTAGCACTTCTTAAAGGACTGCGCAACGGAATAGAAAACGTAACGTGCGGAGAATCCTTTGTATGTAGCTCAAACGAAGAAATAGAAAATTTGTTGCGCAGCTATCGGGCTATAGTAATTAAAGCCCCTTGGAGTTCATCAGGTAGGGGGATACGCTATGTTACAGGCAAGTATGATGAGGCAAAAAGCTCGTGGGCAAAAAAAACAATCATGCACCAAGGATATATAATGGCAGAGCCATATTATAATAAAGTGTGTGATTTTGCACTTGAGTTTGTTGCCAATACCGATGGCAGAGTAGAATATCGCGGACTTTCGGTATTTCATACACTTAACGGAAAGTATACCGGAAACATTATATCCAGCGAAGAAGACAAGCGTTTCCGTCTGGCAAGATACGTTGACATAGACTTGCTTGATATTATAACTCACCGGTTAGAGAAAAGTCTATCAGAGATTCTCAACGGGAAATATGTAGGCAGACTTGGAGTAGACATGATGGCTGTAGCCGACATGCCCTCGGGAAAATTGTTGCTTCATCCATGTGTGGAAATAAATCTCCGTAGCACAATGGGACATGTAGCATTGGAACTTTCAGCCAAGCGAATGGAATTTGCCAGTATGATGAGTATTTCGCATGAAGTAAACTATCAGTTGAAAATCAACAGAATAGAAGGAAAATTCGTAAATGTTATTTTCAGATAGGCGGAAGTCTATAAAATAAACAAAACTACTAAATATAAATATATGAAGAAAAAATTATTATTGGCGACTATGTTGTCTTTGCCGCTATTGGCGACAGCACAGTATCGGTCGCAAGTATGGTGTCCGGACAATGGTAACGGGACATATACGAACCCTGTGATAAATGCAGATTACAGTGATCCTGACGCTTGTGCTGTGGGCGAAGATTATTACCTTACAGCAAGTTCGTTCAACTGCATTCCCGGTCTTCCAATTCTCCATTCTAAAGACATGGTAAATTGGGAGATTATCGGACATGCCGTGAAGGAGCTTGAACCAAAAGATGTCTTCAGTAAGCCATCTCATGGCAATGGTATTTGGGCGCCGTCTATCCGCTATCACAATGGGGAATTCTACATTTACTGGGGTGATCCAGACTATGGTGTGTTTATGGTTAAGTCAAAGGATCCTGCAGGAGAATGGTCAAAGCCACTTTGTGTAATCCCCGGAAAGGGAATTATTGATACCACTCCGTTGTGGGATGAAGACGGACGTTGTTATCTTGTGAATGCATTTGCCAACAGTCGTTCACGCTTTGCTTCAATTATTTGCGTAAGAGAATTGTCTGCCGACGGAACAAAAGCTATCGGAGATCCTGTAATCATATATGACGGCAACGGAAAAGAGAGCCGCACATGTGAAGGTCCTAAGATTTACAAGCGTGACGGATGGTATTGGGTAATGTTTCCTGCCGGCGGAGTTCCAACAGGATTTCAGGTTGCCATGCGCTCAAAGAATATTTACGGTCCATACGAGAGTAAGGTTGTTTTGGCACAAGGAAAGACAAAAATAAACGGTCCTCATCAGGGAGCATGGGTTCATACCAAATTTGGCGAGGATTGGTTCCTTCATTTCCAGGATAAAGAAGCATATGGACGAGTTGTACATTTACAACCTGTAACATGGAAAGACAATTGGCCAGTAATGGGAATAGACAAAGACGGCGACTATTGTGGCGAGCCAGTTACTACCTATCGCAAGCCTAAGACTTCCGGTAAGGTGCAGATTGAAAATCCAGTAGAGACAGACGAATTCAATTCTCCGAAATTGGGACTTCAATGGCAATGGCATGCAAATTACGATCAGACTTTCGGTATGCCAACAGCATTCGGAACCATGCGTATATATACCCATAAGTTGTCTGAGAACGCACCAAGTCTTTGGGAAGTTCCTAATCTTCTTCTTCAGAAGACGCCGGCTGATAAATTCACGGCTACTGCAAAACTTCGCTTTACATCAAAGGATCAGAACCAGAGCGGAGGAATTATAATGCAGGGACTTGACTATTCTGCACTTGTTGTAAAAAGGGTAGGCGAGAGCTTCCAACTTCAGCAGCTCACGTGTAAAAGTGCAGACAAGGGTAAAACACAGACTGTAGATGTGCTTGCAACTCTTCAGCCAACGGAGATAGACAAAATAGACTATCAGCCGGGTACCCATATAGACATTTATATGCGCATGAATGTAAATGACAGTAAATGTCAATTTTCATACAGTCTCGACGGCAAAAAATTTACAAAGGTCGGTAAATTATTTACAATGCGCGAAGGCAAGTGGATTGGAGCCAAGATAGGTTTTGCAGCTTTCGAGCCTGCAGGCAAGACAAATCGCGGTTGGATAGATGCCGACTGGTTTAGAGTTACAAAATAAGCATATTCTTCTTTTTCAGATCGTCAGAAGAAGAGTACACATAAAAAACGGAGATATGGGCAATATGCTCTATCTCCGTTTCTTTTTATCATTGTTAGTTAATACCTCTCTCATTAAGAGCCTTAGAATATTTTGCCGCATTCTGTTTATGTTCCTCATACGTGCGTGCAAAATTGTGTGTTCCACTAAAGTCCTCCTTTGCACACATATAGAGATAATCATGATGTACATAGTTAAGTACTGCGTCAATACCCTTTACCGATGGTATTCGAATAGGTCCAGGCGGCAGTCCGATATTTTTGTACGTATTATAAGGACTGTTTGTAGACAACATGTTATGATAGATTCTTTTAAGTTCAAACTGCTTCAAGGCAAATTTCACCGTAGGGTCAGCCTGTAGCGGCATACCAGCTTTAAGTCTGTTGTAATACATACCGGCAATCATAGGCTTTTCACCGTCATTTGCCGTTTCTTCATCAACAATACTTGCCAGAGTCATAACCTCATTTGTAGAAAGTCCCATAGCCTTAGCCTTGTTCTTGCGCTCAAAAGTCCAGAATTTCTTGCTCTCTTCACTCATCTTGTCAAGGAATTTATCAACAGAAGTATTCCAATAAAGATCATAAGTGTTAGGAATAAACATACAGCAGAAATTTTCCTTGTCAAATCCATATTTTCTGCATACAGAATCACTCTCAAGAGCATTCAGCAAATCAGTCTCGCTAAACATCATTTTCTTTGCGACAGCCTCAGCAAGTTTATCCATAGTACGCACCGATGGAATAGTAAGACTTACAGGTGCCTGCATTCCACTTCTTAGTTTTCTGAAAACGACAAATGCACCATTGCCAGGTTTAATCTCATACCTACCCGGTTTTATTCTCTCTCCATACGAAGAATGACGCGTTAGCGTACGGAATCCGACCATAGCATGACTGTTTGAAATCTCCGAAAGCTTATAGGTAACGGAATCCAAATTGTCATCATTGTCGATATAAACATACTGAGTGGAAGGTTTCACCAGCATAGATGAGAAAAAGAAATAATACACCATTCCAACAATCACTACAGCACATGCTACAGCAAGCGACAAATACCTACGTCTTAAAAACAAATCTTTATTCATCATCAAAATAATTTTGCAGAGCGTTCTGAAAATAATCCAGCCCACTCTGCATATCCTAAAATTGTTATATTAATCAAATTCTTTCCAATACAATCTTTATCAAATCATCAATATGATTTTTATATCCAGTATCAGCCTTCTGTGCCACTCTGTTGGCTATTACCATACAACAGGTTGTTGCTTTGTGTCCCATCAGTTTCGAGAGTCCGGCAAGCGCAGAGCTTTCCATTTCGAAATTGGTAATCTTCATGCCATTATATTCAAAGCTTTCAATCTTCTCATTCTGGTTTGGGTCAGCAAGTGGTATGCGTAACCGTCTGCCTTGCGGTCCGAAGAATCCTCCACATGCTATAGTAACACCTCTCACCATATCACCGGCGGCAATTCTATCAACAAGTTCTTCATCAGCTTTAATCACATAAGGAGCAGGTGCACACATATTTCCCGACCATCCCATATGATTAAGGAAAGCCCTCTCCATAGGCAAGTCACACACAGCATTCCTTCCGGCATAGAAATTCAGCAATCCATCGAATCCAATAGACATCCGTGAGCATACGAATGTACCAGTTGGTGTGAATTCCTGCAGTCCTCCACATGTTCCTATCCTTACCATCGTAAGCTGTCGGAAATTATCCTTTTCCTCTCTCGTATTAAAGTCAATATTTGCCAAAGCATCAAGTTCGTTGACAACAATATCCACATTGTCGCAACCGATACCCGTAGAGACAACAGTAATCCTTTTTCCTTTATACGAACCAGTAATTGTATGGAATTCACGACTTTCTATATCACACTCTCTTGAATCAAAATGTGAAGCTACAAGTTCCACACGCCCCGGATCACCGACAAGAATAACCTTATCAGCCAGATATTCAGGTTTTACATGCAAATGGAACACACTGCCGTCACTATTGATAATCAATTCCGATTCCGCAAAATACCTTTTCATAATATAAATGTTATAGATTAAACAATATGCAAATTTACATCAGATTTTCGGCATTTCTGATTTTTTTCTCGATAATTTTAATCTTTGAAGATATGTTTTCACTGTAATTTTCCAATTTTATAATTGTTTTTGACAATTTTGCTTTTTCTGCATTATTTCCATTAGAATAACTCACCCTCAAATTCCCGAGCTGACCCAAAACATTTTCCTTTTCCTTCTTCAGCTCTTTAACTTCAAGGAAAAGTTTCTTGCCCGTCTCCGACTTAAAGTCATCTATTGAAGTATAGACTATTTTATCGTTTACGGGGAAGAAGAACCTACTGTCATTCGTTGAGCCGGCAATATCATTAGAACTATTCTTTTCAAGAAGTGATTTCAATCTATTCTTCGCTTCACTTACCTCAGTTTTGTCGGTCCACGTATCTGCGATTTTTGTAATTGCGGCAAAGCCCTCCAGCTTTTTCTCGCTCATCTCACCATTGTCGTCCGTCCATCTTTTCGTTGTTGGCACAAAAGTGTAGATGCAGACTTTCCCACTTGGTTGTCTGCGGTTTGTAACGAACCAACCAAGGTTATTTATATCATCAATAATACAACAGAACTCATCGGCATTAGAATTATACGGCAGACCAACATTCTCCGGTTTATAGAACGTCATAGAGTCAGTATTAAGTCTCGTCATAAAGATGTCCCTTCCGCCGAGAGCCTTTTCCTTATTCTTGGCAGAAAAATACAAAGTTACTCCGTCTGGCATCAAGTATGGGAAATCAGCATCCTGAAAATCAGCCCCGAGTTCAGTCAAAGCCCTCGGCTTCTGCCATTTTCCTCCAAGCTTTTCGGCAGTAAACAGCAGACTCTCGCCATTTGCTGTAGAATCATTAAAAAAACATCTGTCCCCAAAGTCATTAATATATATTAGCTTCGAGTCATTGTGGCGTTTATCATCTTTAAAGACATCATTATATCTCATGATTTTTCCACAGGCCTTCGATAGTGGAATATGTTGCATAAAATCATTTTTGTTCGTTACAATGCTGTCCACTATAACAAGTTTTGCTGTTGCAGGTATCAAATCCTGCATAACGACGCCCGTCTTAACATCTTTGTTCCTTTGTTGTATTCTGTTTGTCTTGCGCTGTGCATAGACATTACTTGCAGTGAGCGTAAGCGCAATACCGAGAATAACTATAAATTTAGCAGAATTCTTCATATAAATAAAAATATTATGCCTTGACAAAAAAAGTTATGGTGCAATAATAGGAAATATCTACTACTCATATTTCATAGACTTTGCCGGTGTGATATGAGAGACGATAAAACTCGGTCCTACAAAAGCCAGCAGACAAACCGCCAATGTCGCGATGTTAATAGCAACAATAAGCGGTATATTAAATTCTACCGGAACATAGTCTACATAGTATACAGAAGCATCAAGCTTTACGATTCTCGTCATACTCTGCAGCAAGACTATTCCTATGCCAATTATGTCTCCTATAAGAATACCCCTTCCAACGATGAAAGTAGCAAACCACATGAAAGTATGTCTAACAACACTATTTCTGCACCCGAGAGATTTCAGCAAGCCAATCATTGTTGTCCTCTCCAATATTATTATCAGTAATCCTGATATTATAGTGATAGCAGCAACACATGTCATAAGGGCAAGAATAATCCAAACATTTAGATCGAGCAAGTCAAGCCATGAAAAGATTTGCGGATACATTTCCTGAACCGTTTCCGACGAGAACGAGCTTCCGAACTTGTCTGTTACCCGGTTTACATTTTTCACCAGATAGTCAGCAGCAGTATCAATTCGCTTAAAATCCTTTATACTGATTTCTACACCAGTAACCTGTCCCGGTTGCCATCCATTTATTTTGGAAGCAGTATACAAGTCGCAAAAGCAGAGAGCCTCATCAAACTTTGTCAAGTTTGTCTGATACACTCCACTCACAGTAAAGCGTCTTGCCCTTATATCGGTACCGTTTATGAAGTATGCGAAAATCTTATCACCAGCCTTGATTTTCAGTTTGTCGGCAATATTCTTCGATACGAGGATTTTATTGCTTCCCTTACTATCAGAAAATTTCGGAATAGCCCCCTCCTTCATACAAGAATGTATGAATGTAGTATCGTATTCTTCTGCAATTCCCTTAAAGGCGACGCCCATAAAATCGCTGTTCGTCTTCAGTATACCTTGCGTCATGGCATACTTCTGAATATGGGCGATACCAGGAGTCCGCTCAATCACCTGCGTCATGCTGTCTCCGATAAACACCGGACACTGGTCCATGCCATGCAGCGTATTGTAGCTTGCCACAGTAATATCGCTACCAAGACCTATAACCTTATTCCTTATCGTGTGTTTAAACCCGAAGACAACACAGACGCTGATAATCATTACAGCAAGTCCGATAGCCACACCAGCTGTTGCAATATAGAGTGCAGGTTTACTGACCTTCCTCCCGTTACCGCTGTCTGAGTAGATTCTTCTCGCTAAAAAAAACGGTAAATTCATATTCTGTATGTTATTTACATGTCAGTTTTATGCAACCTCTATTCGTCAACTCTTCCTGGATAAGCTTCAAGGGCTTTTCTGAGTACGAACAGAGCCCTATTAAGGTCTTCTTTCTTTAGTACATAAGCAATTCTCACCTGATTGCGTCCTGCTCCCGGGGTTGTATAGAAGCCGCTTGCCGGAGCCATCATAACCGTCTCGCCTTCGTAGGAAAATTCTTCAAGACACCAGCGACAGAATTTCTCACTGTCGTCAACAGGTAATTTTGCCACGGTATAAAATGCTCCCATTGGAATAGGAGAATAGACACCGGGGATACGGTTAAGTCCGTCGATAAGACATTTCCTGCGCTCTACATATTCGTCATAAACATCACGGTAATATTCTTCCGGTGCGTCGAGAGAAGCCTCAGCGGCAATCTGTCCGATAAGAGGTGGCGAGAGCCTTGCCTGGCAGAATTTCATAACAGCTTGCCTAACTTCCTTATTCTTGGTGATAAGAGCTCCGATACGAATACCACACTCACTGTATCGCTTACTGACAGAGTCGATTAGAACAACATTCTGTTCGATACCTTCCAAATGGCATGCGCTGATATAAGGCGAACCGGTATAGATATACTCTCTATAAACCTCGTCGGAGAAGAGATAAAGGTCATGTTTCTTCACCATATCTCTGATTTGGTTCATCTCCCTTCTTGTATAGAGATATCCCGTCGGGTTATTAGGGTTACAGATAAGTATAGCCCTTGTACGGTCATTGATGAGTTCTTCAAACTTCTCCACCTTCGGCAAAGAGAAGCCCTCGTCGATAGTAGTTGCTATCGTACGAATTTTTGCACCTGCAGAAATTGCAAATGCCATATAGTTTGCATAAGCCGGCTCCGGCACGATAATCTCGTCGCCAGGATTAAGACACGACATAAAGGCAAAGAGAACAGCCTCGCTACCGCCACATGTTATGATAATATCGTCTGGCGTAACGTTAATGTCGTATTTTTTGTAATACCCTACCAATTTCTCCCTATAGCTCAGATAACCCTGAGAAGGAGAATATTCCAGAATTTTCCTGTCAATATTCTTTATTGCGTCGAGAGCTACCTGTGGGGTAGGCAGATCCGGTTGACCGATGTTAAGATGATAAACCTTAATTCCTTTTTTCTTTGCTGCGGCAGCAAGAGGAGCGAGCTTCCTGATAGGAGACTGCGGCATCTCAAGTCCGCGTACTGATATTTGAGGCATATTTTTATAAAATTATTTTCTATATTAATTAAAGAAGTTCCATGAGAGTCCGAATCTCAGCACCATGGAATTCAGAGGATAGTGTGGTGTGAGGAAAGCCTCACCGTTACCTGCATTGACATGGCTCAGCATCAAGAAGAACCTTGCTTGCTTGAGGCGCATGTTGGCATATACGTTAACGATAGGGTAGTTGCCCGTTTTCACGTTATTCTCGCCGTTGTCCTGCACGGTAAACTGTCCGAGTGCCGCACTATAGTCCGGTGCTTTGTATTTCGTAAAATAGCGAGCATCGGCACCAAGGTCAACATTAAGGACTTTTGCTATTCTGAATCTCAAGTATAAATTCGTATATATGTTTATTGCCGGCACTGGGAGAACATCACTGTTGCTCGATTTCTGATATGTCAGTAAATTCTCCCAATGTAGTGGTCCGAGTTTAAAGTCTTGTCCGAGCTGGGCTGTTATAAGACTTATATTTCCGCTATTTTGCTTAACACTGACAGTATTGCCACTTCTTCCGTAGTCATCAGTTATAGTATATTTCTGTGCGAAATATGTATAATTTTTTATATTGTCAAATGCCAGCCTCAACGAAGTCTTAGTCTTTTCTATAGTAAACATACCCTCTATTCTCGACCTAATCTCCTTGTCGAGTCCGTCATTGTCCCACCACAGATGCTGTGAATGATAGTGACGATAATAGAACGTAGGGTTAAGACGATAGAAATAAGCCTTTGCTTCGAGTCTTACGGTATCTCCAAACAGTTTGAAGTTCAGATCTGCATCAGCATCAATTTTCAGTTGTCCGGCATCTTCTCCAACAACCCAGGTTTCGGCAGTAGCATCATAATGCAGCATACGTCCTTGAGTCTTGGATATTTGTCCGCCGATACTCAAATTGTGTTCATTATAAGAATCCTTTCCGCTCCCGAGTGCCGGAAGCGAGAAATGTCGGAGTTCAGATGTAGCAAAGAGCTTTATTCCAGCCTTGGCCCATTTATTGAATCCCTCGAGCATTGCGAGTGCAAGAGTATTCTTCAGAGCATAGTGGCGAGTCTTGTCATAAATAGAGTCCCCCCCGAGTTTATTGTCTATATCATACTTGCTGAGATAGAAATTCTCCGGTGTGTCATACGCTTCATAAATTCTACTATAGTTGTCAAATTTTAGCGTATGAATAATACTTGTTACAGGCACATATTCGTTCTTCATCCATGCAGTGTCTGTCTTCAACTTACTTTGGGCCATCGCAAGAGAGTCTGCTTCAGCTTTGCCATTGACTTTAACTCTTCCCGTAGCGTCTTTCCCCGCCGCTATAGGTTCGTCACCGGCAATTTTTGAGCCGTCGGGTCTTCCAGCGAATGATTTTTTGCCGTTTTCATATCCCTGCTCGTCAAATTCGGTACCGTTTCTTTTGGCTTTCTTTCTTGCCTCTTCGAGTTTCTTTTCCTCGTCGTTTTCTTTTTTCGATTCTATAGCGAATTTTCTCGCCTTTATTTCCTCATCGGTCATCTTAACCTTGCGGTTAAATCCGATGTTGTATCTATGACTGAAGAAGATATGCTGGTTATCGTTTCTATTCCAGTTCTGCTGCAATACAGTAGGTATCTCATCCTCGTTAAAATCATCGTTGAAGACCTCAGGATGCGTGATGTATCTGTCGTCAGTAATACCACCATTTTCTGTCACCTTCTGATGATTTGTAGAAAAGAGGAAGTGTGCATTATACCTTTCTCCGAGATACGATGCATACATGGAATAGTTAAAGTGTGCCGTACTTTGATTCTGATAATATCCTCTGCCGTAGATATAGTCGAATTTGAATCCCACTCCGAGTCTTTTGTTCACGTTAACTCCAAAGAGAGCCTTCAGGTGATCCTCTCCATTCGTACGGTCACCGCATTCATTATATGTAAGGTTCGTAATAGGAGACAGAGTATTGGTGAATAGAAAGTTGCTAACCGGCTGAACGAAATAATCGTATGGCTGAGTAAACATAAACTGCTCCCTTGCCTGTCTGTCCACAAATATTCTGTTTATTCTCGGTGCTCCAAGATTTCCAGTAGAGTTGAATTCCCCCCTCATTCCAGTTGTGAAGATAGAATTCATAAACATGTGCTGAACGGTGTCTGGGCGAGCCATTATTCTGTCGCCGAATCTTTCATCCACCGTCCACACCTTCAATCCCTTAGGTATAACCTTATCCTTACCTTTCGTGGAATCCCTTCGTCCGCCACTAAAAGAGTTACTTTCAGCATTGGCTCCAGCCTGCGTAAAAGTTCCATCGTCAGTAAGTTGGTTATAGCTTTGCGCATTTGCCGCGATTGAAGTCATAGCGGCAAACATCGTGGCGTAGAGTTTATTTCTTGTCATTTCACGAGTCGGATAACACATTCACACATTTTGAAAGCCATGGCACCCAGAACAATAATCGTTCCGGCATCACTGTTTTTGAAGAAATATACAATCATTCCCACAATGGCACCAATGATGAATATTATATTCAGGATGTTTCTGAGCAGGAAGAATCGTCCTCTTTCCCGCTGAGGTCTCGTATGTCTTCTTTCCGGCATGCGCAGTCCCTGTTCCTCGTTCTCGTTAATGATATTATTTTCTGTCATGTAATTACTTATTGTTTTTGCTGCCTCTAAGGGGCAGCGAACATTTTCTTGAGGAATACCGTTCCCTGATTATTTATTAAGATTCTTCTCTATATTCTCTTTCAGAAGCTTGAATATCTCCTCTTTAGAATCCACAGCGTTGCGCCTGAACTTTGCCCACCCCGGCACAAGTTTTGTTTTCTTTTTGTTTAGGGCGTTTTTGTCGTTTATAGACTCCTCTGCCGTTATCTTGTGTTCTCCCTTGCCGTTATTTTCGTCATACATGAAAAATATCCTTTTCATTTCCACTTCAACAGCTCCGTCGGAACATTTAGCAATAAGCGTGTAGTTGAACTTCGCCCTGTCGAGTGAGAGAAATGAATTTCTGAACGTAATCCACTGCTTTCCTGCTGCTACGATAATTTTCTCGTTTTTGTTCAGCAGTGTTACAGCACTTCCGTCAAGCATTTTTTCATCTCCCATCATAGCTGTAAGCGCATTTAGCGTAGCATCATACAATTCTTGCGCCGACTTGCCACTGAAGTTAAAATCAGCAGCCCATACCACCTTGTCGTTTTGTTCAGTCACAGCACCGCTGAGATATTTTTCCTCAGCCTTTGCCTTAGCGTCTTTCTCAGCCTTTCTTTCCGCCTTTTGGGCAGCCCTTTCCTGCGAGAGAGTCATCTCTTCATTCTGAGTTTCAGCTGTTTTAGGCTTCTCCCATACATTCTGGGCATTTGCTGTCGTAGCCATAATCATGGCAGCAAAAAAGAAGATATATTTATTCATTTCGATTCTACAATTTTGGTTTTCTATGCAAAGGTACAAAAAAACTTGTAACGAGAGTTCTTTTAAACGTTTTTTTACGTTCAAGTCCATTACTGTTCCAAGAACTTCAACAAAGCCTTCATTATAACCGCTTTTTTCTTGTCAGACTTTATACATTCAAACGGGAACCCCATAACAATTGACCGTCCCCTTGTTCCCTGCCATGCCACGCATGCTGAAGTTCCGTCGGCATAGGTCAGCGAACAGAACGCCGGAGATATTGGCGACAGTCTGTCTACATGTGGGGCGGCATAATGTTTATCATTAATTTGCGAATATATATCAAAACTTGTTCCCATACCGCAGATTGAGTCTGATGTTGTATGTCCTGCCGGTTCTATATGTAGGGCGTCCTTTAAGAAACGCCGTTCACTGTCGCCCGTCATGTCGCTGCCCACGAATGCTCCACTTACGAGAATACTTCCGCCACGGTCCATGAAGCTCTGCAACCGGTTTTGAATCTTTGCCGGAAAAGTTTTAAAGTTTCTCAATGACCATTTGGAGTCTTTCTCCAGTCCCAAGATGTAATCTACACAAGCATAGCTATTTAACTTGATCGTATCTGTAGCTTCAAGAGCCTTGCTCGACATACTCACCACGTTGTATTTCTTCATAGGCAATATAGCCTTTGCATGCTCTGCGGTATAATCGAAAGTATTGCCCATAATGAATTGTCCCTCGAGTTCACTACCAGAAGCTCCAAGTCCGTCGTTGCCGAGTTTACCCATTTTTGTTTTGTCAAATCCTGTTTGTCTGCCACACCATCCTGCGGTAAGTCCATAGCTAACTCCCATATCTTCGTTGAAGTCAAAGCCCTGTTCTGTATCATTGTCGCATACGGCAGGTGCCGAGAGTCTATGGAAGGCATTAACCACGAGTATCGTCTTTTTCGTCCCCGGGTGATATACGGCAGCCAATGTTTCCGACGGAAAGCTTTCTCCTCCGTCATTCACGGCAGTTACCTTGAATTTATATAAAGCGTCAGGAGACAGTTTTATTCTAATCCTGCACCCGTCAACAATTTCTCCGTTGTCGAAGTCGTTATCTCCAGCCGCAGTATAAACAACATATTTATCAGGTTTTGCTGTCGGTTCCGAATCGTCAAGTTGCTCCTGCCATGACAGTTCTACGACCCCTTCGCCCACGAATGTCAACATCGGAGCATCTGGCGGCAATGGCTGTACGACATACTTCTTCCCGTGACGTTGGGCAGTAAACCGCAATATGGATTTATACAAACTCCTGGCTATGGTAAATTTTGCATACGGATCCTGTGCTATCTCCATATCCGGAAAATTCTGGTGTGACAGCGTCTCTATTATTGCCGACGGCACCTCCGGCACACGCGTCTCCGAGTAATTGCGGTCATAAAGATCGCGTGCTGCCCATATCCCGAAACTGTGGCTCATATCCTTGTTGAGATTACCTAACAGAGACTGTGCAAAATTTTTCGACCATTGTCTGGAGAGTCCCGTTGCCAGCTTTCCGTCATTGAAGTCTGTCGTGCAAATAGCAAGTGAGCCATATATTGATTTCCCGTCAGGAGAATACCCGGCATCACTATGAACAGCCAGCGACAATTCTATAGGAACATTTTTCCCTTCATGTGTAGGGACATAACAAGAACCGCCGGCAAGCCAGTTTGTCATCCTCGAACGTACATTTATATCGTCTTTATAGTCGTCAGTACCTGCCTTAGAGTTATACACGCTGTCTGGTGCTCCAGCCCATTGTGCATAATACCTTGCTCCCTCAAGACAACGAGGCAGCATACTCACCGTGCCACCTCTGGCGATATTTCCCATACCACCGCCAAAGCGCACGGCATCTGCCGTAACAAAGCCCTTGTCGCCGCTTTCATTTGTCAGCGTCACACAGTTTCGCCCGGAGCATCCGCGTTCAAAGTCAAAGGTTCCGAGATATACCCACGTTCCGCCTCCCATACGCTGGTTTACAAGGAATGTAGTTTTCACGCCCTTATGCCACACTGTATAGTGTGCATCCGTAACGCTCTTTTTCAAAGAAGGATAGCTTACATATACGGCATATTTGCCATCCTCCGGGATTTGCGGTTTGTAAGTTGCCGTACAGGTTGGCACTGCCGCAGTCTTTGCCTTACGCGTAGTTCCCCATGTAAAAGGATTTGCCGATCCATAAAGTCTGTCGTTTGGCGATCCTCCAAAGCCTTCAGTTCCAGCATCAGTCCAACGTTGCTGGAAATTGTCTTCTTTATACCCAGAAGCAGCGTTTGCATCATCGTTGTCCACAACGACTTCATTTTTCTGCCAATCTCTTTCTCGCGGAGAAAACACGCAGGCTCCTGCATTTTCCAACATAGGCATCAGATACGGCACAACAATTGTCTGCGTGAACAAATCCTCGTTAGTACCGAAAAGTCTTGGTCGTTGCCATTCCCACTCGTTTTTCTGCAAATTGTAATATTTGCCATGACTTGCCCATATTGCATAATGTCTGTCATGCAGCCCCTTTTCCGGAGTCCACAGTCTTGAGACATTTGTCACCCATTGAGGTCCGCGATAGTCGATATCTTCGGCATTCTTCTTCTCTTTCGTTTCAGAAATGCTTGTAGGCAATGTACTCTTCGGTTCCTTTACGACTTTTTTATGGCTTCCGCAAGAGCATAACAAGACTATAGCACCTGCGATTACGATTTTTTTATTCATCACTAAAAATTCAGTCTAACTCCCCGACGACAAAGTTTTCCGGCTTTTTCCCCTTGAAATCCTTGAAGTAGAGCTTTATCTCTTTCATGTCGGCATCGAGATTGCCCGACGGTATGATTTTCTTTGTACATTGAATGAGCTTTCTTTCATAGTCAACTCCATAGAGTAGGATAGGGAGACCCGCCTTTAAGGCTATGAAATAGAACCCCTTTTTCCAGTCCTCTACAGGTTTCCGCGTTCCCTCCGGCGTGATGCAAAGCTTGAAGCTGTCTCTTTTTCGTGCCGTTTCGGCAAGGTTGTCCGTCATACTCGTATGTTTTGAACGCCATACGGGAATGCCGCCAATATGTTTAAAGAACACCCCGAGCGGCCAGAAGAACCATTCTTTCTTCATTAGGAAATTGATATGAAAGCCCTCAGCACGCATATATAGCTGTCCGATAACGAAATCCCAATTACTGGTATGCGGAGCAAGGCAGATGATAAATTTTTCAGGATGGTCAACCGTTACTTCTTTCTTCCATCCCATCCTACTGTAAAGTAGCCACCGGCAAAAGTTTTTTGTCATATTATAAATAATTAGCCTTGCGAGCTGACAAACATGTCGATATCAATACACGTCTGCCAGCTCGTAAGGCTTGAATTTTAATTTGTTAAAGATTAGAGATTTGGTCAATTATTTCATTCACCTGTCCGTTGAAATTCTTTGAAAAGTCTGAGAAATATTTCTTTGCAGGCAATCCCGGCTCTACATGTGATATTCTGCACACATAGTCGTGGTGTATAGACAGAATTGTATGCATAAGTGCCTTTACGTTTTCCTCGTCCTTGTTTCCTCCATACAGAGATGTTGCCACACACTCAGCGAAAAGTTCGCTGCATATATAATTCACTCTTTTCTTAATGTCTCTTTTACTTGCCATGTTTTCAATGTTTTAGTTATAATAAGTTGCATTTTCGAGACAAATATATGAATTATTTTTATTACAGAAAAATTTTCTCACCATTTTTACTGATATTTTTTGTTCTCAATTAATTTAAGGTAATAATTTTATTATGGAAGTTTTTTATTCCTTCTAAGAATAGAAACAGCCCTTTTCATATAACATACATTTCATAATATACATTCACTCTTCATTGCGCCTGTAACAAATTGACGAACAAAGGCTATTGACACTTTGGGGCTGTCCGTATTCTACAGTGTGAACAAAAACGACAAAAAATTTGCAAGTGTTAATTTATATTGCTACATTTGCAACTCGAAAACAACATCGGCTAAAACAAATAATAATGTAATGCCTGATGATCTGTGCCAGAATAAACATTATAACATTGTCTACAACATTTAATAACATTGCAAACTAAAAACTTAAAATAAATATTATGGAAAAAAGCGCATTTCAAAGAGCGAGAGATTCCTACAAGCCTACTCTTCCAAAAGGATTGAGGACAGCCGTGGCACTGAAGGAGGAGGAAGCCACGGCAAGTATTGCTGACCAGGAAACAATCAAGAAGATTTTCCCTAACACCTACGGAATGCCTGTAGTGGAATTCGTAGAAGGAGAGGAAAACTTTCATGAGCAGACCAACGTCGGCGTAATCCTCAGTGGCGGACAGGCCCCTGGCGGACATAATGTCATCACAGGTATCTTCGATACAATGAAGAAACTGAACCCACACAACAGACTTTTCGGATTTCTGTTGGGACCGGGAGGACTTGTAGAGCATAAATATATAGAGATTACTGAAACCTTTGTCAACGACTACCGCAACACGGGAGGCTTCGACATGATTGGTTCAGGAAGAACTAAACTCGAAACCGAAGAACAGTTTGAAAAGGGATACGAGATACTTAAATACCTTAATATAAAAGCTCTCGTCATTGTGGGAGGCGACGACTCTAACACTAACGCCTGTGTCCTTGCCGAATATTTCAAGGCGAAAGGCTATGGAATACAGGTTATCGGAGTGCCCAAGACTATCGACGGAGACCTGAAGTGCAAGGAAATTGAAACCTCATTCGGATTCGACACAGCCACTAAAGTCTATTCCGGACTGATCGGAAACATAGAACGCGACTGCAATTCGGCTCGCAAATACTGGCATTTCATTAAGCTAATGGGACGCTCGGCAAGTCATATTGCCCTTGAATGCGCCCTGCAGTGCCACCCTAACGTATGTCTGATATCCGAAGAGGTAAAAGAGAAGGACATGAGCCTTAACCAGATTATCGACCAGATATGTAATGTCATTGCCTACCGCGCCGAAAGAGGAATGAATTATGGAGTAGTGCTCGTGCCTGAAGGACTTATAGAATTCATACCGGCAATCGGCAGACTTATCGACGAGCTTAACGACTTGCTGGCATTGCATGGCGACGAATACAGATTCTTGAGCCACGGCGAACAGAGGGAATACATCTTGCAACACCTATCAGAAAAGAACAGGGACACTTTCGAGACCCTGCCTAATGATGTCGCCAGACAGCTTTCTCTCGACAGAGACCCTCACGGAAATGTACAAGTTTCACTTATTGAAACAGAAAAGCTTATTTCCAGAATGTGTGGAGCAAGATTGAAGAAATGGAAGAGTGAAGGAAAATTCAAGGGCAAGTTCAGCTCTCAGCACCACTTCTTCGGATATGAAGGACGCTGCGCCCCTCCTTCTAACTTCGACACCAATTACTGCTATGCACTCGGAGCAAGTGCCGCACATCTCGTGGCTAACGGCAAGACGGGATACATGGCAACGGTAAGAAACACTATCGCCCCACACGACGAATGGAAGGCTGGCGGTTTCCCACTCACTTCACTACTTAACATGGAGCGCAGAAACGGAGAAATGAAACCGGTAATATGCAAAGCGCTGGTCGACCTAAACGGCAAGCCGTTTAAGGAACTCGAGATGCACCGCGACGAATGGGCTAAGGAAACTTCTTTCGTCTATCCGGGACCTATCCAGTATTGGGGACCACCTGAGGTGTGCGACCGTACTACAATTACTCTGGCGCTGGAAAACTCTAAGGAATAGGAAAATTTGATGCCCTCTTATGATAATGTAATTTAAGGGGATGAAAAAGAAATACACAAGGTTTAAGGATAAGGATAACATGAAATGGAAGCTAATAGAAGGCGTAAGACTGTAAGAAAACGACAGGTTGCCCCAAACAGGAAAAGGGGCAGGAAAAATAAGACATCGATTGCCGGCATGCTCTTCGGCTCACGAACGAAAATGGCGTGGTGGACAGGAGGCATTTTGGTTGTCGTGGCTTATGTATGGGCATTCTATTACTTTTTCGTCAGTCCGCTCGGGTTTAGATGGCGTGCACTCTACGGAGACGCCAAATACCCCGACGGATATGAAATAAGAGGTATTGACATCAGTCATTATCAGGGGAAAATAGACTGGGAACTGCTGCAGAACGCAATGATAGAAAAAAGTCCTATACGCTTTGTAGTGATGAAAGCCACAGAGGGAGCAAGCAAAATTGACCCTTCATTTAACGAAAACTTTCAGCAAGCTCGCGAATATGGCTTTATAAGAGGGGCTTACCATTTCTGGAGCAACAAATCCTCGGCAAGGCAGCAGGCTTACTTCTTCCTTGATAAAGTACCGCTCGAGGTGGGCGATCTGCCTCCCGTTCTCGATGTGGAACACAAACCCGCCGACAAGAGTGTGGAGGATTTCCAAAGAGATGTACTCACATGGCTGCATATCGTAGAAGACAGGTACCACGTGAAGCCGATTATCTATACTTATTATAAGTTTAAGATGACAAACCTAAACAATCCCGTGTTCGACGACTACCCCTACTGGATAGCCCATTACTATGTGGACAAGATTGAATACAAAGGCGAGTGGAAATTTTGGCAACATACAGATGCCGGACGCTTGCCGGGCATAAAGGGATATGTTGATTTCAATATCTACAACGGCAGTTTTTACGACTTGAAGCAACTTACTATTAGCGACGACACAGAAGGAGAGGAATAAAAATATTTCCTCTCTTTCTTTTTATTTCTACATATTTGTATTAAATTTGCAAAGGAAAAGTCTTTACCTAATTAACTCTAACTATTATCTCATTATATGTTTAAAATTACAGAAAAAAAACAATTCTCAGAGAGGGTCTTCCTCTTCAAAATAGAAGCCCCGCTTATCGCCAAGAGCAGAAAAGCCGGAAATTTCGTTATCGTAAGAGTGGATAAACATGGCGAGAGAATGCCACTAACTATCGCCGATGCCGACACCGAAAAGGGTACTGTTACTCTCGTGGTGCAGCAAGTGGGACTGTCGTCGAAAAAACTATGCAACCTTAACGAGGGCGACTACGTGGAGGACATAGTAGGACCACTCGGATCACCGACGAAGATAGAAAATTACGGAACCGTGCTCTGTGCCGGCGGCGGAGTGGGAACGGCCCCCATGCTGCCTATCATAAGAGCGCTGAAAGCTGCGGGCAATAGAGTTCTCTCGGTTATTGCCGGAAGGACAAAGGAGCTTATCATTCTTGAAGACGAGGTGAGAGACAGTAGCGACCAGCTTATCGTCATGACCGACGACGGCTCAAAAGGGGAAAAGGGTGTCGTTACCGTTGGAATGGAGAAAATTATCAACCAGGAACATATCGACAAGGTATTTGCCATCGGACCGCCTATAATGATGAAATTCTGCTGCAAGCTGACCGAGAAATACAATATTCCTACCGACGTCTCGCTCAATACCATAATGGTTGACGGCACGGGTATGTGCGGAGCATGCCGACTGACAATTGGCGGCAAGACAAAGTTTGTGTGTATCGACGGACCGGAATTCGACGGAGCTCTCGTCGACTGGGACGAGATGATGAGCAGAATGGGAACCTTTAAGAATGCTGAACGAGAGGAAATGGAACACTTCGAAGAGCATCTCGCCTCCGTGAAGGTTGGCAACAATATAGAAAATTCACCTTGTTATGCAACTTCTGAAGCATCAGCAGAACCTCAAGAAAGTATCTCTCAGCTGAAGGACCGTAATGCTCCATGGCGCACGGAACTGCGCAAAACGATAAAGCCAAAGGAAAGAACGGCAATAGAAAGGGTCTGCATGCCGGAACTTGACCCTGAATACAGAATTCACCATCGCAAGCAGGAAGTTAACAAGGGAATATCTCTTGAAATGGCTCAGCGGGAGGCTCAACGCTGTCTTGACTGCGCCAACCCGGGATGCATCACCGGATGCCCCGTATCTGTCGACATCCCGTCGTTTATCAAGAATATCGAGCGCGGAAACATTATCGGAGCGGCTCGGGTATTGAAAAACACTTCGTCGCTGCCTGCCGTCTGCGGTAGGGTCTGTCCGCAAGAAAAACAATGCGAGAGCCACTGCGTTCACCTGAAGATGAACAAGTCTGCCGTGGCAATAGGATACCTTGAGCGTTTTGCTGCCGATTACGAGAGGGAAAGCGGAGGCGTTCCTATTGAAAGGACTGAAAGCAACGGCATTAAAGTGGCTGTTGTAGGAAGCGGACCGTCTGGTCTGAGCTTTGCCGGCGACATGGCAAAGAAGGGCTACGACGTTCATGTGTTTGAAGCCCTACACGAAATTGGCGGTGTGTTGAAATACGGTATTCCGGAATTCCGACTGCCTAACGCCATCGTGGAGAAGGAAATTGACAATCTCAGAAAACTCGGTGTTGAATTTACTTGCGACTGCATCGTTGGAAAAACCATTGGCGTTGAACAACTTAAAGAGCAGGGATTCAAGGGAATCTTTATCGGCAGCGGTGCCGGACTGCCCAACTTTATGAATATACCGGGAGAGAATGCCATAAACATAATGTCGAGCAATGAATATCTTACACGTGTGAACCTTATGGATGCTGCCGACCCTACCATGGATACGCCAATGAATTTCGGGCAGAACGTTGTTGTTGTGGGCGGCGGAAATACAGCAATGGACTCTTGTCGCACGGCTCGCAGACTCGGAGCTAACGTTACGCTCGTCTACAGACGCTCTGAACAAGAGATGCCGGCAAGGCTTGAGGAAGTACGCCATGCTAAGGAAGAGGGTATAAGATTCCTTACCTTGCATAATCCTATTGAGTATCTTGCCGATGAACACGGGGCTGTCAAACAGGTCGTATTACAAGTTATGGAGCTTGGCGAACCTGACGAAAGTGGAAGACGAAGACCGCAGCCTATTGAGGGAAAGACAGTTACTTTGGATACCGACCAAGTTATTGTTGCTGTCGGCGTGTCGCCTAATCCGCTTGTCCCTAAATCAGTCGAGGGCTTGCAACTCGGACGGAAAAATACTATTGCCGTTGACGACAACATGCAGAGTTCTATTCCTGAGATTTATGCCGGCGGCGATATCGTGAGGGGCGGAGCAACTGTTATCCTTGCCATGGGCGACGGAAGAAGAGCAGCCGAAATGATGGACAAAAAGTTAGGAACTAAAAAGATTTAGGAACGATAAATTATTTTCCTAACTGTATATTGGCTAAATATAAAAACAATTCAGACAGCAGGAATGACATTGACAACAAAAACAACGAATGGGATAGCCAACAACAATGGCCGTCATACCGTAAAGTTATTTTTGATGTAAATGTCGTTTCTGTTGTTTTTTATATAAGACAGACTTATAATAAAATAAGTTTCGCATTTATCAATGTGATGAAACGGGCATAAAAAAAGTCTCCCGAGTGTGGGAGACTATATGTTTGTTTGGAATAAGTTTTTTTATTGTTATGCTTCTGCCTCAGGTAGTACAGATACGATACTTCTGTTCTTACGACCCTTGTGGAAGTTTACAACTCCGTCTGTAAGAGCGTAAAGAGTATCATCCTTACCAATACCTACATTCTGACCTGGGTTGTGCTTTGTACCGCGCTGACGAACGATGATGTTGCCGGCGATAACCTTCTGGCCACCCCAAATCTTAACGCCTAATCTCTGTGAAGCTGACTCACGGCCGTTCTTAGAACTACCTACACCTTTTTTATGTGCCATTTCTCTTAGTCCTCCTTTTTTTTAAGCGATTACTTGTTTAACTGAGATTTGTGTGAAGTGAGTGCGATGACCAGCGTGCTTGCGCTCGTCTTTTCTGCGCTTCATCTTGAAGACGATAACCTTGTCACCCTTAACGAGTGGGTTAACAACTTCACATACAACTTTTGCGCCCTCTACTACTGGGGCACCAATCTTTACGTCTCCGTCGTTGTCTACGAGGAGAACCTTGTCAAACTCTACAGTCTGACCCTCTTCAGCGTTCTGCATGTGATGAACGAACAATTTCTTGCCCTCCTCAACCTTGAACTGCTGACCGTTAATCTCTACGATTGCGTACATTTTATTACTTTAAACGGGTTTGTTCCGCAAGGCGCACGACTTCGTGTCGCAACTTATTTGAGCCTTGACGAATTAAAATCGGCTGCAAATTTACTCATTTTCTCCTTATCTTCATAATACGAACGATATTTTACCCCATATATTTAATTATTATTAACCTTTACCATACAAGTAATGAGCATTTTTCGCTCTGCTAAAATAGATAATGACTAACATCAACTATATTTTAAACTTAACATACTACGGAGAAGGCTGAACTGGAACGCGACATCATACACGAACTGAAGCAGCCGAACGGGTTGTCGTACAGACAGATTGCGGATAAGTTGGGGACGAGCATAAGTACTGTTTGTCGTATAGCAAAAGGTAATAAATTAAGTAAGAAAGATGAAAAATAATGGCCGTGTTTCATGAAAGTGTTTCAAAAGTGTTTCAAAAATTTTTTGAAACAAAATCGTATTTAATTAATTGATATATAGATAGTTAAGGTGTTTCAGGCGTGAAACAGCAAGCGTTTCAGAAACAAGTCTTTGTTTCAGTAGTGAAACACTTTAACTTCTTTATAATCAGAGAATTATATGTATTTTTGTTTCATTTCTGAAATGAAACACTTTTGAAACACTGAAAACAAAACTGAAACACGCAAAGAATATGAATTTCTGTATTCATCTTAGACGGTGTCTTCCCCTCTCCCGTCTCCCCTTTAAATAAAATCCTCACGCTCGGAAAAATAAGCAAGCTTCTGAACAGAATTCCCTTATGAGCTATAAGGGAAACTGCTCCGCCATTGAAAGGAAATTTAAAATGCTTCACGTGGTGGAATAGGGCATATAATTCTGTAAAACAACATAAAGACTATACGCAAGTACTATGTTTAGAAGATGTAAATATTATGTTTGACCATTAAAAGAAAGAGGTTAAAATAAAAAGAGAACAATGACAAATAACAGGGAGAACAATAATACAAGAAGACACCTTTATTAACAGAGAGGAGAACACTATATAAACACAAAAAAATTGATTGTCTCACGACAACCAATCTTTTATTAACCTTAATAATCTAATACCATGAAAAACACATTGCAAAGATACGAACATTTTTCATATCTGCAAGCTTTTTACAATAGAAATGGTTATATTTAAACACTATTTAAATATATTACCATCCCATTTAAATGATTTTTGCTTTTTTATCGTATCAAGAGCCTTATTTTCTTCTTTAGTAAGAAGAGGACAATTGATAAAGACATTTATTGTATTGTCCTCAGAAAGTGTTGCAGTCACCATAGCAGGCTCTATAGTCTTCTGGATATCTTTAAATCTCTCTGTCGACATTGTGTCGGGGCAGCAAGTAAGCATATCAGTCATCACCTTACTGTCTGAAAAGTCCGGCAACCCGAAACTATTGTCAGCAATAACTTTCCAGTCTGAAGTATAGAACCCCACACTACTCTCTATTGCCGGATTACCGTAGGTCTTGACAAGACATAAGATTTTGGTAGAGTCGTTTTTCTCCAGCTGTGCAATGCTCAAGTTTGTAACCTTATTCAGCTGCATGTCGATATAGTTGTCTGCCATCTTTATAATCAGACTCTCACCATCGAGCAGATTTTTTGTTTCTATATGAGTCTTGCTCTTGTATTTGTCTACCATATCCGTGCGTATACTCATATTTAAATAAGGTATAATACTGTCTGGCATATTGACAAATACTTCTTCGATATTGTCGGCACTAACTGTTATTGCAGACAGGAATACAAATGCTAGCAATGCAAATTTCTTCATATTAATAATGTGTTATATTACTACAAGCTGTGGTTTTACTGATGCCTGTTATATTTCATACTACATATTTATGTATCGTGCAAATTTAGCAATTATAGTACATATAAAAAAATATATTCACAAATATATCGCTTCTATTACAAGAATTCTACTTTCATCTTATTGCTTTTTTCAGAAAAAGCATTGCATTAAGCTTTATTTTTCTTACTTTTGCAAAACAAATTCCGATTTATGCCACATTTGTCATAAAATAATGTAAACAAAAGGAGCTAATGTAATGAATATTGTCGTCATAAAATACAACGCAGGCAACGTAAGGAGTGTTCTCAATGCTCTTGAGAGAATTGGAGTTGTCCCGACATTTACGGATGACGTGGAACTCATATCAAAAGCCGACGGTATAATACTCCCAGGTCAAGGAGAGGCAAGTTCCGCCATGGCATATTTACGCGAGCGACATCTTGACGATGTAATTCGCAACGCCAGACAGCCACTATTAGGAATATGCATAGGGCAGCAGTTGCTCTGCCACCATTCAGAAGAGGGCGACGCAGACTGTTTGGGGATTATTGACACCGACGTGAAGAGATTCCGTCCGGAACGGCACGAACAGAAAGTCCCGGTAATGGGCTGGAACAAAATATACGATACAAAATCAGCCCTCTTTGACAGGATTGACAAAACAGACCACTATGTTTATTTCATACACAGCTACTACGTACCACTATGCAGCGAGACGATAGCTACGGCTAACTATATCCACCCATACAGTGCCGCATTGCATAAGGGGAATTTCTATGCTACACAGTTTCACCCAGAGAAAAGTGGCGACGTGGGTAGCATCATTCTTGAGAACTTTATATCAATCTGCAAATGACGTAAACACTATAATCCACAACAGCAAATTTAAAGCAGGAGGGAAAGGAAATGATAAATATAATACCGGCAATTGACATTATCGGAGGCAAGTGTGTAAGACTTTCCAAGGGGGACTATGCACAGAAGAAGGTTTATGCCGATGACCCACTTGAAGTTGCGAAGAATTTCGAGCGGATGGGATTCAGAAGACTGCATGTTGTTGATCTTGACGGGGCAAAGTCGAAACATATTGTAAACTACGACACCCTGCGCCGCATCACAGAAGAGACGAGTCTGGCTGTAGATTTCGGAGGCGGCATAAAGAGCAACGAGGACGTCGAGAAGGCATTTTCCAATGGGGCAACATTCGTCACGGTAGGCTCCATAGCCGTAACGGAAGAGAAGCTTTTCAATAAATGGCTTGACAAGTATGGTCCGGAACGGATAATCCTCGGTGCTGACGTGAGAGACGGGAAAATCAGCGTCAACGGATGGAAGGAGGACACTTCTATAGAACTCGTGCCTTTCTTGAAGAGATATGTGGCACTCGGAGTAAAGAATGTGCTGTGTACAGACATTTCACGCGACGGAATGCTCAACGGACCGTCGTGTAGCCTGTATGAAAGCATTTTGGAATTGTTTCCAGGCATCAACCTGATAGCAAGCGGTGGGGTTTCGGGAATTGACGACATCAGACAACTGAACAGAATAAACGTTCCTTCCGTCGTGGTAGGTAAAGCGTTTTATGAGGGCAAGATAACACCGGAGGACTTAAACGACAAAACATTTTCTCTATGAGCGGAACATTGGCAAAAAGAATTATACCGTGTCTTGACGTGAAAAACGGAAAGACTGTAAAGGGGGTGAACTTTGTAAATCTCAAGGATATTGGTGATCCGGTGGAGATGGGAAAGATGTATAGTGAAGCTGGAGCTGACGAGCTTGTTTTTCTTGATATCACAGCAAGCTCCGAAGAAAGGCACACTTTCACGGATGTGGTTAGCCGCATAGCCAAGGAAATAAATATCCCCTTTACAGTAGGCGGAGGCGTGAATGACATCAAAGACGTGGAACGCCTGTTGTATGCCGGTGCCGACAAAGTCAGCGTAAACAGTGCGGCATTGAGAAACCCAAAGCTTATAAACGACATATCAACTCGCTTTGGCTCACAGGTATGCGTATGTGCCATTGATGCCAGACTTGACGAAGACGGGTGGCGATGCTATATGAATGGAGGCAGAATAGCAACAGACCACATGCTCTTCGACTGGGCAAAAGAAGCAGAAAGACGTGGCGCAGGCGAGATTCTCTTTACCAGCATGAACCACGACGGCACACGCGAGGGCTTTGCCAATGATGCCTTACACACTTTGTATGAAGAGCTTTCCATTCCTGTTATTGCAAGCGGCGGGGCAGGGAAGAAGGAGCATTTCCTTGAGGCATTTACAGAAGGGTATGCAGATGCCGCCCTTGCTGCAAGCGTGTTTCATCTTGGAGAAATAAAAATCCGCGACCTAAAGGCGTTCCTTAAAAGTCGCGGTATAAATGTAAGATTATAAGACTCTACAGTGTTCCCTTTGTCGACGGCAGCGTATATTTGTATATATCCCTGCGGACAGCCATTTTTATCGAGCGCGCAAAGGCTTTGAAGATGCCTTCAATCTTATGATGTTCGTTGTAGCCTTCTGCCTTGATATTCAGGTTCATCATGGCAGCATCGCTAAGGCTCTTGAAAAAATGTTGGAACATTTCTGTAGGCATATCACCAATATATTCTCTGTGGAACTCAGCCTTCCACACCAGCCATGGTCTGCCACCGAAATCGAGTGCCACCTGACACAGGCAATCATCCATAGGCAAGGAAAATCCGTACCTCTCGATACCTCGTTTGTCGGCAAGAGCCTTTCTCAGGCATTCTCCGATTACTATGCCCGTATCCTCGATAGTGTGGTGTTCGTCGACATTCAAATCTCCCGTTGCCCTTATGTACAAGTCAACCATTCCGTGTTTCGCAATCTGCTCCAGCATGTGGTCAAAGAAGCCAAGTCCTGTTTTGATGTCGCATTTGCCACTGCCGTCAAGATTCATAGCAACAGAGATATTTGTTTCTTTCGTCTTTCGTTCTATCCTGGCGATACGTTCTCCGGCAAACAACAGCTCTGCCACTTTCATCCAGCTGCTTCCGCTATCGTCAAGGATAAAAGCCCCGCAGCCGAGATTTTCAGCCAACTGGCGGTCTGTTTCTCTATCGCCGATTACGAAGCTTCCAGCCATATCGCAGTTCTCGTCTTCGATATATTTGCGCAGCATCTCTATACCGGGCTTGCGGTAAGGACTATTGTCTTCAGGAAAATGCCTGTCAATAAGGACATCGCTGAAACGTATCCCTTCGCCTTCAAGTGTCTGCAAAATAAAATCCTGTACAGGTTTGAAATTTTCCTCAGGAAAGGATTCCGTACCAAGTCCGTCCTGGTTTGACACCATAACAAGCTTGAAGTCTAAGTGGCTGGTTATAAACGAGAGGGCTTTGAAGACATCCCTCTTAAACCTAAGCTTTTCGAAAGAGTCAACCTGTTCGTCAGTCGGCTCCTCTACTATTGTGCCGTCGCGGTCTATAAATAGATACCTTTGTTTCATGCGATATATTGTGTTTATATTGTTTCCGTTGTTTTTATTATAAGAAATTCATCTCTTTTCAGTTGTTTCCGGCAACATTGGCTTTTCGTTCATTCCTTGCTATAAGTTTGCAACTTACAGTTTGGTAGACATAATATCCAGTGTAGGTAATAAACAGTAAAAGTGTAATGTAAATTGCACTGGTGTAGAGCGAAACGACAAAGTCAAGTGGTACAAAATACGAAGGCAGTCCAGAAGGGTCGCCATACGCCGCAGTGCCATACGAAGAAACATTCAGAACTGTATTTATTATAATCGCCGGACTACATAGAACAGCTGTTATTATCATGCCACATAGACTTGCAGCAAAGTAAGTTGCAAAGATAAATCCCCAACTTCTCATTCCGGCTGCATAACTCTCCCCGAAGGATTTACGCAGCTTTAGCTTAGGTTCCATCATATACCGGCAGTTGACAAACAGCATAGGCAAGCAGAAGATTACAGCAACAGGGACTGTAAGCAAGAATATGGCAATAATGCTCAGCAACGGTATTTGTGCAGGGTTCTTACTTAGATAAGCATATATGAAACTTGCAGCAATGCCAAGAAGTACGAACGCAATTGCAAAAGCCACGTTTATAGGCAAAAGCCACAGCAGCCGCTTGAGATTCCACGCAAACCCTTGTTTGTTGACTATGGAATATGCCAATACATATGCAAGAAAGTTTGCAACAAACGAAAAAACAGAAATTATCATTAGCTGTATGCCGTGAAATTCAAAACCTACATACATAATGCCGGGCATGATACAGTCGAAACAAGTATGAATAACTGCTAAAATAACAGTTAGCGGCAATAGCATTTTCCAATTTCCCTTTATCAAGCCTGTTATATTGCCGAATACAGTTTGCATGGCTGTTGCCACACATGAGCGGAAACCACGCAGTTTCATTTCCTTATTTGTTTCATTATCTTCCATATCTATAATTTATTAATTATTGCAAAGGTAATAATAATACTTAATATCTGTAGCTCATTATCAATAAAAATATATTATCTTTGCATAAGATAAGCTGCATCTCAGCAATAAATCCAAACAAGTTTGGCTTGTATTGCATTCGATTTGCATTATCTTT
>DBKQ01000121.1 GCA_002298545.1 Prevotella sp. UBA746
GCATCGGCTTATGTTGGTGTGAGCAATAAAAAATTCTCCTGGAGCAACGGACTACGTTATAAAACGAACCGCTATCTCCTTGGGTCGCTTCAAACGAAGGGAGAGTATAACCCAAATTTCCTTGACTATCAGACGTATCTCACGTTCCGTCCAAACAAGCGGTGGTCGATAGAACTTATGGGAGACATATCTGAGAATCATTATAATTTTACTCCGTCAGACCGTGAGACAAGCTTTGGAACGATGGAAAATGTAAAGTCGTTTAAAGTGTACTACGATGGAAAGGAGAAAGACCTATTCCGCACGTATTTCGGAACCTTTACCATTACTCGTCATTTTACCGACAAAACGTCTCTTTCGCTCATCGGTTCGGCTTATAGCACTAATGAACAGGAGAAATATGACATTCAGGGACAGTATTGGCTTACTCAGACCGAAACGAGTGAGAATCTCGGCGTCGGTACATATATGGAGCATGCACGAAATTATCTAAAGGCAAACGTGAAGAGTGTGAAGCTTGCCTTTCAGCATAAGGCGAAGCGACATGAAGTGCTGGCTGGACTTACGTATAAACTTGAGCATATCGACGAGTACAGCAAGGAGTACGAAATGCGCGACTCCAGTGGATACAACATCCCGCATACAGGTGAGGATATGAAAATGATATACTCGCTAAATGCCCGAAACAAACTTAATGCCAACCGTCTTGAAGCTTATGTGCAGGATACGTACCGCTTTATGAGCAGTGGGCAGCATACATTCTTTACCCTTAACTATGGACTGCGTTTCAGCCACTGGAACTTCAATCGTGAAACGATAATAAGTCCGAGGGTTTCGCTGAGTATCGTGCCACCGTTTAACAATAACGTAACACTACGCTTTGCCACCGGACTTTACTATCAGGCACCTTTCTTCAAGGAGCTTCGTGATACGACAACCGTCGACGGAACAACATACGCCACTCTCAATCGTAAGATAAAAAGTCAGCGTTCAATACATTTCATTGCAGCCTACGACTATAAGTTCAAGATGAACGACCGTCCGTATAAATTTACTGCCGAGGCATACTATAAAGCTTTAGGCAATATAGTACCGTATAGCGTAAACAATGTGAAAATCGTATATGATGCAAGTCAGCAAGTTAGCGGACATGCCATGGGACTTGATCTGAAACTGTATGGCGAGTTTGTTCCAGGTACAGATTCGTGGGTGAGCTTCTCACTTATGGATACAAAGATAAACCTCAATGGCAGGAGTGTGCCTATGCCAACAGACCAGAGGTATGCGCTGAACCTTTATTTCACGGATTATTTCCCGGGTACAGACAAATGGCGAATGTCGCTGAAACTGGCATTTGCCGATGGACTGCCGTTTGGTCCGCCACACCGCGACCTCTCCACAATGCAGTTCCGTGCCTCGGCATACAAGCGTGCCGATATCGGAATGAGCTACCGTCTCTTCGACAGGGAGAAGAGTGAGAAAAAGTCTATTTTCAAAAATGTATGGCTTGGCATCGATTGTCTGAACCTCTTCGGCATAAACAACGTGAACTCGTATTATTGGATTACAGATGTTACCAATCAGCAATACGCTGTACCAAACTACCTTACGGGTCGCCAGATAAATGCCCGCATCTCGGTTGAATTCTGACAATACTTGTCTGAAGGATTTATATAATGAATAATTGAAGTTTCGTATAAATCCGAAAACTTCTGTAATGAACAGCTCCGTATCGCTAAACTTTATTTCTGCGATACGGAGCTGTTTCTTTTTTTATCCTAAGTGGGGTAGAATATTTTTTTCTGTATAAATCCGAAAGTCAAGTTGCATTTTCCCTATATAAATAATGTATATAATGAGATAATGAAAGAAATAACGTGTTAAAAATATTGATTTATAAAAATAATGATATAAAAAGTTATGAAATGCTTGTTTTAAATAAGATAAAGTTATATCTTTGCATCAACAAACATAAATAACCGGCAGAAGTCGTATAGCGACAGAAGCAGAAAACAGTAAAATATGAAAAAGACTAATGTTTTTCGCAGCCTACATCTACTACAACTACAGAATGGAGTTGAAGGTGAAAAGGCATGTGTTATATCATAGTGATGTGTGTTATTAAAGATGAGGCCTTTCCACTGAGAAGTGAGAAAGGCTTTATTTTATCCATACAATCGTTATTGATATCTCATAAAGTAGATAATAAATTTATTTATTCCTCTCTATAACAATTCCCATATATAGAAAGAGGCGAGTAGAGATTAGAATTAGAAACTAACGTAATAGTAAAAATAAAATAATATGAGCGACAGACTATTTATATTCGATACCACATTGAGAGACGGCGAACAAGTGCCGGGTTGTCAGTTGAACACCGTAGAGAAAATACAGGTGGCACGCCAACTTGAACAACTTGGAGTTGATGTCATTGAAGCAGGTTTCCCGATATCAAGTCCTGGTGATTTCAATTCGGTAATAGAAATATCAAAGGCTGTAACATGGCCTACGATTTGTGCTCTGACAAGAGCGGTAGAAAAAGACATCGATGTAGCGGCGGAAGCTTTAAAATATGCACGTCACAAGAGAATACATACAGGAATAGGGACAAGCGATTCGCATATAAAATACAAATTCAACAGTAACCGCGAGGAGATAATAGAGAGAGCCGTAGCTGCAGTTAAATATGCCCGTCGTTATGTTGACGACGTTGAGTTCTATGCCGAAGATGCCGGTCGCACCGACAACGAATATCTCGCCCGTGTCGTTGAGGCTGTGATAAAGGCTGGAGCCACAGTAGTTAATATTCCAGATACTACGGGATATTGCTTGCCGGAAGAGTATGGCGAGAAAATAAAATACCTGATGGAACATGTTGACAACATCGACAAGGCTATCATCTCCACACATTGCCACAACGACCTTGGTATGGCAACGGCAAATACCTTCTGTGGAGTGCAGAATGGAGCAAGACAGGTAGAGGTTACAATAAACGGTATTGGTGAGAGAGCCGGAAACACGGCTCTTGAGGAGATTGCCATGATATTGAAGTGTCATAAAGGCCTCGGCATAGAGACAAACATAAACACTCAGAAGATATGTGCCACAAGTCGTATGGTTAGCAGTTTGATGAATATGCCGGTGCAGCCCAACAAGGCAATAGTAGGTCGCAATGCCTTTGCACATTCCAGTGGCATTCACCAAGACGGAGTGCTCAAAAATGTTACGACGTATGAGATTATAGACCCAAAGGATGTTGGTGTAGACGATAACTCTATTGTCCTCACGGCACGCAGCGGAAGGGCAGCTCTGAAACATCGCCTGTCTGTTCTCGGAGTTAATTATGCTGACGACGACAAACTTGACAAGATATACCAGCAGTTCCTGCGCCTTGCCGACAAAAAGAAGGAGATAAACGACGATGATGTTCTCATGCTTGCAGGAGCCGATAGGGCAGAGGCACATGCCGTGAAACTCGACTTCCTACAGGTAACAACAGGAATGGGCGTAAAGAGTGTGGCAAGTATCGGACTCGACATATCCGGACAGAAGTTCGAGGAGGCATCAACAGGCAACGGACCGGTTGATGCTGCCATAAAGGCTCTGAAAAAAATCATACAGAAGCACATGACTCTCAAGGAGTTTACAATTCAGGCTATCAGTAAGGGTAGCGATGATGTTGGAAAGGTACACATGCAGGTAGAGTATGAAGGGCACGTGTATTACGGCTTCGGAGCGAATACCGACATCGTTACAGCTTCTGTTGAGGCATATATAGATTGTATAAACAAGTTTAAATGATAATCTGGAGTAGATAGAATATGCGTACATTATTCGATAAAATTTGGGATAGCCACGTAGTACAGAACGTGGAAGACGGTCCTACACAGTTATATATCGACAGACTCTTCTGTCATGAAGTTACGTCACCTCAGGCTTTCGACGGACTTCGTCGCCGTGGCATTAGATGCTTCCGTCCTCAGAATATCTATTGTATGCCAGACCACAATATTCCGACCCACGATCAGGATAAACCTATAAAGGACCCCGTTTCGCGAAAGCAGGTGGAGACACTGGAGAAGAATACAAAAGAATTTGGATTGTCGTATTATGGAGTTATGCATCCCGACAATGGTATAATACATGTCGTTGGTCCAGAGAAAGGACTTTCATTACCGGGCATGACGATAGTATGCGGCGACTCTCATACCAGTACGCATGGAGCAATGGGAGCCATAGCATTTGGTATCGGTACGAGCGAGGTGGAGATGGTAATGGCATCTCAGTGTGTGTTGCAGCAGAAACCCAAGACGATGCGCATTACCGTTGACGGAACTCTCGGAAAGGGAGTAACAGCAAAAGACCTTGCTCTCTATCTTATGACAAAGCTTACGACATCCGGGGCTACTGGATATTTCGTGGAGTATGCCGGCGAGGCTGTCAGAAATCTCTCGATGGAGGGAAGGCTTACTCTATGCAATCTTTCTATAGAGATGGGGGCAAGAGGAGGCATCGTTGCCCCCGATGAAGTAACGATAGAATATGTACGAGGAAAGGATTTTGCACCTAAGGGAGATGCTTGGGACAAGGCGGTTGCTTACTGGAAAACGCTGCGTAGTGATGATGATGCCGTTTTCGACAAGGAATACCGTTTCTGTGCGGAAGATATAGAGCCACGGATTACATATGGTACTAATCCTGGAATGGGAATAGGTGTTACGGAGAGTGTGCCACTTCTTGACAGTATTGAACCTGGAGGAAGGGCTTCGTTTGAGAAAGCTCTTGCGTATATGGGCTTTAATCCTGGCGAGAGACTTCTCGGCAAAAAAATCGATTATGTCTTCCTTGGAGCCTGTACCAATGGCAGACTTGAAGACTTCCGTGCTTTTGCCTCAATTGTTAAAGGCAGACATAAGTCTGATGATGTTATAGCCTGGCTCGTTCCCGGTTCTTGGCGGGTAATGAGGCAGATTGAAGATGAGGGAATAGACCGTATTCTTCGTGAGGCAGGTTTTGAAATCCGACAACCGGGCTGTTCGGCTTGTCTTGCCATGAACGATGACCAGATACCTGATGGCAAGTATTGTGTGTCTACAAGCAACAGAAATTTTGAGGGTAGACAGGGTAGGGGAGCAAAAACAATCCTCGCAAGTCCGCTGACAGCTGCCGCTGCTGCCATAACAGGAAGAATCTGCGACCCAAGGGAAATTTAAATGAAGAATGAAGAATGAAGAATGAAGAATGAAGAGTGAAGAGTGAAGAATGAAGATTACTCTATATATCATTAGTTCTCCCAATCATCCCAGTTCTCCCATAATAAAATAAAAAAGATGAAGCAGAAATTCAATATAATAACAAGTACTTGTGTACCTTTGCCTTTAGAGAATGTCGATACCGACCAGATAGTTCCGGCTCGTTATCTAAAGACAACCTCAAGAGAAGGTTTCGGAGACTACCTCTTCCGTGACTGGCGCTATAATGAAGATGGTACGCTAAATGAAAACTTTGTACTCAACGATTCCAAATATAGTGGCGAAATTCTTGTTGCAGGCAAGAATTTCGGTTCCGGATCGAGTCGAGAGCATGCCGCATGGGCTATTGCCGATTATGGCTTTCGTGTCGTTGTAAGTAGCTTTTTTGCTGATATCCATAAAAACAACGAACTGAACAATTTTGTCCTTCCTGTAGTGGTAAGCGAGAAGTTCCTTGCCGATTTGTTCTCGAGTATAGAGAAGAATCCCGGAACGATAGTAGAAGTTAATGTTCCTGAACAAACCATAACAAACAAAATAAATGGTGAAAGTGAGCGTTTTGAAATTAACGGATATAAGAAATACTGTCTGATGAACGGGCTCGACGATATCGATTTCCTTGTGCAGAACAGGGATAAGGTCGAAAAATACGAAAAAGAGAGGGAAAGTATAAAATCCTAAGTGTATATATATATAAACTGTAATGATATGGAAATAAAAATAGCAGTATTGCCTGGCGATGGAATAGGTCCTGAAATTATGAAACAGGGAATTGCCGTGGTAAATGCCATAGCAGCGAAATTCAAACATAAAGTGGAATACCGGGAGGCTCTTTGCGGTGCTGCCGCGATAGATGTCGTTGGCGATCCGTTTCCTGATGAGACTTTCCAAACTTGTCTTGATGCAGATGCAGTATTGTTTGCAGCCGTTGGCGACCCGAAATTCGACAACGACCCTACAGCAAAGGTGCGTCCCGAACAGGGCTTGCTCGCCATGCGGAAAAAGTTAGGACTGTTTGCAAATATACGTCCGGTACAGACTTTCCGCTGTCTCGTACATAAGTCGCCGCTGAAGGACGAAATAGTTAGCGGAGCTGATTTCATATGTATCCGCGAACTTACCGGCGGTATGTATTTCGGAGAGAAATACCAAGACAACGACAAGGCTTACGACACCAACTATTATACACGTCCAGAAGTGGAGCGCATCTTGAAGGTTGCCTTTGAATATGCCATGCGCCGCAGGAAACACCTTACAGTAGTCGACAAGGCTAATGTCTTGGCGTCAAGCCGTCTGTGGCGACAAGTGGCAAAGGAAATGGAACCGCAGTATCCGGAGGTGAAAACAGACTATATGTTTGTTGACAATGCATCTATGCGCATGCTTGTAGAGCCTACATTCTTCGATGTTATGGTAACGGAAAATACATTTGGTGATATACTTACCGATGAGGGTAGTTGCATCTCCGGCAGTATGGGACTGCTTCCTTCTGCATCAACAGGCGAACATACTCCTGTCTTCGAACCGGTGCATGGCTCATGGCCTCAAGCTGCCGGCAAGAACATTGCCAACCCGCTTGCCCAGATTCTCTCGGCTGCCATGATGTTTGAGTATTTTGGCTTAAAGGAAGAAGGCACGCTGATTCGTCGTGCCGTAGATGCTTCGCTTGATGCAGAGGTCCGTACACCAGAGATTCAGGTTGAAGGAGGAAAGTCTTACGGAACAAAGGAGGTCGGTGCATGGATTGTCGACTATATCGAGAAGGCTTAGAAAATATATTTACGACAAATGTGTTTTATAGATTTTATGATATTCACAACTAATAAAACAAATAAGGCAAGGGTGATGCTTTTGGCATTGTCCTTGCTGTTTTCGTTGAATTACGCCAGTGCACAGACGCATGCTGCTCTGCGTGATAGCTTGAAAATTGCCACAGACAGACTTGAGTATGCTCCCGACTCTGTAGACTTGCGCTTGCGTAAGGCAAGCTTCAACCTGCAACTGGAGCAATGGCAGTATGCTCTCGATGAATACAATTATATATTGAGAAGAAACCCTAATGAAGTTTCGGCACTTTTCCATCGGGCTTATGTCAATGAGAAGCTGCACCGCGATAATTTTGCGCGTCTCGACTATGAAAGCTTGCTTACAATCGTACCGGGGCATTTTGAGGGACAACTGGGATTGGCTCTTCTAAATCAGAAAACAAAGCGCTTTACTGATGCTTTAGACATGATAAACCGACTTGTCAGTCAATATCCCGACAGTGCCGTGGCTTATGCCGCCCGTGCCGGAATCGAGAAAGAACAGGGCATGGTTTCTCTCTCCGTCTTCGACTATGCCGAAGCTATTAAGCGCGATGCTGACAACAAAGAATACAGGATAGATTATATTGATGCCTTGATTGCAGACAAAAAGAAAAACGAGGCGCGTCGTGAACTCGACCGCCTCGTCTGTATGGGTGTTCCAAGAGCATCGCTCTTGGATTTCTATAAAAGATGCAGGTGA
>DBKQ01000109.1:0-20008 GCA_002298545.1 Prevotella sp. UBA746
ATCGGCGGCTGCAACGGCAATCTGAAGGGCATCGGCAAACTCGTTGAGGGTATGCCTGCCGACAAGGTTATTGAGCGCTTGCAGGGCGTTACCTGCGGCTTCAAGAACACCAGCTGTCCTGACCAGTTGGCAAGGGCGTTGAAGGAGGCGATACAATAAGTTCCATCCCCCTCCAGTTCCAGCCCCCCTCCAACCTCCAGCCCCCTCCATCTCCCCCAAGGGGGAGAGTGCAGACCACCTGATAATAGTTAGTTCTTAGGTATCCTTTCCCTCCCCCTTGGGGGAGATGGAGGGGGCTAAAAAAAGCCGGGTGTATCAAGAGGAAAATCCTCAGATACACCCGGCTTCGTCTTATTTACATTCAGCCTTTATTTTCTTTGAAAACCTGTCGGCATACATTTACTCTTATTCCCAGTCTTCATCCCACATGGAGTGGCCTTTCGATGCAGAAGTAACAGTTTGGTCGGCATCGCCACCCAAAGTAAACTGGTCTTTAGAATAAATCTGGTTGCCACTAAAGTCTTTTATAAAGAGCTCTTCTTTTTTAGTGGGAGTAAGGCTTCCCGCCATCAAAGTGGCAGATTCCATAATATGTATATTAACAACAGGCTTTATATAATTCTTTTTCATTACAATGTTTTTACTTTGTTATTTAATGAGCGTCTGACCATTTATCAGAGTCAAGCGTCTGACCATTTATCAAAGTCAGACGCCTGACTCTGATTTGTTATTTTACAAATGTCTGACCGTTTATGATATATACTCCGGCAGGCAGTCTGTCGATGTCAGAAGCCTTCTCTGCCACTTTCACGCCATCAACCGAGAACACACCCTTCTTGCTTGAAAGTTTGCCGTTCATGCCGTTGTCGTAGCTGTCGAAGATAGCGTCGATACCGGTTGTGCCACGGTTGCCATCCTCTGTGATGTCGCCATAGCTGAAAGCACCGATGCGCGCATCATTTGCCTTTCCCTGGTTGTCGATGTATGCGCGATAGCCCAGAAGACTTACTTTTCCTGTAGCACGATAAAGCTTTGCCTCACCGTCTTTGGTTCCAACGAAGTAGTCGCCAGCCTGGATATCACACGGCATGTAGCTTGCCTTGAAGTTAAATCCGTTTTTGTTTGCCTTCAGAGTCTTAGGCTCGATATATCCAGAGCCGATATATTCATTGTTGTTAATAGAGCGAGCTTTTGACTCTTCATATGTAGAGTGCTCAAATGTTACATCGCTAATCAGAATATACTTCCGCTCATTGGTTTCATCTTCGTTGGTGTATTTGAAGTCCTTGCCAGGCTTAACGAAGTAAGGTCTGCCGGCAACGATCCAGTGGTAGTTGTGCTGAGTGAAGAGAGCCACATTGTCGTAAGTCTCACCGTTCACCTCAGTGTTCTGTGCAATTTCGTCAAGGCTGATAGCCCAAGCGTCGTCGCCGAAGATTCTGCGGAACTGAGTGTCGTTAATGCTGAACGGCAAGCTCAATGCAGTCCACTGCCCCGGCTGGAAGCTGTGATACAGCTCCACGTTCACCGGCATATCATATATGTCGAAATCTTCCTTGCTCTGGATTTTGCTAAGGAATTGGTCCTTGCTGCCTTCCGCAGTGCCCTTCTCGTCGAGGACAACTAAAGGAAGATTCATATTAGGCTTATTATCCTCAACCGTTCTGTCAGCCGACCATGAGAGAGGCATAAATGCAAATCCGTTGTTGCCCAGCTTAGAGCCGTTCATGAACACGAAGTAAGTCTTGCCCGCCTTCACATCGAACGAATAGCGAGTGTATGCCTTAGTTATTACGGAGTAGCCGAAAGAGCCGGCAACCACATTCGAGTCATCCGGGTAAAGCATCTTGGCAATGTCTATTACATTCTGTCCATCCCCTCTGCTTATAGATGCCGTAGCCCCTTCAGCAGGGATATATCCAATCTTTTCAAGAAGGGAGATAGCAGTCTTGTCAGAAGCAGCGTCGATACTTCCGCAGTCTTTGATGATATCCGCATAATTGCATCTTACTGCAGCTTCGGTGTAGGTTTTGTCTCCTTGACCCTCTTGCGTATGATTCCATGCAGCGAGTTTCACCGGAGTACCCGTCTCGTCGGTGATGAACACAGGATTGAGCTTGATTTTGTTCATACCGCTCTTCTTGGCGTTTTCAGGGTCGCCATCGTATGCCACCATACCGTTCTGGATGATGTAAACGGCAATCGTTCCGCTCTCGTTAGGCTCAAACTGCAGGTAAGTACCGCGGCAAGGCACGTTGTAAGTCTGGTCCTCGTTGGTTTTATCATACTTAAATGTACCGTTCACAGTCTCCGACGAAGCATTTTGCGTACCGAACGAAGCATAAGCGAAGTTGTCTACCACGCGGTTGTTACTTCCCACGGAGTCCATCTTGGAAGTCTTCCAACTGTCCACGAGCATCACGATCTTGTCAGGGTCGGTCTCGTTGATTTTGTTGTTCTTGATATACGGACGGTTCTCTCCGTTCTCCCATCCACCGAAGAAAGCACGAATCTTAGTCGGGTAGTTGGTAGTAGAGATATTCTCCAGCACGTCAGGAGTGTATCCGTCGTCCATTACATAAGTAGGGATGTCGCCGATATAGAGGTCGTAGGCAGGCACCTTCTTCAGCGTTTCACCTCCCTTGTATGCCGACTTCACTTCAGCATAAACCTTCAGGTAGTGCTCCTTGAAAGAAAGACTGCCGTAATTGTCTATTTTCTTTTCTCCATTGTCAAGTCTACCGTGAGTACCCTGATTCATTGTCTTAACCACACCAGTCTTGCTAATTTCTGCATATTCAGAAATCTCGTCGCATTTATCGTTTACCGTTTCAGCTCCTGTCTTGATTTTTCCATCAATAGCGAATCTCACGTTCTCGTCTTCCACCTTGCCGGTAGTCAGCGAAGGCAGCGAGCCGGAGAATCCGTTGGCATAAGCCGTGGCGGTTTCGATGGGGTTCATATCGTTGCGCTGGTTGATGAAAGCAGGCTGGAACGTCAAGCCGTGGAGTCTGAGTGCCTCGTTGGATGTGTCGTCTCCGTCGTTGTACAAATAATAAGTCTTGCCGGCATATATAGGATAGCGGAATTTTATTTGAGTCTTGGCGTCAGTGTCGGTAACCTTGATGCTCTGCTTCTCCTTGCCATTCTCGTCGGTCAATACGATATTGTTGTTAGCCTTGAACTTTGCGTCGATAGTAACAAATCCGTTTGTGCGCGGTGTGAGCACATAGAAAGTTCCGTCTACAGGCAGACCAGTTTCCGAGTCGAGTTCCACAGGGTCGCCATAAACGATAACCTTTTTGTCAACATCGCTCTCCTTGGCAATCCATGGATCTTCGGCAGTATCAATTTTTGTATCGCCGGTTTCCACTGCCTTTCCAAGCTGGATGGCAAGACCCGGGATAGCGTCGATGGAGTATCCGCCGCTCACGGCGCCGGCACCCGTGAACACGAGTTTGCCGTGATTCTTGTCTCCCTGATCGCTCACGGGGATGTTGTTCACACCGCTACCGATGCTTGCACCACCTTTTGCATTAACTACAGCCCATGCGAATCTCACTTTGTCGCCAAGGTTCTTGACGATAATTCTGAATGAGGTCTGTCCTTCGTTATAGATAGTTTCGCCAGCTTTCGGAGTAACCTTAACATTTACGATATATTCACCCTGCTTGAGTTTCGACTTGTCTTTGATTACGAAGTCACCGTTTTCGTCGATAGTGATGCCAGCCTCAACGAGGTCTTCGGGCAGCGGCAAGAACGATATGTCGTAGTGCTCCTTGATGTCGTCGCCCAGCGAGTTTGTAACAGTTACCGAAGGCTGCGACGGGAACACCTCGTCGGTGGTGTAGATAATCATCGGGTCTGGATTAACCTTAACCACAGGAGTTATCTTGTCGCCCACGTTGAATTCCTCGGTTATTGTGGTGGTTGCCGTTCCGTCTTCATAGTATCCGATGTTGTATGGATACATCGTGTAAGTTATTTTCGGGTTCTTTGTCGTGAGGAATTCCAGAGTCCAGTTCTGGTCGCGGTTGTCGCCCTTCACACTCCAGTAAACGGCATACACATCCTCGCCCTTGTCGGCATATTCCTTAGCTTTCTCGTCAGAGAAGTCCTTCACCTTGGCAATCTTGTTTCCGTTCTTGTCCACAACGATAGGCTCATACTGCTCAGCCACCTGCGGATATCCTTCAATCTTTGCGTCGCCCCACTTGAACTTGAAAGTGTACTGGCATCCGAACTCCTGGTTTACGGAGTTGTGATATAGAGTGAAAGTTTCGCCTGCTTTTCTGTCAAACTTGTTGTCGTCTATTTCCGCTGTGTGAACACCGGTCACTTCGAAGCGGTTGTACATGTCAATCTTTGTGCCCGCCGTCAGTTCTATTTCCTTTGGCGACGGAGAGAGATGAATCTGCATTGGGCGCGGCTTGACAAGTAGCTTGTATGAGCTTTCAACTGCGCTGTATTTATTGTTTGCAGCATTGTCGCCCACGCGAGGATAAACCTGGCAGAAGATATCAGCCGAAGTAGGAACCACCTTGCAGGTGCTCAGCGCGTTGTAGTCAGTGGTAGGCGTAACGAATTCGTTGCGCGCCTTTGTCTTGTCGAGCACGAGGCTACCCGCATCGATATTGTCAGGTCCATACATCTGCACACCCTGTCCGTTGTTGAATCTGAACAAGTTAGGGTCGGTCAATGGCTGGTCGCCCCATTCCTGGAGCGTTCCGGTTCCGTTGCAATATCCCAGTGGCGTATGCATGGTTTTACCCTCAGCCACCGGAGCTGCCGACCATGCAATCCAGAGAGGTTTGTCGTTGCCGCTATTGTATGCCACGGATGGTGTGATGTCGTTGCCATACTGGTCGTAAACGGTAGGGCGCATAGCCTTAATGCTTCTCATTCCCGTGTAGACCAACTGCTCTTCCTGTGGGAAGATGAGCTGCGGAGTTACTTTCTCGTCCACGATAGTGAGCGGAAGAGAGAAGTCAGTGATATCCTCGTAGGCATTTTCATATTTAGGTTTGAAATGGAATTTCACGTTCACCGTGCCTGCAGTGTTTCCGGTTTTAATCACCGCTGTAGTGAGTTCTGCGTTGCCGCTCTCCAGAGAGTTGTATTTATAGTTGGAAACAACCGTTGCGAGATCAGAATTTTCTATCATAGCCGAAACGTCGAAACGCTTTGTGATGTCGAGAGTCAGTTCCTTGTCGTTGTTGTCCTTCGTAACGTATTCCACAAGGAATTTAGGCAGCGAGATAACGCTACCCGTTGCAGCATACCAGTTTTCTGCATACTGCGTGTTTTCTACAAATGCCGGAGCGATGCGCTTCGGGGCGTTGGCCTTTACCTTATTTAATGTGATGCGGTAGACGCTTTCGGCTGATTCAAACTGGTCTACATAGTTATTGGATGGCGTGGCAACCACGTGTACGTACACAATTCCGGCCGACTTACCGGTCTCCACGTCGCCGTAGCGAGTGTTCACCCTTGTGCCTGTTGCGTTATCCACGCTGTACGTCTTTCCCTTTTCGGTCTCGGTTTTACCTTTTGTGCCGTCAGGGGTTCCGCTCGTGATGTAATAAGAGATGTAGAAGCGGTTTGTAATCGCCACGTTGTTGTCTTTGCTTTCCTGCACGATGACAGCCGGCTCGATGAACTTGGTGTCATTGAGATAAGTGGCAGGCTCGCCGGCTTCTCCATATCCCGTTTGCGAGATAAAGACATACGGCTTCACCTTTGTCTTCCCCGCCGTTCCGTCGGCATTAGCGACCAATCCTGTGAGCATCACCAAAAAGAATAGGATGATGCTCCTGAAAGCTGTGAGCTTTCCGAACAAATCTTTTTTCATTTGTAGTACCCAGTTTTTTAGTAAATAATAAAATTCTTGAATGTTTTTATTTGCGGGTTGTGCCGGTCTTTTGAAGACCGGCATCCCACGTCTGAAATATTGAAATATTGTTTCGTTTTTAGCTTTAAGCGGCACTTCTTTTTGCGGCGTTTTTTTACCGCTACCGCTTTAGCTTTAGTATGTTGTGGTCATGACGACCTCTGTTGTTTTCGCTTGTTATTGTTGTTCCTCAGTGTAATGTTTACACATATTTTACTTTATGGGTTGCAAATATATAACATATTTGTATTCGTTGTTTCGTAATACTTTATTTTTTAATATTTTTTAAAACTATTGTCATTAAATTGCAACATTAAATATAGTGGTTTTGTCATTTACTTAAGGTCTCTTTTATTATCTTCCCATCTCCCCGTCTCTCCTTTTAGGGGAGAAGCAGTTACTCGTTACCGTTCCAGTCTGCACAAGTTCCTTTATGGACTCTCCCGTCTCTCCTTTTAGGGGAGAAGCAGTTACCCTTATAGTGTAAGTGTAGCTAATTATGGCAAATATAGGTAAGTGTTGCTACTATTTAGTTAGTATATAGCAGACAACATTTAGCTATTTGGAAACTGCTCCGCCCCCGGAGGGGGAGGCGGGGGAGGGGAAGATAATAAACCTATAATATATATATCGTTCCAGGTGTTTCGCCTAAACGCTTCAGGTGTTTCGCCTAAACGCTTCGGGTGTTTCGCCTAAACGCTGACGGCGTTACTATGCTTTGCCGTTTAAGATGTTTCTCGGGTGGTGTTCCAATATCTCGTCTCTCAGTGTATGCATGTCGATGTGGGTGTAAATCTGTGTAGTGCCGATACTCTCATGACCGAGCATTTCCTGGATGGCTCGAAGGTTGGCTCCGCCCTCGAGGAGTGCCGTGGCGAAAGAGTGGCGCAGGGTGTGGGGACTGATGTTCTTCTTTATTCCGGCTTCGTCGGCGAGGCGCTTTATCATCGTGTATATCATGACACGGGTTAGATGGGCGCCACGGCGGTTCAGAAATACGTAGTCTTCTTCACCGGGCTTAATGTTCATCAGATTGCGGTCGGCAAACCAGAAGTGGAGCTCTCGTATTGCACTGTCGGAGATTGGCACCAGTCGCTCTTTTTTTCCCTTTCCCTTTACGCGGATAAACTTCTCGTCGAGGAAGAGGTCGGAGAGATGTAGTGTAACGAGTTCCGTAACGCGCAGTCCGCAGCTGAACAGCATTTCCACGATAGCCTTATTGCGCTGTCCTTCCCATTTCGTCAGGTCGATGGCATTCTCCATCATGTCGACCTCGGCAACTGAGAGCACTTCGGGCAGATGTTCCCATATCTTAGGCCATTCGAGCAGTTCTGTAGGGTCCTCGTCCACATATCCGTCGGCAAGCAGATATCTGTAGAAGGCACGCACGCCGCTAAGTATTCTACCCTGAGAGCGCGCCGTGATTCCGAGGTCGACGATGGCAGCGGCAAAGTGCTGCAAGTCTTCGAGCTTGATATTCAGCACGGGGATATTCTCCGCCTCGGCGTAGTCGAGCAGTTTCTGAAGGTCGTTCTTATATGCGGCAAGCGTGTTTTCGGAGTAGTTGCGCCCCAGCTTCAGGAAGCGCATGTATTTCCCCACGATGCTTGCATCATTAGCTTTATTGTCTGTTTGCATGTCAATAAATTCCGTAATTGTAGATTAAATGTATGAAATTAGAGATAATTTTGTACTTTTGCACAAGTGTATACTTTTATTTATATAGGTCTATATACCTTATTATATATATGGTATACGCAATATGGGCGAGGCAAAGTTATAAAAAAGAAAGTAAAACAGCAATATGAAGATACAGATAATCAATGGTCCCAACCTGAATTTGCTTGGCGTGAGGGAGCCGGGCATCTATGGCAGCGACTCTTTTGAGAGTTATCTGCCGAAACTGAGGAAGCGCTTCCCGGATGTGGAGATAGAATATTATCAGAGCAACGTGGAGGGCGAACTGATAAACAAGATGCAGGAGGTAGGTTTCTCGTTCGACGGCATCGTGCTCAATGCCGGAGCGTATACCCACACCAGTGTGGCGCTCCACGACTGCATCCGGGCGATAAAGACGCCCGTTGTAGAGGTGCATATATCGAATGTTCACCAGCGTGAGGAATTCCGCCACCACTCGTTCATCTCGGCAGCTTGTCGCGGAGTAATCTGCGGATTCGGTCTCGACTCTTACCGGCTGGCGATTGAGGGATTGTTGAATTAGGAATGGTCAGAACTCCCAGCTCTCCAATTTCTCCCATTAATCTAAAAAAAACAATGACAACAGAATTAGAAAACTATATCCTCTCACATAGCGATCCGGAGGGCGATTACCTCTACCGCCTCTACCGCGCCACGAATATCCATCTGCTCCACGGCAGGATGGCAAGCGGACATCTGCAGGGCAGAGTGCTGAAAATGCTCGTCAGAATGGCGAAACCGAAGAATATTCTTGAGATCGGCACCTTCAGCGGATACAGTGCCATCTGTCTCGCCGAAGGACTGGAAGAAGGGGGAATGGTATACACCTTCGAGATAAACGACGAACAGGAGGATTTCACGCGGCCGTGGATAGAAAACTCGCCCGTAGCCGACAAGATAAAGTTCATTATCGGCGACGCCGTGAAAGAGGCTCCAAAACTCGGCGTGGAATTCGACATGGCGTTCATCGACGGCGATAAGCGCACCTATATGGAGGCCTACGAGACTGTGCTCTCCATGCTCAAGCCCGGAGGCTTCATCCTTGCCGACAACACGCTTTGGGACGGGCATGTGGTGGACCATGCCTACGACAAAGACAAGCAGACTCGCGGCATAGAAAGCTTCAACGATTTTGTGGCGAATGACGAGAGGGTGGAAAGGGTGATGCTGCCGCTGCGCGACGGACTGACCTTGATTTATAAAAAGTAAAAATTGAAGTGCAGATACGTAAAAAACGCAAATGACGAATTATTTATTATCAGCGTAATCCGTATAACAATAAAATTTTATACTTTTGCAGCGATATGTCACAGAAGTTAATCCAAAGCCAAGAGCAAAAGGCTATACAGACGCAGAAACTCACTCAGCAGCAGATGCTTGCCGTGAAAATGCTCGAAATGCCGATTACGGAACTGGAACAGAACGTTCAAGCCGAAATCGACGATAACCCTGCTATGGAAGTAACAGGAGCGGATGACGCCGCTTTCTCTGACAACACTCCGGCTCTCGACGATGCTACGGGAGGAGAGACGACACCGGAGATGCAGGAAATGGCGGAAACGGAAAAAGAAGAACGACAGTCGGCTCTCGACGAAGCCCTCTCGAATATCGGAATGGACGACAGAATGTCTGACTCTGACTCGTCAACATTCTATGGCGGAACGAACAACGACAATGCCGACTATGAGGAGATGGTATACGGAGAACAGACTTCGTTCTACGACAGGCTAAAGGAACAGATGGGCGAAATAGAGCTCACCGACAAGCAACAGCAGATAATGGAGTATGTCATAGGGTCGCTCGACAGCGACGGACTGCTACGGAAATCTGCCGACAGCATCTGTGATGAACTCGCCATATACCATAACATCGACTGCACGGAAGATGAAGTGGAGCAGATGATAAAAATTCTTCAGACCTTCGATCCGGCAGGAATCGGGGCTGGAAACCTGAAAGAATGTCTGTTGCTGCAAATAAGGAGAAAACCAAAGACGAAGATTACGGAACTCATGGAAACAGTGATAAAAGACCATTTCGACGAGTTCATGAACAAGCGCTGGGACAAAATCGTAAGGCAGACGGAAATGAACGAGGCAACAGCCGAAAAGGTGCATGCCGAACTCCTCCGGCTTAACCCTAAGCCGGGAGCCTCGCTCGGGGAAACCGAGGGAAAGAACATGCAGCAGATAACGCCAGACTTTATCGTGGATACGGCAGACGACGGTACCGTGTCGTTCTATATCAACAACGGACATATACCGGAACTCTCCGTCTCACCGTCGTTCACAGAACTGATAAAAGGATACAAGGAAAATAAAAAGTCGATGTCGAGACGCGACAAGGAAGCCCTGTTGTATGCCAAGGAGAAAGTAGACCGCGCACAGGGATTCATCGATGCCGTAAAGCAGAGGCAGCAAACCATGCGCCTCACCATGAAGGCAATAATCGACATACAGCGCCGCTTCTTCCAGGATGGCGACGAGAGCGACATAAAGCCGATGATTCTTCAAGACGTTGCCGACCGCACGGGGCTCGACAAATCAACGATCTCCCGTGTAAGCAACATGAAATACGCCCAGACAAGATGGGGAACATTCAAACTGCGCCATTTCTTCAGCGACAGCATAAAGACCGAAAGCGGCGAAGAACTGTCGACAAGGAAAATCAAACTCGCACTGAAAGAGGCAATCGACGCAGAAGACAAGAAAAAACCATATAGCGACGATGCTCTGACAAGGATTCTCTCGCAGAAGGGAATTCCCGTGGCACGCCGCACGATAGCAAAATATAGGGAACAATTAGGCATACCCGTTGCACGTTTAAGGAAAAAATGAAAATCAGGAATATCATGACAATGGCAAAGGCGGTGAGCTTACTCTCGTCGCCGTTCTACTTGCCGATTATCGGACTTGCGGCACTGTTCACATTCAGCTACCTCAGTCTGTTGCCATTCACCTACAAGGTGTTTGTGCTCATAATGGTCTATCTCTTCACCTGTCTGCTGCCTACCACACTCATCAGGCTCTACCACAGCTATCACGGATGGACACCTTTTGAGTTTGGAGCAAGGGAAAGGAGAATAATACCATACGTAGTGTCGATACTCTGTTACTTTACGTGCTATTATGTCATGATGCTTATGCACATGCCACATCTCATGGGTAGCATCGTAGTGGCGGCACTTGCCACGCAGGTAGTATGTGCCATGATAAACATGTGGTGGAAAATCTCCGTCCACATGGCAGCGATAGGAGCCATGGCAGGTTCGTTGGCATCATTTGCCGCGATATTCATGTTCAATCCGATATGGTGGCTCTCGGTAATTATCTTCTTTGCAGGAATGATAGGCAGTGCGCGCATGATTCTAAGGCAGCACACACTGCGCCAGATATACATAGGATTCATTATAGGAGTGATGACGGGAGCCGTAACAGTGATAACGGTATAGAGTGGAGGATGTGAAGAATTGGGCGGTCTTTTAAATTGGGGCTTTATTAGTTTTTACTAGAAGTTCTAGTATTTCTATTAATTCTAGTATTTCTAGCATTTCAATCCCCTCTATCCACCCATAATATTTACACCCTCAACAATAAAAAAACAATTTAAATAAAAACACCATACAATATGAAACCATTAGTAAGCATTATAATGGGCAGCACGAGCGATCTGCCTGTAATGGAAAAAGCAATGAAGTTTCTCGACGAGATGGAAGTTCCGTTCGAGGTTAACGCCCTCTCGGCACACCGCACACCGGATGCCGTAGAGACCTTTGCCAAAGAGGCAGCAGGAAGAGGACTAAAGGTTATCATCGCCGGAGCCGGAATGGCAGCAGCCCTACCGGGAGTTATCGCAGCATCAACCACACTGCCAGTTATCGGCGTGCCTATCAAAGGCAGTGCCCTCGACGGTATGGACGCAATGCTTAGCATCATACAGATGCCACCGGGCATACCTGTAGCTACAGTAGGCATCAACGGCGCCATGAATGCAGCAATACTTGCAGTGGAGATTATGGCTCTTGCCGACGAGAAGCTTGCCGACAAAATGAAAAGCTATAAAGCTGGACTGGGGGCAAAAATAGAAAAGGCAAACAAGGATCTTGCTGAAGTGAAATATAACTTTAAGACTAATTGATGTTATTAGGCTTGATAGACATAGTGGGCTTAATATGCTTTAGACGTAGTGGGGATATTATGCTTTAGGCATAGTAGGCCTAATATGCATAGTGGGCCTAATATTCCTGTAGGCATTATGCTTATTATGCCTAATATGCCTATTATGCCTAATAATCACGCCAGTTACAATAACGAAAAGATAAAACAATGAATTACGAGATAAACCTCTTCAACTACTCCCGTCGCCCGACCCATCAGGTAAACGTCGGTGCTACTCCTCTCGGCAACGATAATCCGATAAGAGTGCAGTCGATGACTACCACACCGACAACTGATACCGAGGCTTGTGTGGCACAGGCTGAACGTATAATAAAAGCCGGTGGGGAGTATGTGCGTCTTACCACTCAGGGAGTGCGCGAGGCGGAGAATCTTAAGAATATCAATGCCCGTCTGCGAGATGATGGATTCATGACACCATTGGTTGCCGACGTGCATTTTAATCCTAATGTTGCCGATGTGGCAGCCCTCTATGCCGAAAAGGTAAGGATAAATCCTGGTAATTATGTAGACCCGGCACGCACGTTCAAGAAACTTGAATACACTGATGAAGAGTATGCCGAGGAACTGAAAAAGATAGAAAAACGCTTTGTTCCGTTCATTAATATCTGCAAGGAGAACCATACGGCAGTGAGAATCGGAGTAAACCACGGTTCGTTGTCAGACCGCATCATGTCGCGCTATGGCGATACGCCGGCAGGCATCGTTGAGAGCTGCATGGAATTTCTCCGTATATGCAAGAGAGAGAACTTCAATGATGTTGTAATCTCGATAAAGGCAAGTAATACGGTAGTCATGGTACAGTCAGTACGCCTCCTCGTCGACACTATGGCAAAGGAGCGGATGGACTATCCGCTACACCTTGGAGTTACCGAAGCCGGAGAGGGAGAAGACGGCAGGATAAAGAGTGCTGTTGGCATCGGAGCCTTGCTCGCCGACGGCATTGGCGACACTATACGAGTGTCGCTCAGCGAAGATCCGGAGGCAGAAATTCCCGTGGCTAAGCATCTTGTGGAATATATAACGAAGCGTACCGGTCATATGCTCGTGCCGGGCGAAGCCTTCAGTGGTTTCAACTGGGTTTCTCCCGAAAGGCGAAAGACAACGGCAGTAGGCTGTATCGGCGGCGACAACGTTCCCGTAGTAATAAGCAGCAGAATATCCGGCACTGTAAATTCCTCCGACGAAGAATTAAAGCCCGACTTCATCTATCTTGGCTCCAAAGTTCCGGAGGCGCTCGCCCCAGACCAGAAGTATATAGTTGATTTCAATGTCTATGCCAAAATCATCGGCTCACCGGTGGCAAATGTTGTTGGAGCCGACGACAGCAGCACAGCACATGCAAATATAAACAAGGAAAACCTGTTCCCTATATTCCCATATAATGCCATTCCGTTCCTCAACGGCATTACGGCAAAGATAAAATTCCTCGTTTTGCCCTATGGAGCGCCGAGTGCCGAGTATATCCCTTGTCTAAGGATGAATCCAGACGTTGTAGTGGTAAGCGTTAGCAACAACACCAACCGCTTGGGAGAACAGCGCGCACTGGTACATGAGTTTATGAACGAAGGAATAAAGAACCCTGTGGTATTCTGCCAGGCATACTCCCACAGCAAAGAGGAGAAAGGCGACTTCCAGCTTGAGGCAGCAGCCGATATGGGAGCACTGATGTTTGACGGACTGACCGATGGTATATGGCTGATGAACAACGGAACGCTCCCTTCAGACGACATCGAGGCAACAGCCTTCGGCATTCTGCAGGCAGCACGCCTTCGCACCACGAAGACTGAATATATCAGTTGTCCGGGATGCGGCCGCACCCTGTATGACCTGCGTTCTACCATCGCCAGAATAAAAGAGGCGACAAAGGAAATGAAGGGACTGAAGATAGGTATCATGGGATGCATCGTGAACGGTCCGGGCGAGATGGCAGATGCCGACTACGGATATGTAGGTGCCGGAAGGGGCAAGATTTCTCTATACCGCAAGAAGGAGTGTATAGAGAAGAACATTCCGGAGGAAGAAGCCGTCGAGAAATTGCTTGAATTAATAAGGAGAGACCGAGGCAACAATGATGGTCACGGCAATTAACTCTCCCCAAAAACAATAATAAAATGAGTTTAACCCATATAGTAAGAAATGCGTTCACTTCCCGTCAGAGGGAGATAGAACGTTACGACAACGAGGCTCAGCAGTTGCAGATGCACACTCTTGAATACCTCACGACTACGGCAAAAGACACGGAGTACGGACGCAAACATACTTTCAGTACGATAAACAGCTACGAAAAGTTTGCCGACAGCGTGCCCCTCAATACCTACGAAGAACTGAAAGGCGATATAGACCGAATGAGACACGGGGAGCGCGACGTGTTGTGGAAAGGCAGAGTGAAATGGTATGCCAAATCCTCTGGAACGACAAACGACAAGAGTAAGTTCATCCCCGTGAGCCACGACGGACTGCAGCATATCCACTATGCCGGCGGAAAGGATGTAGTGGCACTGTATCTGCAGAACAACCCCAACAGCCGGCTGTTCGACGGCAGGAGCCTTATCCTCGGCGGAAGCCATTCGCCGAACTATGATGTAGCCGATTCGCTCGTGGGCGACCTCAGTGCGATACTCATCGAGAACATCAACCCGCTTGCAAATCTCGTAAGAGTGCCAAAGAAATCCACTGCCCTACTCTCCGACTTCGAGATAAAACGCGACCGCATAGCGAGGGAGACGATGAACAAGAACGTTACGAACATCAGCGGAGTGCCCTCGTGGATGCTCTCCGTATTGACTCGCGTGATGGAGCTAACCGGCAAAAAGCACCTGGAGGAGGTATGGCCAAACCTGGAAGTCTTCTTCCATGGCGGAGTGGCTTTCACGCCTTACCGCAAGCAATATGAGCAGCTCATCACCTCGCCCGACATGCACTATATGGAGACCTACAATGCCAGCGAGGGATTCTTCGGCATACAGAACGACCCGGCAGACAAGGCGATGCTCCTGATGATAGACTACGGAGTGTTCTATGAGTTCATTCCGATGGACGAGTTCGGAACCGAGAATCCAACTATCGTTCCGCTATGGGGAGTGGAGACGAACAAGAATTATGCCATGGTAATCTCCACATCATGCGGACTGTGGCGCTATATCATCGGTGATACGGTGATGTTCACTTCGAAAAACCCGTATAAGTTCGTCATCACCGGAAGGACAAAGCATTTCATAAATGCCTTTGGCGAGGAACTTATCGTAGACAATGCCGAGAAAGGACTGGCATATGCCTGCGAACAGACGGGCGCCGAGGTCCTGGAATACACGGCAGCACCGGTGTTTATGGACGACAATGCCAAATGCCGCCACCAGTGGCTGATAGAATTCTCTAAAGAACCGGCAGACCTGAGCCAGTTTGCCGCCCTGCTCGACACCAAACTCCAGGAGATAAACAGCGACTACGAGGCAAAGCGCTACAAGAACATTACGCTGCAGCATCTCGAAATCGTTAAGGCACGCCATAACCTGTTCAACGACTGGCTGAAGTCGAAAGGAAAACTCGGCGGACAGCATAAGGTGCCGCGACTCAGCAACAGCCGAAAGAATATTGACGAAATGTTGAAGATGAACTGATAAATATATGACAAGAAAAACGACAAGATATTTTGCGTGGGCACTCTTGTTCTCACTGGTTGCCGTTCTTGCCTCGTGTGCAAAGATGGGACAGCCCGACGGCGGATGGTATGACGAAACACCGCCGCGGATAGTAGGCTGCTCGCCTGCCGACAAGGGCGTAAACGTGAGGTCAAAGAAAATAGCCATATATTTCGACGAGTTCATACAGGTTGACAACCCAACGGAAAAGGTTGTCGTATCCCCGCCACAGCTGGAGACACCGGAGATTAAAGGTGCCGGAAAGAAAATCGTGGTGGAGCTGAAGGATTCGCTCAAGGAGAATACAACCTATACCGTAGACTTCTCTGATGCCATCTCCGACAACAATGAGGGAAATCCGCTCGGAAACTTCACCTACAGCTTCTCCACCGCCGATCATATCGACACGCTCGAAGTGTCTGGAAACGTGGTTAATGCCGAGAATCTTGAACCGCTGAAGGGAATCCTCGTAGGACTGTATTCCCTCGACCAGAACTTCTCTACCGACGGAAACAGATGGCAGCTGAGCGCAAAGAACGACAAGGGGCAGTATATCGACCCGTTTCTCGACAAACCGCTGCTGCGCGTTTCCAGAACCGACAGTCGCGGACATTTCATAGTGCGCGGCATAGCTCCGGGCAAATACCGCGTCGTGGCGCTACAGGATGCCGACGGCAACTACTGTTTCAGCCAGAAAAGCGAGATGATAGCCTTCAACCACGACGTTATAGACCCACGCTTTACGGCAGCCACCCGCCAGGACACCATCTGGCGCGACTCCCTGCATATCGACTCGATACGCAGCGTGGGGTACACCCGTTTCATTCCAGACGACATCGTGCTGAAGGCATTCACAGAAACCCAGACCGACCGCTACTTCCTGAAGACGGAGCGCAAGGATCCACGCTTCTTCACCCTATTCTTCAGCGGTGGCGACAAAAGACTGCCCGAGGTAAAGGGACTGAACTTCAACAGCGACAATGCCTTCGTAGTGGAACACTCCCTGAAGAACGACACCGTGAACTATTGGCTGCGCGACACGTCGCTCGTTAACCAAGACACGCTCATGGTAAGTCTTACGTATATGGCAACCGATACGCTCGGCAATCTCGTTAGCAATACCGATACACTCGACATACTTCCTAAAGTGTCATACGAGAAGAGAATGAAAGACAAGGCACGCAAGTATGAAGAGTGGAAGAAGAAGCAAGACAAGGCAAAGAAGCGGGGCAAGGACTACGAAACCGAGATGCCGGCAGAGGGGCTCGAACCAAAATACAGCGTGATGTCGCAACCCGACCCCGACAAGAACATCTTTATCGACATGCCAACGCCGATAGCCCGGATTGACACTTCGATGATACATCTCTATGCCAAGCACGACACACTGTGGTATAAGTCGAAATTCCTCTTCCGCAAGGTGAAAGACGTGGCAAGGAGATACGAAATCGTAGGTGAGTGGCGACCGGATGTAGAATACAGTCTGGAGATAGACTCCACGGCATTTACCGACATCTACGGAGCCGTCAGTCCGGCATTCAAGCAAGGAATGAAAGTGAAGTCGGAAGACGAATACAGCTCGCTGCTCATGACAATCTCCGGCATGCAGGACACAACGGTAGTGGCGCAGCTACTCGACACGTCAGACAAGGTTGTGAAAACCGTATCCACCCGAAACGGCAATGCCGAATTCTTCTATGTCAATCCCGGAACATATTACATGCGCATGTTCATCGATTCAAACAAGAACGGCATCTGGGACACCGGCGACTATGCCGCCGACCGCCAGCCCGAAGAAACCTTCTATTATCCCGAAGCCATAGAATGCAAGGCAAAATGGGACGTTACCCTCAACTGGAACCCCACGGCACGCGATGCCGCCCATCAGAAGCCTTATGCCATAACGAAGCAGAAGCCGGAGAAGGACAAGACGATAAAGCGCCGCAATGCCGACAGGGCAAAGAAAATGGGCATTCCGCTGCCGAGTCAATATTGATGAGAAATATTCTGTAAAATAATAACAACGTATGAAGAGAAGAAAAATCCTTATGCTCGTGTTTCTTATGGTGAGCTTGGCGATAAGCGCCCAGTGCTCGTTCCGGAACACGGCGTTCAAAGGCGGAGAATTCCTTTCGTATAACCTTTACTACAACTGGAAATTCGTATGGGTAAAGGCAGGCACCGCCAGCATGTATACCGTAGAGAGCACGTACAAGGGCAAACCGGCATACCGCAGCAGTCTGACGACAAGGGGCAACAACAAGGTCGACAATATGTTCGTACTCCGCGACACGCTGCTGTGCTATGCAACGCGCGATCTGGAGCCCCTGTATTTCCGCAAGGGAGCACGCGAGGGCAAGCGATACACCGTAGACGAAGTGTTCTACACCTATCCGGGCGGCAAGCCGCATCTGCGCCTCCACCGCCAGCAGAACGACGGTTCGCATCTGTGGAAAAACCTCAATCCGCAGAGTTGCGTCTTTGATATGCTCAACATCTTCCTTCGTGCCCGCTCGTTCAGTTCGGCAAACTGGAAGAAGGGTCATACAGTAGACTTCCCCATTGCCGACGGGAAGAATACCAGTCCGGCCCGTCTGCGCTTCAACGGCACAACAAAGATAAAGGCAGACAACGGCAAGAAATACCGTTGCGCGGAGCTGTCATACATGGAGTATGAAAACCGGAAATGGAAAGAGATCGTAAGATTCTACGTTACCGACGATCAGAACCATATTCCGATACGTCTCGACATGTTCCTGCGTTTCGGCAGTGCAAAGGCGTTCCTTACGAGCATGAAGGGAGTGAGAAATCCTGTTACATCACTCGCCAAGTAGTTTCAGAGGACAGCATTATTTTGAAAAAAAATTTTTTTCGGTGATTTTACCCTCACACCCTCACACCTTAGCGTAATATGCAGATACACAGATGGATAAGGTGTGAGGGATAGTGTGAGGGATAACTATTTATCCCTCACCCGTTTTATTCATGCCATTTATAATGAAAACGTCGGATTATCCGTAAGTGGCAATAAAAGTATACTTACCCTGCATTTTTAGTATCTCTATAAAATACTGCGGACGTTTATATCAAACGCTCCAGGTGTTTCGCCTAAACGCTGTGAATGTTTCGCCTAAACGTTCTTGGTGTTTCGCCTAAACGCTGCTGCTAAAGCTATACTTTGCTGCTTGTAGATGAATAAAATGAATAGGAAATCTTTATTTGATGGGAAATCCGTTTGTAAAGTTTCAAACATATATAAAAAAATAGAGGACGACATGAATCACTCATACCGGCCTCCTGAAAACATTCTTTTTTCAACGAATTCTGTTGTGATAGTAACCGATGAAGCTAATTGCTGTCATAACAGCTACTGTCATCAACGTCATTGTCGTCTTAAAATCTAATAACATAATCTTTACCTTAAATCTATCAAACTACTAACCTATGAAAAATGTATTCTCCCGAACACGTTGCAAAGGTATACATTTTTGTGTTCGTACACAATAGTTGAAATATGTTTTTTAGCATATATCTGTGTTTATTTGATATAAATCAATCGGAAACGTCTAAAATCTGTCGTTTTTTATTTTTAGTTTACAAAAAGATAGTCAAAGAAGGTATTCCTTTTACATAATGAGTAAGGTAAGGTTCGTCGTTATATGTTATTTATATGAAATATAATCTTCCCCTCCCCCGTCTCCCCTTTCAGGGGCGGAGCGGTTACCATTATTGCTTATAAGAAAATATAGTAAATGGTAATTAAACCTCTTTACTGTCAATGGTAACTGCTCCGCCTCCCGGAGGGGGAGGGGACGTAAAACCTCAAAAATAGACAAGCTAACACACACGGGCTATTTGAAGAAATCCTTCAGCTGTGCGGCAATGGCGGCGAGTTCCTCAATATTTCCGTTGCCGTAACGCTGCCAAATCTTTTGGCAAGGGGCGAGCAGCGGCGTAATCATAAACTCGTTGCGGTTCAGGTATGGGTCGATAATCTGGAACACGTCCATTATCCCCACAACATCCTCAGCCGAAATCTTCATCAGTTTGGCAAGTTCCTCCACTTCGGGTGTTTTTGCATTCATTGTAATGGGAGTAAGCCGGAAATAGAGGTCGAGAACAAGAATGAGCATCACGGGCATCAGATTGCCACATTTAGGTATCGGCAGGAAATCCTTCTCAAATGATTCCACAATGTCTACACCTTCATAGAAAGAGCTTCCGTTGCAGAATCCGTTCATTTTTCTCACGGTCTCTGCATCGCGGTTAAGGCGCGTAGGCTTCTTGCCGTAACGCTCCCAAAGCCGCTTTATACTCGGTGTGGCGGCATTCCTGAGCTCAAACATGCGCGAGTGGAGAGACTCCGGACTGATATGAAGCTCGAGGGAAAGTTCTACCATTATCCTACTGTAGAGAGGCTTCATGCCGACGGGTTTTTTCTGATATGCCTGAAGAAGCAGAATCCAGTAGTCGTCTTGCCATAAAGAAGAGTTGTTAGCCATAGGAATAAGTTTTCATAATTTCTGCAAACTTAATGATTTTCTGTGAAAGAAAAGAATTTATTTGCCATTGTTTAATACTTTTGCTATCTTTGCATAAGATAAGCT
>DBKQ01000109.1:20059-60213 GCA_002298545.1 Prevotella sp. UBA746
TTTGCATTATCTTTGCATAAGTTAAACACAATACGTATGAAAACAAATTATCAATTAAGATATGCTGCAAACCCGCGCGATGCCAAGGCGTACGACACGGAGCGGCTGAGGGAGGACTTCTTGATAGAGCGTCTTTTTGCCGCCGACGAGGTGAATATGGTATACTCCATGTACGACCGTATGATTGTGGGCGGAGCCGAACCCGTCGACGAGGAGCTGAAACTCGAGGCTATCGATCCGCTCAAGGCACCGCATTTCACTACGCGCCGTGAGATTGGCGTGTTTAATGTAGGTGGTAGCGGCTACGTAAAGGTGGGCGACCATACATTCCGACTCGGATACAAGGAGGCACTGTATATAGGAAGAGGCGAGCGCGATGTGGTGTTCGGCAGCGACGACAAGAACAAGCCGGCACTGTTCTATTTCAACAGTACTACAGCCCATAAGGAATATCCTTGTCGCAAGGTTACGAAGGGAGATGCCCTCGTAGCCCACATGGGAGCGCTGGAGACGAGCAATGAGCGCAATATCAACAAGATGATAGTTTCACAGGTGTTGCCCACATGCCAGTTGCAGATGGGTATGACGGAGCTTGCTCCGGGAAGTGTGTGGAACACTATGCCGGCACACGTACACAGTCGTAGAATGGAGGCGTATTTCTATTTCGAACTCCCCGAAGACCAGGCTGTATGCCATTTCATGGGCGAGCCACAAGAGACAAGACATATATGGATGAAGGGCAATCAGGCGGTATTGTCGCCGGAATGGAGCATTCATTCGGCTGCGGCAACCCACAACTACACCTTTATCTGGGGAATGGGAGGAGAAAACCAGGACTATGGCGACCAGGACTTCTTTGAAATCAGCGAACTCAAGTGACGGCTGTACAGGAGTGACTAACGAAAAGAAAACAAACTAACAGTTTAAATAAGTAATATGGATACATTTTCAAAAAATTTCTCCCTTGAGGGCAAAGTAGCTCTTATTACGGGAGCAGCCTACGGTATCGGCTTCGCTATTGCCGAGGCTTATGCACAGGCAGGTGCAAAGATTGCCTTCAACTGCCGCTCGCAGCACCACATGGATCAGGCTCTTGCCGACTATAAGGCTAAGGGTATCGACGCCAAGGGATATATCTGCGACGTAACAAAAGAGGACGAGGTGAAAAAGATGGTTGCCGACATCGAGAAGGAGCTTGGCGTCATCGATATCCTCGTAAACAATGCCGGTATCATCAAGCGTATTCCTATGACAGAAATGTCGGTAGAGGACTTCCGTCAGGTTGTCGACATCGACCTCAACGCTCCGTTCATAGTATCTAAGGCTGTACTGCCGGGAATGATAAAGAAAGGTCACGGAAAGATTATCAACGTTTGCTCTATGATGAGCGAGCTGGGTCGTGAAACTGTTTCTGCATACGCTGCTGCCAAGGGCGGACTGAAGATGCTGACACGCAATATCTGCTCTGAGTTCGGTGAGCACAATATCCAGTGTAACGGTATCGGTCCGGGCTATATCGCAACTCCTCAGACAGCTCCTCTACGTGAGCGTCAGGCAGACGGCAGCCGCCATCCGTTCGACAGCTTCATCGTTAGCAAGACTCCTGCTGCACGCTGGGGTACTCCAGAGGACCTTATGGGACCGGCTGTGTTCCTTGCTTCAGACGCCAGCGACTTCGTCAACGGACACATCTTGTATGTTGACGGCGGTATCCTTGCATACATCGGCAAGCAGCCTTGATGAACAGATATAATATATTCAGAGTTAGATTCTGTAAAATATTTGGAGCTTGAATCTGTAATATATATGAATAAAAAATCCCAGTAGCACAACGCAACTGGGATTTTTCTGATTAATGATACGGCGTTGCCGTATGTTTATTTCTTAGATACGACCTTTTGTCGTAAGTATTATTTCTTCTTACCCTTAAAAGGATTCTTCTTTCCAACCAACTTGTTGGCAACCTTTACCGCCGGTTTCTCGTTAGATTTTTCAGCTGTCTTAGCCTCCGGTTTCTCAATGTCAACAAGCTCAACGGTGAAGATAAGGGCATCATAAGGCTTGATGTCGCGTCCGGCACCCCTCTCGCCATAGGCAAGGTTATAAGGAATATAAAGCTCCCACTTGCTGCCTACAGGCATCAGCTGCAGAGCTTCAGTCCAACCCTTGATAACCTGAGTAACGCCGAAGGTTGTAGTCTGTGGATTGCGCTTGTAGCTGCTGTCGAACACCTTACCTTCTACAGTCTTTCCTTCGTACTTCACCTTCACGCGGTCAGTAGCCTTAGGCTTCTCGCCCGTTCCGGCAGTCAGCACCTTATATTGCAGTCCGCTTGGCAGCGTAACCACGCCTTCCTTCTTTGCATTCTGTGCGAGGAAAGTCTCTCCAATCTTCTTTGTCTTCTGGTTTTCAGCCTCGATATTAGCCTTCACAACCTTCTCGAAGTAAGGCTTTGCAATGGAGTCGGCAAAAACAGAATTGTCTTTCTTCAGCGCTGCGATAAAGCCCTCGTTAAAGAGTTTGTCGTTGATGGAATCCTTAGCGTTCTTGAATTCCTCCTTCAGATAAGGCAGCATTCTGCCGTCAACCATAAGAGCAATCTGCTGTCCGGCAGCATATGCCTTCACCTTATTGCTCATGCCTTGTTTCAGTACATCCTCGTATCCTTTCAGGAAATCAGCCATATCGCTCTCCTCTACTCCAAAGTTCTGCTTCAGATAAGGCAGCAGTCCTTCAGTGCGCGCCATGCCGGCAGCATAGCTCAGAGAGTCTGACTTAGTGTTCAGCTTAACTGTTTCAGCAACAGTTTCCGTCTTTTTTGCTTTCTTGTCCTTCTTGGCGGCGTATGCCGTAGAGAACGCTCCGCTTGCAATAATGGCGAGAGCGACAAATAATGTTTTTTTCATCTTGCTGTTAGTTTTTATATATTACATGAGTTGACAAGTAGACAAGCTGACGAGGATATTCCCGGTCACTTCCTGCTACTTGCCAACTCTATAAATGTAAAGTCAACCGTCTGCCGGTTAAACTTCTATAATCTCTAATCCTTATTCTCTAATCCATAATCCCTTACTGCTGCTTAGCCTGAGCAGCCTTGATAGCCGCCTCGAGTTTAGCCTTCTGCTCAGGAGTCATCTGCTGACCGCCGGCAGCAGCCTGTGGCTCGCTCTTCTCGATGCTGATGAGCTGGATTTTGAAGATAAGAGTAGAGAAAGGTTTGATCTGTCCCTGGTCGCGAGAGCCGTAAGCCAATTCCTGAGGAATAACAACCTCCCAAGTACTACCTACAGGCATGTGTGTAAGAGCTTCGGTAAATCCTGGAATAACCTGGTTAACCTGGAAAGAAGCCGGTTCTTTGCGCTCGTAGCTGCTGTCGAATACCTTTCCGTCAATAGTCTTTCCCTCGTACATCAGTTTTACGGTAGAAGTAGCGGTAGGAACCTCACCAGTTCCGGCAGTTAATACCTTGTAGCATACTCCGCCCTTGAGTTTCTTCACACCGGCACCCTTGCTGTATTTTGCAACGAATGCAGCGTTCTGCTTCTTGTATGCACCATACTGTTTAGACATCGACTCGTCTTTTATTTCCTGCATCTTGCGCTGAGCCACTTCCTGAGCCTGCTCAACAGTCATGAGTCCCTTTTTGCCGGTAGTTCCGCTGATGAATCCAGCCATGAAGTTCTTCAGAGAGATAGTCTTGGTAGAATCCTCACCAAAGAGTTCGTGGTTGATGCTACGTACCATCTGGTTGGAAATCTGCTGACCGATTTGTATACCGGCATAGTAAGCAGCCTTTTTCTTGTCGTCGCCAGCGTTGGCACCCTCGTTAAGTCCCTTGATAAATTCGTCGATATAAGCTGTATCAACGCCCAGGTTGCTAACGAGATAATCTTTCAGTCCCTGTGTCTGTGCCATACCGATGGCATAGCTCAGAGAGTCTACATTGTTCTTCAAGTCAGCCTTAGGGGTTGACTTTCCGCATGAAGCGAAACCGGCAGCAACAACTGCAGCTGCTGCGAGTAATGTAATTTTCTTCATTTTTGTTTATTTTTTTTGTTTATTTTTTCTTTTGGGCTAGGATATCTGGTCTAGATATCCTAGAAAGTCTAGATATCCTAGAAAGTCTATATATTATAGAAGTTCTAGATATCCTAGGAATTCTAAAACTATAGCTTTATAGCTTCTTTACATCACCTTAATCAGTTCAACATCAAAGATGAGGGTTGCGAAAGGAGGAATAGACGCTCCTGCTCCACTCTCGCCATAAGCGAGGATGTAAGGAATGAAGAAACGGTATTTTGCACCCTCTTGCATGAGCTGCAAACCTTCTGTCCATCCCGGTATAACCTGGTTGAGAGGGAATACAGCAGGCTCACCGCGCTGTATGCTGCTGTCGAAGACCTGTCCGTTGATAAGGAATCCCTCGTAGTGGCATTTTACTTTGTCGGTAGCCTTTGGCTTTTTGCCGTCGCCCTCTTGGAGTACCATATACTGCAGTCCGCTTGGCAGTGTTACCACACCTTCCTTCTTGGCGTTCTCCTTTAGATAAGCCTCTCCTTCAGCCTTGGCAACCTTGCCCTGCTCTGCACGCTGGGCGTTGATGCGCTCTTCCTGCTTGCGGAAATAGTCCTGCACGATAGTCTGTGCATCTTTATGCGATACTTTTAGTTCTTTTCCGTTTATAACGTCTTTGATAGCTGCTGCGAAATCATCAATGTTAAGATCTGATGCGCCCATCTGAGCCAATTGTTGACCAATGCCCAAACCAAGGGCGTAGCTTACTTTGTCCATTTGCTTGTCTTTATGTATTTTTAGTTTATAATATTACACTTTGAGGCTGATACAGCCATCGTAAGGCTTTAGTATCATATCAAAAGCGCACAAAGGTACTATTTTTATCTGACTAAGTGTACAGTATTAAAGAAAAAACGCTAATTTTGTGCATTCTTAAAGCATTTTATGCTTTGCTACGATAAAGTTATTATGTAGAAACGCTGCTTATGCAGACTTTCAAAAAACTGAATTATTATGAAGAAGATTGTTGTACTTACCGGTGCCGGAATGTCTGCCGAGAGCGGACTAAGCACTTTCCGTGATGCTGACGGACTGTGGGAGAATTATCCCGTGAGCCGTGTTGCCACCCATGAAGCATGGGAGGCTGACCCAGAATATGTGAATGACTTTTATAATATGCTTCGCGGAAAGCTTGTCGATGCAAAACCTAACCGCGGGCATGAACTATTGGCAGGGTTGCAGGAAAAATATGATGTTAGCGTTGTTACTCAGAATGTTGACAACCTTCATGAGATGGCAGGGTCGAAGGATGTTATTCATCTGCATGGAGAACTGATGAAAGTCTGTTCGTCGAGAGATCCGTATAACCCACGTTTTATAAAGACACTTACTCCGCCCGACATTACCGTAGCTCATGGTGAGAAGGCTGGTGACGGGTCGTTGCTGCGCCCGTTTATCGTATTTTTCGGAGAGAGTGTGCCTATGATAGAACCGGCAATCGAGAAGGTTCAAGAGGCCGATATCTTTGTTATTATCGGAACTTCGCTGAATGTTTATCCCGCTGCCGGACTTATAGAATACGTACGTCCGGGAACTCCCGTTTATCTTATAGACCCGAAGCCGACGCGTGCCGGTGGGCCGCATGATATACATCAGATAGTGAAAGGTGCTTCGGCTGGAATGGCGGAACTGGTAAAGATTTTGGAATGAAAATAACAAAACAAAATAAAAAAGAATGGAAGAAAAAGAAAACATGCAACTCCCTGACAATGCGTTCAGGGAATTAAAGGAGGGAGAAAGCTACGAACCGATAATGAGTCCGAAGAAGGTCTATCCCGAGGTAAACATGTGGTCAGTAACGTGGGGTATACTCATGACAATGCTCTTCTCGGCAGCTGCTGCATATTTAGGACTCAAAGTGGGCCAGGTGTTTGAGGCAGCCATACCGATAGCCATCATTGCCGTGGGAGTGTCAACAGCTTCGAAGCGCAGCAAGGCTTTAGGAGAGAACGTTATAATTCAGAGTATAGGAGCTTGTTCCGGTGCAGTTGTGGCAGGAGCCATCTTCACTCTGCCTGCCATCTACATCCTTCAGGCAAAATACCCGGACATGAGTGTTTCGTTCTTCAAGATATTCCTCAGTTCGCTGCTTGGCGGAATAATCGGAATACTGTTTCTCATTCCTTTCCGCAAATATTTTGTCAGCGACATGCATGGCAAATACCCGTTCCCGGAGGCAACGGCAACGACACAGGTACTCGTTTCCGGTGCAAAGGGCGGCAGCCAGGCTAAGCCGTTGTTGCTTGCCGGTATCGTAGGCGGTTTATACGACTTTGTCGTTGCCACTTTCGGATGGTGGAACGAGAATTTCACTACACGTGTAGTAGGCTTCGGAGAGACACTTGCCGAGAAGGCGAAGTTAGTGTTTAAGATAAACACCGGAGCGGCAGTGTTCGGTCTCGGATATATTGTAGGACTGAAATATGCCTTTATCATAACACTCGGTTCGCTTGCAGTTTGGTGGGTGCTTGTGCCGGGAATGTCGCTGCTGTTCCACGACCAGGTGCTCAACCTGTGGAATCCGGAGCTGACACAGACCGTAGGCAGCATGTCGCCAGAGGAAATCTTCAAATACTACGGAAAGAGCATCGGTATTGGCGGTATAGCCATGGCAGGAATCATCGGTATCATAAAGAGCTGGGGAATAATAAAAGGTGCTGTTTCGCTTGCTGCAAAGGAGATGAAGGGCAAGGGAGGTGCTGAGGCAGACGTGCCACGCACGCAGCGTGATATCTCGTTCAAGATAATAGCCGTCGGTTCAATTGTTACTATACTTGTAACTTTCGCCTTCTTCCTCTTCGGAGTGATGGACGGCAACTTGCTTTTTGCTATCGTCGGAATACTTCTCGTAGCAGTCATTGCATTCCTGTTCACTACAGTGGCAGCCAATGCCATTGCCATCGTGGGTAGTAATCCGGTTTCTGGCATGACGCTGATGACGCTAATCCTCGCATCCGTCGTTATGGTTGCAGTGGGACTGCGCGGTACGGGCGGTATGGTGGCAGCGCTGATCATGGGTGGTGTGGTATGTACGGCATTGTCAATGGCAGGTGCCTTCATTACCGACTTGAAGATTGGCTATTGGCTCGGAACGACGCCAAAGAAGCAGGAGACGTGGAAGTTCTTGGGCACTCTCGTTTCTGCCGCAACTGTAGGTGGAGTGATGATGCTGCTCAACGATACCTACGGCTTTGCCAGCGGACAGCTTGCTGCTCCTCAGGCAAATGCCATGGCGGCAGTCATTGACCCGCTGATGAATGGTGTGCGTGCACCATGGGAGCTTTACGGACTTGGAGCCTTGATAGCAATCATACTGACATACTTCAACATTCCGGCACTTGCCTTTGCTCTCGGAATGTTCATTCCGCTGGAGTTGAACACCCCGTTGCTCGTGGGCGGATTTATCAATTGGTATGTAACGTCGCGTTCGAAGAATGCAGAGGTTAACAAGGCGCGCGGCGAGAAGGGAACGCTCATTGCCAGCGGATTCATTGCCGGCGGTGCACTGATGGGTGTCGTGAGTGCATTGTTGCGCTTCTCCGGAGTGCAGTTTGATTATGAGGCATGGTGGGCGAACTCTTGGTCTGAAGTGTTGTCGCTTGTTGCCTATGCTTTGCTTATCCTGTATTTTGTATGGGCAACAAAGGTAAAGGATGTAAAGCAGCAATAATTCATCACCAGTACAAAATTCGGAACTTGAATTCATAGATAATGTAATTGCCGACAGCGTTTTTAATCGCAGGTCGACAGTAACGGAAATAAACCCGTTGGCGAGTGTTCTTGTCAGCGGGTTTATTCTTTTTTCCCGTTCCACGGCTAATATCATTGTTTCAACACGATGCCGAACATTAAGGGTGCATTATAAATTCTTTATTTCAAACTTGGAAATAATTATTTCAAACTTGGAAATGATTATTTCAAACTTAGAAATATTTATTTCAAACTTAGAAATAACTTTTTTATCGCAAACAGGAACATGCCTTCTGCTGTTTAGTCAACAAAGTCTTAACCTTATAATTATAATATGTATGCAAGCGGCATTTAATACTATAAATAACATAGGTATAGAGTAATAGCCTCGTCAACATGAAATGCTAATAAAAAGCAAAATCAATTTTCCTTTGCTAAATATCAAAGTAAAATGACAGGCTTCTTATTCCATATAATCCAAAGAAAGTTTTATGCCTTTCATTATAAATAAAATCATGGTTATCTGAGAGTTTTTTCATTTTATCAGTCTTTAATAAAGTATTTTACAAATAAAATGAGTAATTTCGCACACTGAAAACGTTTCTGCATCAAATCCAACCGAATTATGGTGCAGAAGGTAATGCTATTTGACAATAATAAAAGAATAAAATATAAAGACAAAGACATGGCACTAAAATGTGGTATCGTGGGACTCCCAAACGTGGGAAAGTCCACTCTTTTCAACTGCCTTTCGAGCGCAAAGGCACAGGCTGCAAACTTTCCTTTCTGTACGATAGAACCTAACGTGGGCGTGATTACCGTGCCCGACGAGCGACTCACCAAGCTTGCCGAGATTGTACACCCGGGACGCATCGTGCCGGCAACATGCGAGATTGTAGACATCGCCGGACTCGTGAAGGGCGCCAGCAAGGGCGAGGGACTGGGAAACAAATTCCTCGGCAACATCCGTGAGACTGACGCCATCATCCATGTGCTCCGCTGTTTCGACGACGACAACATCACTCACGTGGACGGAACCATCGACCCGGTGCGCGACAAGGAGATTATCGACACGGAGCTGCAGCTGAAAGACCTTGAGACTATCGAGGGCAGACTCTCTAAGCAGCAGAAGGTGGCACAGGCAGGCAACAAGGACGCAAAGATTGAAGTAGCGGTTCTTGAAGCTTATAAAGAGGTATTGGAACAGGGCAAGAACGCACGCACCGTGGAGTTCGACTCAAAGGAGGAGCAGGAGGCTGCCCGCAACCTGTTCCTGCTCACTGCAAAGCCTGTGCTCTACGTTTGCAACGTGGATGAGGCTTCTGCCAAGAGCGGCAACGACTACTCCCGTCGCATCGAGGAGATTGCCAAGGAGGAGGGCGCAGAGACTCTCGTAATCGCAGGTAAGACAGAAGAGGACATTGCCAGTCTGGAGACTTACGAGGACAAGCAGATGTTTCTCGACGAACTGGGACTGGAGGAAAGTGGCGTGAACCGACTCATCAAGAAGGCTTACTCGCTCCTTAACCTCGAAACATTCATCACCGCCGGAGAGATGGAGGTGAAGGCATGGACTTACCACAAGGGATGGAAGGCTCCACAGTGTGCCGGCGTTATCCACACCGACTTCGAGAAGGGCTTTATCCGTGCAGAAGTTATCAAATACGACGATTATATCAAGTATGGCTCAGAGGCAGCCGTGCGCGAAGCCGGAAAGCTCGGCATCGAGGGTAAAGACTATGTGGTGCAGGACGGCGACATCATGCACTTCAGATTTAATGTATAATTTGGATGAGGGATTAGAGAATAAGGATTAGAGTTTAATACTTGAGGAAAAATTATGGAGAAGTTCTATTTTAGGAAACTTGATGTCTATCAAAATGCAAAACGACTGGTGGTAGACATATATGGAATTCTTGATAAATTTCCTTCTGACGAAAAGTATGCTCTATGTAGTCAGATTAAAAGAGCAACAACTTCTATTCCTATCAATATAGCCGAGGGCTTTGGCAGATTTTCTTCAAAGGAAAAAGTTCATTTCATGGAAATAGCCTATGGGTCTCTTACGGAGACTTTATGTGAATTGGAACTTGCCGTAGCTCTTGGATATATTAATGAAAAAGAATATGACATTATAGAGGAACATATAATAATTGTTGCCAAACAACTATCAAAACTACGTTCTTCAATAATAAAAAATGCCAATAATCCCTAATCCCTACTCCATCACCCCTAATCCCTACTCCATCACCCCTAATCCCTACTCCATCACCCCTAATCAAAAATATGATACACTGGAATCCAAACATCGAAGCATTCCATCTCGGACCAATATCCATGCGCTGGTATGCACTGTGCTGGCTTATCGGACTGCTGTCGGCTTATTTCATCGTGAGGAAACTCTACAAACAGCAGAAGATAAAAGACGAATTGTTCGATCCGCTCTTTATCTACTGCTTCGTCGGCATTCTCATCGGAGCACGACTGGGACACTGTCTCTTCTATGAACCCGACTACTTCCTCTCCTCGGGCAAACACATCATCGAGATGCTGCTCCCCATCCGCTTCCTTGAATACGGCGGATGGAAATTTACAGGCTATGCCGGACTGGCAAGCCACGGTGGAACACTGGGACTTATAATAGCCCTCTTCCTGTATGTAAGGCGCACAAAGCTCCCCATCTGGCAGGTGCTCGACAATATCGCCATCGCCACCCCCGTCACGGCATGCTTCATCCGACTGGGCAATCTGATGAACTCCGAGATTATCGGCAGAGTAACCGATGTGCCGTGGGCTTTCGTCTTCGAACAGGTGGACATGCAGCCGCGCCACCCCGGGCAACTCTATGAGGCTATCGCCTATGCCCTGCTTTTCTTCGTCGGCTGGTATCTCTACCGTCGCAATCCGCAGAAAGTAGGCACGGGATTCTTCTTCGGACTCTGTCTGACGTATATCTTCACCGCCCGCTTCTTCATAGAATACACCAAGGAAGTGCAGGAGGCATTCGAAGCCTCTCTCCCACTCGACATGGGGCAACTGCTCTCCATACCGTTCATAATCCTTGGCATCCTCTGCATGAAGGGCGGAAAGTGGATGCATGCGGGAAAAGCATAAAGGAAAGGAGAAAGTTATGAAATTCAAATCAATCATTACATGCGTCATGGCAGTAATTGCCGTGGCATCGTGCAGCGAAAGCAAGGCTACAGCAGGAGAGACAATCACTGTAGACTCGGTGAAGTATGAAAAGAATGACAAAGCCGTAGAGGTGTCAATAATAGCCGACTACCCTACCCTCGCATCGGCAAATCTTAAAACGGCAATATCCGAATATATCAGCGAGCAGCTCGGCGGCACATATATGGGCAGTCTTGAGAACGGCGACTCCATAGTGGCGTTCTACGGCAAGGCAAAACACGACTCTCTCTTGAAGGAACACGAGGAATGTGGAATACCTGCAGCTTTCTGCAGCATGTCGTCTGTAAGAAAGGCGTATGAAACAGAGAACTACATTACTTATACCACCGAAGACTACGAGTATTTGGGCGGTGCCCACGGCTCCACTACCCTATCCGGCATCACCTTCCGCAAGACAGACGGCAGACGCTTCGGCTATGAGATGCTCAGGAACACGGAAAGCGACACCTTCCATGCTTTGCTCAGAGATGGAGTGAAGGAGTATTTCGGCGAACAGGGAATGAACGGCAATCTGAAAGACGTGCTGATGGGCGTAGACAACGTGGACTATATGCCACTGCCTGTTACAGAGCCGTATCTTACTGACAAGGGTATGATGTTCGTTTACCAGCAGTATGAAATAGCACCGTATGCTGCCGGAATGCCATCGTTTGTCATACCGTTTGAAAAGATAAAGCCTTATCTCACCGCTACAGTATTGAAGATGATAAACCGTCAGTGAGAATTATGCTTAAACTATAGGCATTTGGATTACAAAAAATATATGTATAGGGCAAACATCATTTACAGGTGTTTGCCTTTTTTTATGACACACTCCCCTATCCTATCCCTTCAGAATTCCATTTAAAAGCTTTCAATCCAACAAGATTTCCGTCTTTCTTTTTGCCGTTTCCCTTTAATACTGTAATTTTGCAAATTGCCCGAGTATCGTTCAGTCAATATTTGATTGACCTGTATTCATATAAAGGCATAACAAAAGAAAATAAAGAACTATAGTTTTCACAGACGATATATGGCAAAAACTGAAAAGGGACTGACGCCGATGATGCAGCAGTTCTTCTCCTTGAAGGCTAAACACCCCGATGCGCTGCTGCTTTTCCGCTGCGGCGATTTCTACGAAACGTATTGCGACGATGCCGTAGATGCAAGCCGCATCCTCGGAATTACACTAACTAAGAGAAACAACTCCGGAAACAAACCATCTACCGAGATGGCGGGATTTCCGCATCATGCCCTCGACACTTATTTGCCAAAGCTCATCCGAGCCGGAAGAAGAGTTGCCATCTGCGACCAGCTCGAAGACCCGAAGCTGACAAAGAAGCTCGTGAAGCGCGGCATTACGGAACTCGTTACGCCGGGTGTGGCAATGACCGACAACGTGCTGAACTATAAGGAGAACAACTTCCTTGCTGCCGTGCATTTCGGCAAGGGGGCATGTGGAGTGGCATTCCTTGATATATCTACTGGAGAGTTCCTTACCACCGAGGGACCTTACGACTATATTCAGAAACTGATAGCCAATTTCCAGCCAAAGGAGGTGCTGTTTGAAAGAGGAAAGAAAGCCGACTTCGAGCGCTTCTTCGGCAGTAAGCATTGCGTGTTTGAACTCGACGAATGGGTGTTCAACGAGCAGACGGCGCGACAGAAACTACTAAAGCATTTCAGTGTGAAGAATCTGAAAGGCTTTGGTGTGGAACATCTGAAAAACGGTATTGTGGCAAGTGGTGCCATTCTGCAATACCTTGAAATTACGCAACATACACAGATTAGCCATATAACGTCGCTGTCGAGAATTGACGAGGAGCGCTACGTGCGCCTCGACAACTTTACCATACGCTCCCTGGAACTCACTCAGTCGATGCAGGAGGGCGGCAGCTCGCTTATCGACGTTATCGACCGCACCAGCACTCCGATGGGAGCGAGAATGCTCAACCGCTGGGTTCGCTTTCCGTTGCGCAATGCAAAGGAGATAGACAAACGGCTCGATGTAGTGGAGGAATTCTTCAAGGATACGGAATTCCGACAGACAATCGACGAGAATCTTGATGGAGTGGGCGACTTGGAGCGTATCACGGCTAAGGTTGCCACGGGCAGGGTGACGCCGCGCGAAATGGTACAGCTGAAGAATGCCCTGCGTGCCATGCAACCTATAAAGGAGGCTTGCGCCGGGAGCGAAAACCAATCGCTCGTAATCCTCTCCGAAAAGATTGATGCCTGTAAGGAACTCAGCGACCGTATCGAAATGGAGATAGAGCCAGACCCGCCACAGCTCGTAAACAAGGGACACGTGATTCGCAGCGGTGTGAGCGAGGAGCTCGACCAAACGCGCGAGATAGCATACCACGGCAAGGACTACTTGCTGAAGATTCAGGAGCGAGAGACGGAACAGACAGGTATCAGCAGTCTGAAGATAGGATACAACAACGTATTCGGGTATTATCTTGAAGTAAGGAATGTGCATAAAGACAAGGTGCCGGAGACGTGGATCAGGAAGCAGACACTTGCCAGTGCGGAACGCTATATCACGGAGGAACTGAAACAATATGAGGAGCAGATTCTCGGTGCCGAAGACAAGATACTGCAACTCGAAAGTCAATTGTACACGCAGCTCGTGCAGTCGTCGCAGCATTTTATCCACACCATACAGACTGATGCGCATATCATCGCACAGCTCGACTGCCTGCTGTCGTTTGCCAAGGCTGCCGAAGAGCACCGTTATGTGCGCCCGCAGATTCTGCAGAACGACATTGTGCTCGACATCCGTCAGGGGCGCCACCCCGTAATTGAGACGCAGATGCCGGTAGGAGAGAAGTATGTGCCAAACGACATATATCTCGACGACAAGAAACAGCAGATTATGATTATTACCGGACCGAACATGGCGGGTAAGTCTGCTTTGCTCCGCCAGACGGCACTTATCACGCTCATGGCACAGATAGGCTGCTACGTGCCGGCAGAGAGTGCAAAAATCGGTATCGTTGACAAAATCTTCACCCGTGTAGGTGCCAGCGACAATATCTCCATGGGCGAGTCTACGTTTATGGTGGAGATGACCGAAGCCTCGAATATTCTGAATAATGTAACGCCGCGCTCCCTTGTGCTCTTCGACGAGCTGGGTCGAGGCACGAGCACCTACGACGGTATATCCATAGCATGGGCAATCGTGGAATACCTTCACGAGCAGCCTAAGGCAGCCGCCCGCACGCTCTTTGCCACTCATTATCATGAGCTTAACGAGATGGAGAAGAATTTCGACAGGATAAAGAACTACAACGTCAGCGTGAAGGAGGTGAACGGCAAGGTTATCTTCTTGCGTAAACTCGAAAAGGGTGGTTCTGAACATTCCTTCGGTATACATGTGGCGCAGATTGCCGGAATGCCTAAGAGCATTATCAACAGGGCAAACGTAATACTGAAACAGCTTGAGGCAGACAACAGTGGAGTGGGGAGTGCCGGTAAGGCTCTTGAGAATCTTGATTCGGCATCTAACGGCGAACAGTTGAGTTTCTTCCAGCTCGACGACCCGGTGCTTTGTCAGGTTCGCGACGAGATTCTCAATCTCGACATCAACAATCTTACTCCGATGGAGGCTCTGAACAAGCTGAACGACATCAAGGGAATTGTAGGAGGAAAGTAAAAATGTTATAAAAACATGCTTGTCCTATAAGTCTTATAAGTCATATCATAAAGAGAAAAGCCAATGAACAGCAACATAACACTTCGCCCCGTTGCCTATGGCGATGCAGAGGCGATAACACGGATATATAACCACTATGTTACGGAAACCACCGTGAGCTTCGAGACCGAGGCTCTTTCTGTAGATGAGATGTTGCAGCGGATAAAAGGCATTTCAGCAAAATACCCGTATTTCGTCGTAGAAGAGGAGGGTAGGATAGTGGGCTACTGCTATGTGCATCAGTGGAAGGAGCGTGCGGCATATCAGCACACTCTTGAAGTGACGATATATCTCGACCCTCAGCATACGGGCAGAGGATTGGGCAGAATGATGATGGATCATCTGCTTGAGGCATGCAGCAGACTTGCCGGCTGCAAGAACCTTATCGCCTGTATAACGGAGGAGAATGCCGCCAGTCTTGCATTCCACAAAAGAATGGGCTTCGAGAAAGTTTCACATTTTAAAAAGGTGGGCTATAAGTTCGGCAGATGGCTGGATGTCGTGGATATGGAAGTGGAGTTGGATGAGAGATGAGGGATTAGGGATTAGGGATTAGGGATTAGGGATTAGGGATTATTAGTCTTATTAGTTCTATTAGTCTTATTAGTCTTATTAGTCTTATTTGTCCTATTAGTCTTATTACTCTTATTACTCCCAGCTCTCCCAGTTCTCCCATAAAAAAAACTAAAGAAAAGATGAAAAATAAAATATTAATCACCGGTGCCACCGGCTTTATAGGCAGCTTCATTGTAGAAGAGGCGATAAACAGAGGCTTTGAAGTATGGGCTGCCGTAAGGCGCACAAGCTCCAGGAAATACTTGCAACAGCCGGAAATAAATTTTATAGAATTGGATTTCGGCAGCGAGAGTCGTTTGAAGGAGAAGCTGAAAGGTCATAACTTCGACTACGTCGTGCATGCTGCCGGTGTAACGAAATGTCTCCATAGTGAGGACTTTTTCCGAACAAATACTGAGGGGACAAAAAACTTTGTCAAGGCATTGAGAGAACTTGATATGCCGATAAAGCGGTTTGTATTTGTAAGTAGTCTAAGTATCCTTGGGGCTATCCACGAGGATATGCCGTATAAGGATATTACCGACAGCGACACGCCGCAGCCGAACACGGCATACGGCAGAAGCAAACTCATGGCAGAGGATTATCTGCGCTCGCTAAAAGATTTCCCCTTTGTCATCCTTCGTCCTACGGGCGTCTATGGTCCGAGGGAGAAAGATTATTTCCTGATGGCAAAGAGTATAAAGCAGCATGTGGATTTCGCTGTGGGATATAAGCGTCAGGACATTACTTTTATTTTCGTAAAGGATGTGGTGCAGGCTGTATTCCTCGCTCTTGCCGCAGACGATAAGGTTATAGGAAAGAGTTACATCCTGAGCGACGGCAACGTGTATACGTCGCGCACATTCAGCGACCTTATACAGAAGGATTTAAACGTAAAGCATGTAGTGCGCATAGTGGCTCCGATATGGCTGCTGAAAGTTATATCAACGGTAGGGGAGTATGTAGCTCATCTTACAGGAAAGATTTCTGCCCTCAACCGCGACAAATATAATATTATGAAGCAGCGGAACTGGCGCTGCGACATCGCTCCGGCTAAAAGAGATCTCGGCTTCTCTCCGCAATATGATTTGGAACGCGGCACAGAAATAACCATGAAATGGTATATAGACAATAAATGGCTTTGAGATGGATGAGGGATTAGCGAATAGGGATGAGGGATTAGCGAATAGGGATGAGGGATTATTACTCTCGTTGGTCCTATTATTCCTATTAGTCTTATTACTCCCATTACTCCCAGTCCTCCCATAAAAAATAAAAAACAGAATGAAAGAACTTTTCAAGATTGAGGCGAAGCCGCAGCGCGGACTCCTCGCCCTGGAGTGGGTAATGCTTGCATATCTGGCATTCACCATGCTTATGGTGTTTTTCACTTACACCAAAGTCGTTAACCCCGAGGCGATGATTTGGGGAAGAATCCGAATCGTTGTAGTAACGCTTGCCATGTGGGGAGTATATAGAATGGTGCCGTGCCGCATTACCAAGTTCGCCCGTATCACGGTGCAGATGGCTCTCTTGAGCTGGTGGTATCCGGATACTTACGAGCTTAACCGTATGCTGCCCAATCTTGACCATGTGTTTGCCGAGATGGAACAGGCGCTGTTCGGTTTCCAGCCGGCACTCGTCTTTGCCAAAAATTTCTCTTCGCCCGTGATAAGCGAACTGATGGACATGGGCTATGCATCATACTATCCCATGATTGCTTTGGCGGCGATATATTATTTCTTCTGCAGATACAGAGAATATGAGAGGGTGGCTTTCGTTATCATGGCATCGTTTTTTGCCTATTATGTGATATTCGTACTCGTACCGGTTACGGGACCAACGTTCTATTATAAGGCAGTAGGGCTGGACCAGATAGCAAAAGGCGTATTCCCTAATGTCCACGACTATTTCAATTCCCATCTCGACTGTCTGCCGAGTCCGGGTTATACCGATGGCGTGTTCTATCATCTTGTAGAGAATGCCAAGGCGGCAGGCGAGCGACCTACGGCAGCCTTCCCGAGTAGTCATGTGGGGATTAGCACGGTAATTATGTTTATTGTTTGGCATTCGCAAAACCGTAAGCTGTTTTATTTCCTGCTTCCGTTCTATCTCTTCCTCTGCATGGCTACGGTGTATATCCAGGCGCACTATGCCGTAGATGCCCTTGCCGGATTAGTCAGCGGTGCAGCCTTCTATTTCCTCTTTATGTTTCTTTCGAGGAATATGGTGGAGAAGGCAACGGGAAGGTCAAGACGCTGAGTTAGACTTATACTTATACTGCCTTTTCACCATACGGCAGCTAAAGCTATCATTCAGTATCTTTTGCAAGATAAAAAACAAAAAGAAAGTAAAAACAAGTGCCAGAATTGATAAAAATGCCAAAATGCCAAATAATATATAAAAATTAAAGTCAAATTGTTGCATGAATGACAAAAAACATCTAATTTTGCTTTGTCTTAGCAACTACTAATCCGCGTTTTATACGAAATGCTGGGTTTCAGTGGCGCATAAAAACAGAAAACAACAATATAAAGATATATAATATGGAAAAGATAGACAGACTTGACAAGAAGATATTGAGCATCTTGTCAAAAAACGCACGAATGCCTTTCAAGGACGTTGCAGCAGAATGTAATGTGTCACGTGCCGCAATTCACCAGCGCGTACAGCATCTGACAGAAGACGGAGTGATAACAGGAAGCAAGTTTGACGTTGACCCGAAGAGCCTCGGATTCTCAACCTGCACTTATGTAGGAATCACACTCGAAAAGGGAAGCATGTACAAGTCGGTTGTGGAGCAGCTGGAGCATATCCCGGAAATCGTGGAGTGCCACTTCACTACAGGTCCTTACACAATGCTTGTAAAGCTCTATGCTAAAGACAACGAGCAGCTTATGGACTTGCTGAACAACCAGATGCAGGAGATTCCTGGCGTTGTTGCCACGGAGACCCTTATCTCGCTGGAGCAGAGCATCAAGAGGGAGATTCCTATTGCCTCTAAGGAAATAGAACTGGCAAAGAGGAAAATCAAGGCGAAAGATGCTGATTTGGACTAATTAGTCTGTAACTTAAAAAATAAAAATATTTTAGGATAATCGTGGAACCATTTGATTTCCAGTCGAATCTAAACGTTATTTACAAGACATATCCAGAGGCAAGGAAGTTGCCGGTGATAGGTATCACCGGTAACTTTGCCGATGGAAATGCTGCCCTTGCCGAGCCGTATTACATGGCTGTGGTAAAGGCGGGGGGAGTGCCGCTAATCATACCGCCTGTCGACAACGCTGATGTTATAATCAACACCCTCGACAATGTCGACGGACTCTTGCTCTCCGGCGGTGCCGACATCAATCCCCTCTGGCAGGGCGAAGAGCCGAAAGAAACCCTACACGGCATAAACTCGCACCGCGACTTGCCGGAGCTGATGACGGTAGCCTTGGCGTATAACAGGCAAATTCCTATTCTCGGAATATGCCGCGGCATACAGACGCTGGCAACTGCTCTCGGAGGAAAAGTGAGACAGGATATTGACACCGACAGCGTTGACAACAGCGAGCGGAAAACCCTGGGAAGGATAAAGCACAGTCAGGATACTGACTTCAGAGGGGAGCCCACGCATTCTGTGTGCATAGAGCCCGACTCCGTATTGTATTCCATATATAATAAGGAGAAGATTTTCGTCAATTCCTTCCATCACCAGGCAGTGGCGAGTTGCGGAAGGCGCTTCAATATCTCGGCTTGTGCTCCAGACGGAGTAATCGAGGCTATAGAGAGCAGCGAATACAAGTCGATTATCGGAGTGCAATGGCATCCCGAATGGCTCGGAGAGGCAGGACAGCCACTGTTCCGCTGGCTCGTGGAGCGCGCCTCGGAATTCAGCAAGGCAAAGAGCCTGCACGACAGGTTTATTACTCTCGATTCACATTGCGACACACCGATGTTCTTCCCCCAAGGCATAAGGTTTGACTGGAGAGACAACCGTATTCTCGTTGATCTCCATAAAATGACTGACGGCAGGCAGCAGGCGGTAACGATGGCTGCCTATCTCCCGCAGCCTAAGGAGGGACAGACGTTTAAGGAAATCGCCCCCTTCCCTGTTGATACTCCTAATGAGTATGCCGACCTTATCTTCGACAAGATAGAGGAGATAGTGAACAAGAACGACAAGGTGGTGTCTATCGCAAGGACTCCTGCAGAACTCTTTGCCGACAAGAAGGCTGGCAGAAAGTCTATTATGCTCGGAATTGAAAACGGATTGGCGCTTAACCACGACATTGCCAACGTGGAGCACTTCGCAAAGAGGGGAGTGGTTTATATCACGCTCTGCCATAACGGCGACAACGATATCTGCGACAGTGCAAGGCGTTCGGAGGCAACGAATAACGGAGTCAGCGACTTCGGAGCCGATGTGATAAAGGAGATGAACCGCTGCGGACTGATGGTAGACCTCAGTCATGCCGGAGAGAAGAGTTTCTATGATGCTCTCGACATCAGTAAGACGCCTATCGTGTGCAGCCACAGCAATTGCAAGGCATTGTGTGATGTGCCGCGCAATCTTACCGACGACCAGATGAAGGCTCTCGCACAAAAGGGCGGAGTGCAGCAGATAACGCTATACAACGGGTTCCTGCGCGATGACGACAGGGAAGCAAGTATCATGGATGCCATAGCCCATCTGAACCATGCCGTAGACATTATGGGCATTGACCATGTGGGAATAGGCACAGATTTCGACGGCGACGGCGGAGTATGCGGTATCGCTGACTCTTCGGAACTTATCAATTTCACGATACAACTGTTGCGCCACAGGTTCTCTACCCAGGATATCGAGAAGATATGGGGAGGAAACTGGCTGAGGGTAATGACGATGGTACAGCAGAGTGCATACTCACAACAAAAAGGATAAAATGAAAAGACAATACATATTGTTGGCGTTACTCGCCGTCGTGACGGTGCTTTCATCGTGTAAAAGCACTAAGAAGGCTGATACGGCAGACAGTGCAGCCATAGCCGTAGGACCGGCGTTTGATGCCGACTCGGCGTATGCTTTCTGTGAAAAGCAATGCGATTTCGGTCCGAGGGTGATGAACAGCGAGGCTCACGACAAGTGTGGCGAGTGGATCGTGGCGAAATTCAAGCAGTACGGTTGTACGGTGGTTGAGCAGAAGGCAGACCTAAAGGCTTTCGACGGCACCATGCTGAAGAGCAATAATATTATTGCCAGCTACAAACCGGAACTGACAACGCGTATATTGCTTTGTGCTCATTGGGACAGCCGACCTTGGGCTGACAATGATCCAGACAGTACAAACTGGAAGAAACCGGTGATGGCTGCCAACGACGGGGCGAGCGGTGTTGCCGTTATGCTCGAGGTGGCACGGTTGCTGCAAAAGGCTGACTCGCTGAAAGTTGGTGTAGACTTCGTATGCTTCGATGCCGAGGACTGGGGCGTTCCACAGTGGAGCGATGCCGAGGATAATGGCGACTCGTGGGCTCTCGGTGCACAGTATTGGGCGGCAAATCCGCATAAACCGGGATACGAGGCACGCTTCGGCATCTTGCTCGATATGGTAGGCGGCACAGGAGCACGCTTCTATCAAGAAGGAATGTCGAAGGAATACGCTTCCCAGATTGTAGACAAGGTATGGGCGGCAGCCAGAGCGGCAGGCTATGAGTCGATGTTCCCAAACGATCAGGGAGGATACGTTACCGACGACCATATTCCAGTAAACAAAACGGCAAAGATTCCTACTGTTGACATCATTCCGTATTATCCCAACTGTCAGCAGAGTTCTTTCGGACCGACATGGCACACCGTTGACGACACGATGGAAAATATAGACCGGAATACGCTGAAAGCTGTAGGACAGACCATCATTCAGGTGTTGTTCTCTGAATAGGCAGTATTGTATATACGAAGCAACCCGGGAAAAGACAGATTTCATGATAGTCGGGACATACTCCCGATGAATGAGACTGCATTCCGGTTGCCAGACAAACAGATTAAAACCCAATAAAAATTAAAAATATGGATTCTTTAAAAAAAGTATTCGCTTCAAAGCTTCTTAAAGTAAAGGCAATCAAGTTGCAGCCAGAAAACCCGTTTACATGGGCATCAGGATGGAAGTCTCCATTCTATTGTGATAACCGCAAGACTCTGTCGTATCCGGACTTGCGCAATTATGTAAAGCTGGAACTCACTCATGCAGTGTTGGAACATTTCCCTGAGGCTGAGGCTGTTGCAGGTGTCGCTACTGGTGCCATCGCACAGGGTGCTCTCGTTGCCGACGAGCTTGACCTGCCGTTCGTATACGTTAGAAGCAAACCAAAAGACCATGGTCTGGAGAACCTTATAGAGGGCGAGCTGAAGCCAGGAATGAAGGTCGTTGTTATAGAAGACCTTATCTCTACTGGCGGTTCTTCGCTGAAAGCCGTTGAGGCTATTCGCAAAAACTGCTGCGAGGTTGTCGGTATGGTTGCTTCTTACACCTATGGCTTCGATATCGCGAAGAAAGCTTTTGAGGATGCCAATGTGAAACTGGTTACTCTTACAGACTATGAGCATGTAGTTGCCGAGGCGAACGAGACTGGATACATTAAACCTGAGGATGTTGAAGTACTCCACGAGTGGCGTAAGGATCCTGCAAACTGGAGAAAATAATGAGTAAATTTGAAAGCGGGATAAAGCATATTCCTTATAGGCAGACTGCCGTTTACGCTACGCTCAGCGACTTGAGCAACCTTGAGAAAGTTCGCGACAAAATTCCGGCTGACAAGATAAAAGACCTGTCGTTCGACAGCGACAGCCTTTCTATCAGTGCACCGATGGGGAGCGTGTCGATGAGGATTATCGAGCGCGAAGAGCCGAAATGCATAAAGTTTGCCACCGAGAATTCTCCTATTGCCGCCAATCTGTGGATTCAAATCGTACCGGAGGGAGAGGAAGCATGCAAGATGCGCCTTACCATTAAGGCTGATATTAATCCATTTATCAAGGGCATGGTGTCGAAACCTCTGCAGGAAGGACTGGAGAAAATCGCTGATGTACTGGCAATGATACCATATAACAATTTATAATTACATTCACTCAAACGGCTCAGAATGCTCATGATGCACGCTATGTTGACTAACGCGCATGAAATGAAGCATCTGGGCCGCTTGATTTTTTTAGGGCAACGGATTGCTTGAAAATCAATAACACTCATAGAATATGAACAAACTTTGGGAAAAGAATTACGAGATAAACAAGGAGATTGAACGCTTTACTGTGGGAAGAGACAGGGAAATGGACTTGTATCTTGCCAAGTATGACGTGCTTGGCTCTATGGCGCATATAACAATGCTGGAGTCTATCGGACTGCTGAAGAGTGACGAGCTCTCGCTGCTTCTTAAAGAACTGAAGAACATATATACAATATGTGAAAAAGGAGAGTTCGTTATTGAAGACGGCGTTGAGGATGTTCATTCCCAGGTGGAGCTGATGCTCACGAGAAAACTTGGAGATATGGGCAAGAAAATCCATAGCGGACGGTCAAGAAACGACCAAGTGCTCGTTGACCTGAAACTGCGCTGTCGGCATGATATTAAGGATGTGGTAGACAATGTGAAGGGGCTCTTTGACGAACTGATAGGGAAGAGCGAACAGTATAAGAATGTGCTCATGCCCGGATATACGCATTTGCAGGTGGCTATGCCAAGCTCGTTCGGCTTGTGGTTCGGCGCCTATGCCGAGAGCTTTGCCGACGACATGCTCTTTATGCAGGCTGCCTACAGGATGACAAACCGTAACCCGTTGGGGTCGGCAGCCGGATACGGCAGTTCTTTCCCCCTCGACCGTGACATGACGACAAGGCTTCTTGGCTTCGACTCTATGGACTACAATGTTGTTTATGCACAGATGGGAAGAGGCAAGATGGAGAGAAACGTAGCATTTGCCCTCGCTTCGGTTGCCGGAACACTTGCAAAGATGGCATTCGATGCCTGTATGTTCAACAGTCAGAACTTCTCTTTCGTGAAATTGCCTAAGGAATGCACTACCGGCAGCAGCATCATGCCGCACAAGAAAAATCCGGATGTCTTTGAACTTATACGTGCAAAATGCAACAAGATTCAGGCCTTGCCACAGCAGATAACGCTGATTATGAACAATCTGCCATGCGGTTACTTCCGCGACCTGCAGATTATCAAGGAAGTTTTTCTGCCTGCCTTCGGCGAGCTGAACGACTGTCTGCAGATGGCTGCCTATATCATCAACAAGATTGAAGTGAATGAACATATTCTCGACAATCCTATCTATGACCCTATCTTCTCTGTTGAGGAAGTTAACAGACTGGCTGCCTCGGGCATGCCTTTCCGTGATGCTTATAAAAAGGTGGGACTGGAGATTGAAGCCGGAGAGTTTAAGCCAGACAAGAATATACGCCATACCCATGCCGGAAGTATCGGAAATCTTTGCAACGACCGTATCAAGCTTTTGATGGAGAATGTTATTGAGGGCTTTGGGTTCGACAGGATGATTGAGGCTGAAAGGAATTTACTTAAGTAGACATTCTATATTCATAATATGATTTTCAGAAATATATTGAGAACTGCAGTCTGCTTTCTCGCCACCTTGTCGTTATTTGCATGTGCTGATTCGGAATACAGTAACTATGCTTGTCATTTGGTGGTGAACAACCTGACTCTTAAAAACATGATGCTTGGCAGTGCCATGACACAGGAGTCGCCGGGCGTGTTCTGCCGTATTTCCATGGAAGGAACAACGAGGTTTAAGTTTGAGTCAAACCAAAGCAGCGAACCGTCCTACAGTGCCGCATTGTCAATTGACCAGAAGGCTAACTGGTCTATAGGTATCTATAATGCCATTATTGTAGGTTTCGGAAATCTCGACGGCAAGTTTCATGCCTACGACAACCAGTGTCCGAACTGTTATGAGAGTAGCGGACTGCCGCGTTATGGACTGACGATGAATACTGATGGCACGGCGACTTGCAAATCCTGCCACCGCTCGTATGATATGAATAACGACGGTCTGCTCGTTAAGGGCGACAAGGGCAGGGGATTGATACGCTACCGTGCACAGACAACAGGACCTTTCGGGGTACTGTCGGTGAATAATTAAATTTATCCAGGAGTTCTCCTGAAAAGAAAATTACGATGGAAAAAGAAAATAAATACGTCCTTCAGTATCCGTCGATAATGAAGGGCAAGAAAATATTATACGTCCATGGCTTCATGTCATCGGCACAATCCGGCACAGTGGCTCGTATCCGCGAGATGTTGCCATCTGCCGATGTTATAGCCTATGACTTGCCGCTCCACCCGGAGGAAGCTATGCAGCTGCTCCGAAAGGTATGCGAGGAGCAGAAGCCAGACTTGATTATCGGTACGTCAATGGGCGGTATGTATACGGAGATGCTGTATGGTTACGACCGTATCCTTGTTAACCCCGCATTCCTCATGGGCGACACGATGACAAAACATGGTATGCTTGGTAAACAGACATTCCAGAATCCGCGTCAGGACGGGGTGCAGGAGTTTATCGTTACTAAAAGTCTTGTGGAAGAATACAAGAACATAACCCGCCAGTGTTTCAGTAATGTTACCGAAGAAGAAAAAAAACATGTCTATGGTCTCTTCGGCGATGCCGACACTATGGTTGCAGCCGACACGTGGGGAGTATTCCTTGAACATTATCCTCAGGCAATCAGTTTTCATGGCGAGCACCGGCTGATAGACAAGTCGCTTATTCATGCCGTCGTTCCTGTAGTGCGCTGGATTGACGATATGCAAGAAGACAGGGAGCGTCCTATTGTGTATGTAAGCATCGATGCCTTGCGCGACGAAAGGGGAGGGCAGAAGCCAAGTGCAATGAAAGGCTTCCATAAGCTGATAGAAGATTATTCCGTTTATGTCGTTGCGCCATCGCCTACTAATGATACGGAATATATCCCGTCTGCTCAGCAGTGGATAAAGGATGTTGTCAATGTTCCGGCATGGCAGCATGTTGTATTCTCAAATCAGGAGAATCTGTTGTATGGCGATTATCTCATAGCTCCAGAAAGAGAGTGCGGCGAGTCGAAATTCATGGGAACAACCATTGCTTTGGGCTCTGACACGTTCAAAACATGGGATGAAATTATCGAGTTTTTCGAAAGATTGGGCGGACAGTAGCTTTCGTACTTATTCTTCGGAATATCGGTATAATAATAATGCAAATAGAAAGCCTAAAATGTTAAAAGAGGTTATTAATTATGCTGCAGATGTAGCAAATCAAATGCAAAGGTCGTATTGTATTTGTAAAAAAGCTACTTTTGTAGTAAAAATAGCCATTATAGGCTTATCAGTAATGATAATATTTACTTAATTCAAAATAATATGAAGATTAGAAAACTTTTTGCGTTTGCATTCTTGTTTATCGCAGGTTCTGTGTCGGTTTGCGCACAGGATGCGAATCCGATGATGCAACCATTGCCAATGGACCCGGCTGTAAAGACTGGAAAGCTGGCAAACGGACTGACGTATTATGTTCGTCACAACGGTTATCCGGAAAAGCGTGTCAATTTCTACATTGCACAGCGTGTAGGTTCGTTGCAGGAGGAGGAAAACCAGCGTGGTCTTGCTCACTTCCTTGAGCATATGTGTTTCAACGGAACAAAGAACTTCCCTGGCAACGGCGTTATTGACTATACACGCTCATTGGGAGTACAGTTTGGTGGCGACCTCAATGCCTATACCTCTATCGACCAGACTGTTTATAACATAAACAATGTACCGACAACACGTGGTACGGCAGCTCTCGACTCTTGTCTGCTTATCTTGAAAGACTGGAGTCATGACCTTACACTCGATCCAAAGGAGATTGATCAGGAGCGTGGTGTTATCCATGAGGAGTGGCGCTTGCGTACATCAGCAAGCAGCCGTATGTTTGAGCGTAACCTGGAAAAACTTTATCCGGGCAGCAAATACGGCAAGCGCTATCCAATTGGTCTGATGTCTGTCGTTGACAACTTCAAACCAAAGGCTCTGCGCGATTACTACGAGAAGTGGTATCATCCAACAAACCAGGCTATCATTGTTGTCGGTGACATCGATGTAGACCGCACGGTGGCAAAAATCAAGGAAATGTTCTCTGATATAAAGAATCCGGAGAATCCGGCTCCTATCGTTGAGGAGGCTGTTCCAGACAATGCCGAGCCTATCATCATCGTAGACAAGGATAAGGAAGAGCAGACGAACACGATCGAGATTATGTTCAAGTCGGAGAGCACTCCTGAGGCAGAGAAGGCATATCTGCCGTATGTTCTCGAGGATTACGTGAAATCGCTTGCAAGTTCAATGATAAACTCACGTCTGCAGGAAGAAGCACAGAAGGCTGATGCACCGTTTATCAGTGCGGCATGCTTCGCTGGCAACTATATCTTTGCCAAGACAAAGGATGCCTTTACATTCTATGCAATGCCTAAGGACGGCAAAGTCAACGAGGCTCTTGCTGCCGTTACACGCGAAGCTATGCGTGCTGCCAAGTTCGGATTCACAGCAACAGAATACGAGCGTGCCAAGGCTGACTATATGAGTAGCCTGGAGAAGATGTATACAAACCGCGATAAGATAGACAATGATAACTTCGGCCGTGCTTGTGCAAGCAACTATCTCGAGAACGAACCGCTGATGTCTATCGAGCAGGAGTATCAGATGATGCAGCAGCTCACACCTATGTTGCCAGTAGAGATTGTCAACGAGGCAATGAAGCAGCTTATCAGCGTTAACGATTCAAATGTTGTAATCTACAGCACTAATACAGAGAAAGAAGGCACTGTATATCCTACCGTTGACGGCTTGAAGAAAGCTTACGAGGATGCCCGCAACTCTAAGATAGAGGCTTATGTAGACAATGTTAAGCAGGAGCCGCTTATCGCGAATATGCCTAAGGCTGGAAAGATTCTTTCTGAGAAAGACAGCAAGAAGTTCGGATACAAGGAGTTGACTCTGAGCAATGGTGCTCGCGTACTCCTTAAGAAAACGAACCTGAAGGAGGGCGAGGTACTGCTGAATGCTTCTTCTAAGGGTGGAGCCTCACTGTACGGTCTCAAGGATCGCATCAATACTGAGCTCTTTGATGCAGTTATCAGTTACAGTGGTCTTGGCAATTTCAGCAGCACAGAGCTGCAGAAGGTTCTTGCAGGAAAGAATGCCAATGTAGACCTTCACCTTGGCAAACTTCATGAATATACATCAGGAAACTGTACTCCTAAGGATATGGAGACAATGTTCCAGATGAACTATCTCTACTTCACGGCAATAAAGAAAGACGAGCAGTCTGTTGCTAATGTCCTCAACATGTATAAGAATGCTCTGAAGAACAAGAATCTCTCACCGGAGAGTGCACTTCAGGATTCGCTGACTTACACACTTCATTCACACAGCCCGCTCTACAAGTCGCTTGAAGAGAGTGATATCGACAAGGTGGATTACGACCGTATCCTCCAGATAGCAAAGGAGCGTACAGCAAACGCTGCTGACTTCACCTTTACTATTGTCGGTAACTTTGACGAGGCTCTTGTGCGCAAGTATATCGAGCAGTACATCGCTTCTCTGCCATCTATAAAGAAAGGCAAGAACTATGTTCACGAGAACTGGAAACCATACTCAGTATATGCAAAGGGCGAGAACGACAATACGTTCTACCGCAAACAGGAGACTCCAAAGTCTAACATCTACATGTTCTGGTATAACAACGACACTCCATACTCTCTCGACAACTCTATCAAGGCAGACGCTGCCGGACAGGTGCTCGATATGGTCTACCTGAAGATTATCCGTGAGGAGCAGAGTGCAGCTTATTCAGCAAGTGCCGGCGGCTTTTCACAGCTTGGCGGTGACCAGCCTTGGACTGCAATCTATGGCTACTGCCCGGTAAAACCGGAAAAGAAGGATATCGCCATCAAGATTATGCGCGATGAATTCCAGAAAATGTCTACCACAATAGATGCAGACATGCTGAAGAAAACTAAAGACCTGATGCTGAAGCAGTATGAGGATGCGCTGAAGACTAACAATTACTGGATGAGTGTTATCAATGATTACGACGAGTATGGTGTTGACAAAGACACAGACTACAAGAAACTTGTAGAAGCCCTCACTCCAGCCTCTGTAGCTCAGTTTGTTAAGACAAATCTCATTGGCAAGAACAGCGTAAGCGTCATCATGTTGCCACAAGAGTAATGAAACGAAACTCTCTCCGGAGTAGCAAGCGGCATAGTGCCGGTTGAAAACTTCGGATATGAAACCGATAAAAAGATCCCGACTGCAAACCAATGCGGTTGGGATTTTTTTATGTATAAGAATGGATATATAAAATTTTTTCATGCTTTTTATCATGAATTGTTCCTAAAAATTGCAGCATATCGTTTAATGTGTTATCTTTGCAAATCCTAATTGAAAATTTATATTTAAGAACAAAAATATTTTAGATAACATGCCATATCTTTTCACATCAGAATCTGTATCTGAGGGACATCCAGACAAGGTGTCCGACCAAATTTCCGACGCATTGCTCGATCAGTTCCTTGCCTACGACGACACGGCACACTGTGCTATCGAGACATTCTGCACCACGGGACAGGTCATCATCATGGGCGAAGTACGCTCTGAGGAATACGTAGACTTGCAGACAATAGCAAGAAAGACAATAAAGAAAATAGGATATACAAAATCGGAATACCAGTTTGACGGAGACTCTTGCGGCGTTCTCACTGCCATTCATGAGCAGAGCGACGATATAAACCGTGGCGTTAGCCGCGAGGAAGACCTCGACCAGGGAGCCGGCGACCAGGGAATGATGTTCGGCTATGCCACAAACGAGACAGACAACTATATGCCAGTTTCGCTCGACCTTGCACAGCTTATAATGAGAACCCTTGCCGATATACGCAAGGAGGGGAAGCAGATGACATATCTGCGCCCAGACTCAAAGAGCCAGGTAACGATAGAATATTCCGACGACAATATCCCGCAACGCATAGATACCATCGTTGTCTCAACCCAGCACGATGACTTCATAAAGAAGGCTGACGGCACTGACGACGATGATGCAATGCTGAAGAAAATACGTGAGGATGTTATAAACATACTCATACCTCGAGTAAAAGAGCAAGTAGGCGACAAGGTGTTACAGCTCTTCAACGACGACATCAAGTATTTTGTAAATCCTACAGGAAAGTTCGTCATCGGCGGTCCTCACGGCGATACCGGACTGACAGGCCGCAAGATAATCGTTGATACCTATGGCGGCAAGGGCGCACACGGTGGCGGTGCCTTCTCAGGTAAAGACTCAAGCAAGGTAGACCGTTCAGCAGCTTATGCCACACGTCATATCGCCAAGAATATGGTGGCAGCAGGAGTTGCCGACGAGATTCTCGTTCAGGTAAGCTATGCCATCGGCGTGGCAGAGCCGGTTAGCGTATATGTCAACACCTACGGCAGGAGCCACGTAAACCTGTCAGACGGCGAGATAGCAGAAAAGGTTGCCAAGATGTTCGACCTGCGTCCGAAAGCAATCGAAAAGCAGTTAAAACTGCGCCAGCCGATGTATCTCGAGACAGCAGCCTATGGACATATGGGAAGAAAATCTGAAGTGGTGAAGAAAGTATTCACCAGCCGTTATCACGAAACGAAAGAAATGGAAGTAGAACTGTTTACATGGGAGAAACTCGACCTTGTAGACAGAATAAAGAAAGAATTTGGTCTGTAGGATACATACGTTTTGCAGATCAGCAATATAACTCGGAGTTCTCAGAGTGCCCGAACGTCTTGTTCGAGATCTCCGGGGTCTCCGATTTTTCTATAATAAAAACCAAAGAATATGTTACAGTCAGACTCAACAGAAGTAAAGCACCAGTCTTCTCACAACATCCATATTATAGAGGAACATAAAGAGGAAATGCCGCGCCACCCTTATCAGGTGCTGCAAGAACTTCCGCCCGATGCCACTCCGGCACAGCAAGACTCGGCATTGCAGACTGTATATAGCAGCACACCCAACTACAAGACCGCCACGCCGCTCGACTCGACAAGCATGCTAAACAGGAACAATCTCGACAAGAATCTCGAGAAAGTAGACCTGCCGCAGTATTACCGCCAGAACTTCTTCTCTACCGACTCCCTGTGGCATCCGGAGATAAACGGCGGCAGATACGGCATAGCCGGCGACCCGGTGCCATATACGATAAAGAGCGACAATATGATTACAGCTTTGCTCCTCGGATGCTTCATCCTGGCACTCGTGGCGTTCTCTAAGTCGAGATGGTTCATAATCCGTCAGGCTAAAAACTTCTTCAGAGTGCAACGCAGCGGTACAACAGTAATAACGGAGACGACAAACGAGTTCCGTTTCCAGTTCTTCCTTGCCGCCCAGACCTGCCTGTTGCTCTCTCTCGTCACTTTCTTCTATGCCCAGGAATACAATTCCGACACATTCTTCGTATCGTCGCAATACCAGCTCATTGCCATATTCTTCGGTGTCTTCGCCGGCTATTACACGCTGAAGGCACTGCTCTATACCTTAGTCAACTGGGTGTTCTTCAGCGGTAGACAAAACGAGCAATGGATGAAGTCGTATCTCTTCATCTCGTCGATAGAAGGCGTAGTGATGTTCCCTGTAGTAGTATCGCAGGCATATTTCGGGCTATCAGTAAAAAACACAATACTTTACATCGCATCAGTAGTAATATTGTCGCGATTACTGTCGATATATAAGTGCTTTTTAATCTTTTTCAGACAAAAAGGCATTTATCTGCAAATAATTTTGTACTTTTGCGCCCTTGAAATAATGCCATTGCTCACGCTCTGCGGTGTGCTGTCGGTATTGATAAGTTATTTGAATATAAATTTTTAAGAGTTCGATGATTAAGAAGATATTAATTTCTCAACCCAAGCCAACAAGCGATAAATCACCATATTACAGTATAGCTGAGGACTTCGGAGTAGAGTTTGTATTCAGACCGTTCATAAAAGTGGAAGGACTCTCCTCAAAGGAGTTCCGCCAGCAGAAAATAAGCATTACAAGTTTTACGGCGGTGGTGTTCACGTCTCGCCATGCCATCGACAACTTTTTCAAGATTGCCAAAGAGATGCGCTTCGAGATTCCAGACACGATGAAGTACTTCTGTGTTACGGAGACAATCTCGCTGTATATCCAGAAATACGTGCAGTACCGCAAGCGTAAGGTATTCTTCGGCAGCACTGGAAAGATAGACGACCTCGTGCCGCTGATGGCAAAGCACAAGTCAGAGAAGTATCTCGTACCGCTGAGCGACGTTCATGACGACAGCGTAAAGAAGATGCTTGACGCCAAGGGACTGCAACACTCAGAGTGCGTGATGTACCGCACGGTATGCAACGACCTTACCGATGAGGAGATAAAGAATTTCGACTACGACATGTGCGTATTCTTCAGTCCGTCGGGAGTTGCAGCATACAAGAAGGCATTCCCTAACGGCACCAATCCTCCAATGAAGGCGGCAACCTTCGGACCGTCTACGTCGAAGGCTGCACATGATGCCGGACTCGACGTGCTCGTAGAGGCACCGTCAGCCAAATATCCTTCTATGACAAGCGCATTGCGCCGCTTCCTTATAGACCAGGAAGATTAATGCCGTAACAATACGACACTCCGGAAAATGGCACAAGAAAGAAAAAACACCCTATGCAAGGAAGAGAGGCTCCATGGGCGCAATGCCGTGGAAAATCTTTTCAAGAAAGCGGGAAGCCGTTCGATGGTATCCTTTCCGCTTCGGGTGGTATATGCCATAAGCGAAGCTGAAGAAGACAGGGACATTCGAGTAAGAATGCTTGTCAGCGTGCCCAAGAAACATTTCAAGCGAGCCGTAAAGCGCAACCGTGTGAAAAGACAAGTGCGCGAGGCATACCGCAAGAACAAACATAGTCTTTGCAACAGCATTGCCGCCATGCCGTTTGCATGCCTCGACATGGCATTCGTTTGGCTCGACGACGAGCTTCATTCCAGTGCAGAGGTGGAAAAACGCGTAGTCAAGCTATTGCAGAGAATAGAAGAGCGGATAAACCGCGGCGGAGACGCTACAGCGGCAGAACACAAGTAACACCATGGGGAGTATTCTTAAAAAGATATCGAGAATTCTTTCGTGGCTGCTCTGTATCCCAATCCTGTTCTATCAGAGATGCATCTCGCCATTCACTCCGCCGTCGTGCCGGTTCACCCCTACATGCTCGGAATACGCCCGGCAGGCAATAACGAAACACGGACCGGTAAAAGGACTCTACTTGGCAATAAAACGGCTGCTGAGATGCCATCCGTGGGGAGGTAGCGGATACGACCCCGTGCCGTAGTGGAAAAACGGCAAGAAGGGGCATTAAAATAAAAAATTAAACAACTAAACGATATGAAAAAGAACTTTGTTGAAGAACTGAAATGGCGCGGCATGCTGGCACAGATAATGCCAGGCGCCGAAGAGCTGCTCCAAAAAGAGATGGTTACGGCATATCTTGGCACAGACCCTACTGCCGACTCTCTGCACATCGGACACCTCTGCGGTATCATGATGTTGCGCCACTTGCAGCGTTGCGGCCATAAGCCTATCATTCTCGTGGGCGGCGCAACAGGTATGATTGGCGACCCGTCAGGCAAAAGCCAGGAGCGCAACCTACTCGACGACAAGACTCTATACCATAACCAGGAGGCTATAAAGAAACAGGTAAGCAAGTTCCTCGATTTCGAGGGAACGGAGCCAAACAAGGCGGAGATGGTAAACAACTACGACTGGATGAAGAACTTCACGTTCCTCGACTTCGCCCGTGAAGTAGGAAAGCACATCACCGTAAATTACATGATGGCAAAGGAAAGCGTGCAGCAGAGACTTAACGGTACGGCTCGCGACGGACTCTCGTTCACGGAGTTTACATATCAGCTGCTCCAGGGCTACGACTTCCTCTATCTCTATCAGCACTATAACTGCAAGATGCAGCTTGGCGGCAACGACCAGTGGGGAAATATGACCACAGGTACGGAACTTATCCGCCGCACGCTGGGAAATGATGTAGAGACATACGCCCTAACATGTCCGCTGATAACAAAGGCAGACGGAAAGAAATTCGGAAAGACCGAGAGCGGAAACATCTGGCTCGACCCGAAGCGCACCTCTCCATACAAGTTCTACCAGTTCTGGCTGAATGTCAGCGACGACGATGCAGAGCGCTATATAAAGATATTCACAAGTCTCGACAAGGAGACCATAGACGCCCTCATAGAGGAGCACAAGCAGGATCCGGGACGACGCATCTTGCAGAAGCGTCTTGCCGAGGAGACAACCGTTCTCGTGCATTCCCGCGAGGCTCTCGACTCTGCAATCGAGGCATCAAGCATCCTCTTCGGAAAGTCAACAAAAGACTCGCTCCTGAAGCTTGACGAGCAGACCTTCCTTGATATCTTCGAGGGCGTACCGCAGTTTGAAGTCGGCAAAGACGTGCTCGGTCAGCCAGCAGTGGAAATCTTCACACAGGCAGCTCCGGTGTTCGCCAGCAAGGGTGAGATGCGCAAGCTCGTTCAGGGAGGCGGAGTATCGCTCAACAAGGAAAAGCTTACGGCTTTCGACCGTGTGGTGACTGCCGAAGACCTAATCGACGGCAAATATCTGCTTGTTCAGCGCGGCAAGAAGAATTATTATTTGCTTATAGTAAAATAAGGCTCATCAAAGAGTTCAGATCATAATAAAAAGGTTTAAAATTTCAGAATAAGGCGGCAATTAATACTTGCTGCCTTATTTTTATTCGATAAAATTTGGTAATAGAATAAAAAAGTCTTATCTTTGCATAGCCTTAATAATCAGTTGGACATGTTCCAAGATAGAATTTTAATTATTGTCCTATGGTGTAATGGTAGCACTACAGTTTTTGGTTCTGTCAGTGGTGGTTCGAATCCGCCTGGGACAACAGAGGCGGCAGGCGAAGTGATTCGGTTGCCGCTTTTGTTGTATATATACGTTATCTTGCTGCAATCTAAATCTTTATAGCTTTATCTGTGTATTAAACCATCAATTTAGCAAGCAAAAGAGCCATCAATATAGTAGGAAAAAGATTTGCATCTACAATAGGTGCAACTTTTTTTCCCAATAGCTGCACCAAAGGTGCAACTATCAAATACCGGCAGCGTTTCTACCAAACGCTGCCGGTGTTTGATAGAAACGCTGCCGGTGTTGATAAAATCTCTTTTATATATAAAAATGTTCGTCAATCAACTTCTGAGCAGACTTCTTATCGAATTTCTTCGGATCGAAGCCGTAAGACACCCAGTTTTTCATCATTAGATATTCTTGCGACTTGGGGTTGGCAAGTACATCGAGCAGATGGCAGTAGCCAGGAACACCGCCGCAATTTTCTGGCGGACACGCGCCTATTCTTTGCAGAGTCTCTTCGTCGAAATCCTTCAACATCTCGTTAATCGCTTTTCCGAATTTTTTTCTTGTCTTTCATATTTTAATCTTTCTTGTGATTAAGAATGTCCAAAATAATACCTATTCCTCCCTTATCTTCCATTCCGCTATGGTGCGTTGCTTGCTGTCGAAGCTGATGCCGACCTTTACCAGTCGCTTGCCGTCGGCACGGTAGGGCAGCATATACCCCTTGGAGTCTATCTGAGCCAAAGCCTCGTCGGCACTCTTGTCTACCTTCAGCTCAAAAACGTATATGGTGTCGGGCATATGCATCACGGCGTCCGCCCTGCCTATGGCACTCTTCACCTCCGTGTGTATATAGATATTCAAGAAGCTAAACATCAGATAGAAGATGGTTTGGTAATGCTTCTCCGTGTGGTTCTCAAGGTCGTATGGAATGGTTGCCATGTAGGTGCGCATGTGCTCAAGTGCCGTCTCGATGTCGCCACGATAGACTGCTTTGCAGAAGCCCAGCAAAAAGGCGTCGTTGTCAGCACGATGTGGATTGACATAGCGCGGAACGAGCGAATTGAGCAGTCCGTCGCGAACTTCCTTATTGGGTATGCCCAGTGTATACTGCCGGAATGTGGGGTCGTATTTCTTTATCGTGAGGTAACCGCTCTGATAAAGCAGTGGGAGTGCATCGGTCATATCCTCTGGCGAGAGGTCGAAGGAACTGAGCACAACGTCTTGTCCGTCGAGGGTCGTAAGGTTTACGTTGAACTTCTCCAACTGTTTCAAGAGGAAAGTGGGTGTGCCGGAGCCGAACCAGAAGGAAGCTATGTCGTGAGCATTAAGTGCCCTTATCAGACTGAACGGATTGAACACGTCCTCTGAGTTTTTGCTGAAGTGGTAGCCGTCGTAATAACTGCGCAGGGCATCGAGACACTCCTCGTAACTCATGCTGAGTGCCTTGCCGAGACCTTCCACGTCGGGTTTCATCACGGTGGTAAGCTCCGTAAGACTTATACCGCAGATGGCAGAATACTGGTCATACATGCTGATGTTGTCCAGATTGTTCAGTTCGCTGAATATGCTTAGCTGCGCAAATTTTGTTATTCCGGTAATGAAGGTGAACTCAAGATACGGGTCGAGCTTCTTCAGCGGACTGTAGAAGTTCTGCATTATCAGGCGCAGCTCATGCAGGTTGTCTTTCTCGTGGACTACGTCGAGCAGCGGAGCGTCGTATTCGTCGATAATTACGACGACCTTCTCGCCTGTTTTCTCATAGGCACGCTTCACGATGCCATCCAGACGCTTGTTGGGAGTATCTTCACTTTCTCCCTTCCCGTATATTTTTTCGTATGGCAGGAGTATGTAATCAAGATATCCCTTCAAACTCTCTGCATCGAAATGCTTCGCACCGCTCATGTCGAAGTGCAACACAGGATGGCAAGTCCACTCCTTCTCGTATTCGGCAATGGCAAGTCCATCGAACAAGTCCTTTCGCCCTTCGAAATAGGCATGCAGGGTGGAGGCAAACAATGATTTTCCGAACCGGCGTGGTCGGCTCAGAAAAACATACGTCATTCCTTTTTCCAAAAAATCAACTATATATTTTGTCTTGTCCACATAAAGGTATCCTCCTTTTCTGATTTTCTCGAATGTCTGTATCCCCACAGGATAACGGTTCACTATTTCTGCCATAATCTTGCTCCTTTTAATCTTGCGCCGCTAAGTTATGAAGAATTATCGGGATGTGCAAGTAAAAGGAAAGAAAAACAAGATTGACTTGTTGGCAAGGAAAAAATATAATTCGTATACATTTATTTGCGGGATAACGACTGCAGTTGGATATTGTTTTTGTAATTTTGCAAACGTAAAATTATGCACACGTAAAATATACAGACAAATGCAAAACAACAAGACTAATGATTATCTGCGCCTGCATACCGGCATTCTTCTTGCCGGAGCGACGGGAGTCTTCGGCAGACTTATATCTCTTGCCGAACTGCCGCTGGTGTGGTACAGGATGATTATTTCCGCTGCCGTGCTCGCCCTTGTGCTTAGAATGAGCCACAGACTGAGCATCCCGAACAGGCAGCACCTGATGAGAATAGGAGGCTGCGGAGTGTTGCTGGCAATACACTGGACTCTCTTTTATGCCAGTATCAAAGCTTCTAACGTGAGCATCGCCGTGGTGTGTATAGCCCTCAACGGGTTCTTTACGGCGATTATCGAACCGCTTACCGGTCACCGGCGCCTGTCGCTGCGCGAACTGCTGCTAAGCATGATTACACTTGCCGGCATCCTGCTCATCTTCGGTCTCGACACCCGTCATCGCACGGGTATCATCATTGGTACATTCTCGTCGCTGTTCTACACGCTATTTGCCGTTGCAAGCAAGCGCGTACAGCACAATACAGGACATTCGAGCAGCACTATGCTACTGTATGAGCTGCTTGTGGGGTGGGGGTTCCTCACTCTCATTCTGCCCTTCTACGCCTTTCTGTTCCCGTCGGCAGCACTTCTGCCTACGGCTTGGGACTGGGCATATATTCCCGTCTTTGCATCGGTATTCACCATCGGACCGTTTCTCACCCAATTACAGGCTCTGCGCACTATATCAGCCTTCACAGTAAACCTGAGCTATAACCTTGAGCCTATCTACAGTATCGTTCTTGCAATGATGATTTTCAATGAGGGACAGGAACTGAACTTCTCTTTCTGGACAGGCGTATTCATGATCATCCTCTCTGTGGTTCTGCAGACTATTCTGTCGAGGAAAAGGAAGGAACAGACAGCATAGAAGCTGTCTATATAAAAGAAATAGAAAAGAGAAGAAAGGCGGCAAAGGAATAATTTCCTGCCGCCTTTTTCCTGCAAACTATGCTATGGAGGATATCCATTTCCCATAACACATTCTTCTTGTGAAGCAATTACTTCACTGCAATCTTCTTACCGTCTTTTATGTATATGCCGTCGTGTATGCATGCTGACTTCAGCAGTCTTCCTGCAAGGTCATAAACCTTCTTGTCTTTTGCCACATCAGCCATGATGCCATTGACTGACAGTTCCGGATTGTTCTCAATCTTGATATTGTCGATCATCACCGCATTGCCAACCTTGGCTATCTGTGAGAGGAAAGCGAGCTGGATATAAGGAGCTGATTTAAACTGCTGCAGACTTACAACGGCGTGGCGCCAGCCGGCAACTCCCGTCTCCTTGCTGAAGTCGATTGTCATAACAGCCGTTGTGTCAATATAGGCACGGTTTATTTCTGCAAGCAGAACATCCTCTGAGCCAGGATTGCAATAATAGTCGAAGGTGAGCACCGGACTGTCGCAATTGCCAAGTGCTATCTTTCCTGAACAGAACGAGGCGATAGCCTTTGCCTCGGCAGCCAGGAACGATATGCAACCGCCATCGTTGTCGGCAGAAGTCTTGTCGTTCAAGGCAAATCCGTTGGCTCCCGTCCTCTCGCTATACCATATATTGTAGGCAAGTTTACCACCGGCGAAAGAATCGGCAAATGGCAAGGTATAGGCATCACCCATGATAATAGAGTTCTACGGCATGATGTCGCTCTCTCCATCCTTATTCACTGCCTGTACGCCGAAGAGCTCAAAGCGCTGGTCACCGGTGTTGTTGATATCTGCAAGACTTATGCTGTTGGTCTTTATATTCTCCTTATACAGGTTGGCATATCCATCGTCATCTACGGTATAGGCTGAATAAGAAAGTTGCGCCTTATTGATATATCCGCCGTTCTTGCCCTTCTCAGGAGCAGTCCACGAGAGCTTCAGAGTTCCGTCCTCGTTTCCGCTTGCCGTGATGTTCTGTGGAGCCGACGGCGTGTCGTTGCCCACAAAAGCAGAGACCTCAACGCGCTTGCCCGCACCGCTCTCGTTGTATGCCGTTATGATATAGCTGTTTATACCCTTGGTAGCATTCTCGTCGTTGCACGAGAGGAGTTCTCCGGGAGCCGGCGACTCAAAATTCTTTATCACGTCGCCATTCTTCATTTTCACCTCAATACTGCTTATTGACTTGAGCGCAGTTCCGTTTATAGCCTTCTGCGGAGCCTTGAAAGAAATTGTTACAGGGTTTGCACCATATTCGGAAGCGCTAGCCTTCACGTCTTCTGCGGCAGCCGGAGCAGTAGCTTCCGGTTCCACATCGAGAGCCATGTTGTCGAGATAGAGCAGTCCCTGGTATGCATCGCTGCAGGCATGGAAGCCTATGTGGTAGTTGCCATCGGCAGTTGGGGTGAAATAAAGGGCCTTTGTCTCGAAATCGGCATTTGTAAACGTGGTCTTATTCATAACCTCAGCATACGCGGTGTAGTCAAGTCCTGTGCCATACTTTATCTCCAGCTTCTCGGGGTATTTCGAGAGCGTAACGTGCTCGTCGAACGTGAGCTTGTATCTTTTTCCCGCCTTCAGGGCTATAGGTGGAGTGATGAGCCAGTCGTCGGCAGCATTCTTGTCGTTGTAGGTATAAGTAACAGCTTTGGTCTTGAATCTCGACCATGCCCATGTAGAACCGTCGTTGTTGGCATCAACTATGGTAAACATGTTGAGCGATGAGGCATTGTCAAACTTACGTCGGTTGGCGGCAGTGGCTTGTCATAACCGTTGTATTTGCTGATAGAGGCAGCAGGACTGTCGCCTACGGCGTTGCTGACTACAACAGAGAAACTGTGCAGACCGGTGGATGTGGATACATCAATCTTCACCTTCTTGCCGGCTTCAGCCTTTCCTGTGGCTTTGCTTTCGCCGTCGATGCTTACATTATAAGATAGCTCTCCCGATATTGCCGTTCCGGCGAACGATTCCGTAGGGAGCATGAACGAAAATGTTCCATTCCCGTGTTGCCCACTTCGGTGAGCATACCGTCAGTCTTGTCCACTTTAACGAGTCTTCCCGACTGTGTAATGGCATAGAGCTGTCCAGTCTTGTCGCAGCAGAGGGCATAGAGCGTCTGACTGATGGTTGCTATCGTAGTTCGTGTGCCGTTGGGATAGTCGATGATGCCAAGTTCGCGGCTTGACATATTCTCGGAGTCCCAGAAGATACCGTAAACATCGCCCGTGGTAGGGTCTACGGCAGTTCCGGCAGATGTAGCCATAAGGTCGTTGGTGCAGATGCCCAGGTTTTCGCGCTTGCCTGTTGTCAGGTCAAACTTCTTGCGCTGACACAGAGTAATCTGTCCTGTAGGGTCGCGCTGCTTCCATACAAACCAGAAGTTGTTGCCGATAAACGCACCTCCACCATTTGAATATACAGCGCTGTTGATAAGAAACGGCTTTATTTCATATCCGTCAGTCTGATTCATCTGATAGATACCCATAGGGGTCAGTTCGCCCTCGGGCAGATTGTTCCAGGCTTCGGAGTAAATACACGCTCCCTGAATTGCCACACCGTAATGGGAAGCCATAAACGGCGGCATAAGACTTGCCTTTTGTGCCGATACATACGCTACAGAGAACACGCACGCCAGGCAGAGCCATAATTTCTTTATGTTTTTATTTATCAATACTCTGTTAATTCTAA
>DBKQ01000020.1 GCA_002298545.1 Prevotella sp. UBA746
TAACGGTAGTTACAACACCTTCTTCCGGCTTATTTGCTACTTGCTGACGGCAGTAACGGCTCTAACCTTTATAGTTTACCATCCGCATCATGTCAATAACTTGTCATGAAGCCATTATGGTGAGCCGTACGGTTTAAAATGATAGTCTGCTCTTCAATAATAGGTTTTCGCCTAAAATTCTTACCACCTAAATTGAAGAAGAACCCCAAAAAACACCCGTTAAGCTTTGACTTTCTTTTTAAATATGCTATCTTTGTGGGTTGAAAATATAATACTGTGTAGACTATGAATAGATATTTATTGCCGTCGCTTATGCTGCTTTGCGGAATGCCGCTAACGGGACAGGCTGCGTCGAATGGAAAACAGCTGACCTGTATGGTTGGCGACAGCGGAACTGACCGCGTAGAGAAACTGAGACATGTAGATACATCACAACTCGGAAAGTTGACAAACGATGAACGTGCATGCCTCAATTTCCTGTATGAATATATGCCACTGGCGGATCTTACTGACTATTCTTCTATGTTCTTCCTGAAAAATATAAGAATGAGCTTTAAGGCGCGGGAAGAAATGCCGTGGGGAAAGAGTGTTCCGGAGATGCTGTTCCGGCATTTTGTATTGCCGGTGAGGGTAAATAATGAGAATCTGGATGACTCCCGCAGTGTGTTCTATAGCGAACTGAAAGACCGCGTGAAGAATCTCCCGATGAAGGAGGCAATACTGGAGGTGAACCACTGGTGTCATGAAAAGGTAACCTATCGGCCGTCTGACGGCAGGACTTCGGCACCGCTCGCTACCGTGCGCTCGGCATACGGCAGATGTGGCGAACAGAGTACCTTTACTGTTGCAGCGCTCCGTAGCGTCGGTATTCCGGCACGCCAGGTGTATACGCCGCGATGGGCTCATACCGACGATAATCATGCCTGGGTGGAGGCCTGGGCTGACGGAAAGTGGTATTTCCTCGGGGCGTGCGAACCGGAACCGGTGCTCAACCTCGGGTGGTTTAACGCTCCGGCATCAAGGGCTATGCTGATGCATACAAAGGCTTTCGGCGACTACCGGGGACCGGAGGAGGTGGTGTTGCGTACTTCTAATTATACGGAGATAAACCTTATCGGAAACTACGGGGAGACGGCACGTATCGACTTCTCGGTGGTCGACGACAAGGGTAGGCCCGTGAAGGGGGCAAAGGTGGATTTCCGGATATACAATTATGCAGAGTTCTGTCCTGTGGTAACGAAATATACGGACGAAAAGGGCTCCACTTACCTTACGGCCGGCAAGGGCGACATGATGGCATGGGCTTCGATGAACGGGAGATATGGATTCAGAAAGGTATCGTTCGGTAAAGACCGGAATGTGGTGTTGCGTCTCGACCATGATGCTTCATCAGTAGGGAATGGTGTGGTATGGCGCGACTCGTTTGATATAGTGCCGCCAGAGGAGAAGCCTAACCTGCCTTACGTATCGGCAGAACAGCGTGCAGAGAATAATGTGCGCTTTGCAAAAGAGGATTCCATACGCCATGCTTATCTTGCCACCTTCTATAATGAAGAAACTGCCGCTGAGGCTCTGAAAAGGAAGGGTATAGGGAATGAGGACCTGGAGAAATTCTCACAGCTGCTCGTAAAGTCGCAAGGCAATCATAAGACAATACTCGGTTTTATCATTAATCACAAGGACAACGCAAAAAGGACTTTTGACTTGCTCTCGTCGCTATCCGACAAGGATTTGCGGGATATGCCGATGGAGATTCTCGAGGATAACTTTACGGCTCAGAGTAGCCAGCTGTGTCCGCGAGTGGAGAATGAGATGATTATCCACCCGTTTAAGCATTTCTTTGAAAAGACATTCAGCAAGAAGCAAGCTGATGGCTTTAGAAGAAATCCCGCATCGCTCGTGGAATGGATAAAGGAGAATATAAGCATTAACCCCGACAAAAAGGCTCTGATGATTGCCCAGACTCCTGTGGGCGTGTGGAACAGTAGGGTTACGGACCGCCGCTCGCGAAAGATTTTCTTTGTAGATGTGGCTCGCAGTCTTGACATTGAGGCTCGTGTGGATGCCGTTACCCAGAAGGCGCAATACTGGCAAGACGGAACATGGATTGACGTTGATTTCGACGGAGCCGTGCAGAAGGCATCCGAAAAGGGAAGACTGTTTATCGGCTATCGCGGCAACGGCATCATTGATGATCCTAAGTACTACAGTCATTTCTCGCTGACGCGCATTAATGCCGACGGTACGACCACGTTGCTTGAATATCCGGAGGACGGAGTAACATGGGGAAACACGTTTAAGGATGGTGTGGAACTCGACGCGGGACAGTATGCTCTCGTCAGCGGCACCCGTCTGGCAAGTGGCGGAGTGATGGCGGCGATGCAGATATTTAATGTGGAAAAGGGAAAGACAACGGATGTAGAGATGCAACTGAGAACTTCTCCAACTGCTGTTACCGTAATCGGCAACTTCGATTCGGAGTCAAAATTCCAAAAACTCGACGGTAAGGAGGTTAGCATCCTGTCGCAGACCGGACGCGGATATTTTATCACAGGACTCATCGGGGTGGGGCAGGAACCTACTAACCATGCCCTGAAGGATATCGCTAAGGTGGCTAAGGCTTTTGATAAATGGAACCGGCCGATTGTTCTTCTTTTTGAAGATGAGGCTGCCGCACGGAAGTTTAATGCTGCTGAATTCCCCGGACTGCCCAAGAATGTTATATTCGGTATTGACAAGGGTGGGGCGATAAGGAAGCAGATTGCCGACAATATGAAACTGTCGCATCCGGAACTATCACCTATCTTTATTATCTCTGACACTTTCAATAGGGTAGTGTATAAGTCGCAAGGCTATACCATCGGACTTGGTGAGCAGATGGAGATGATTGTAAATAAGCTGTAGTTTATAAAAGGAAAAACAGACTTTGCAACGATTTGTATGCAAAGTCTGTTTTTTTATAAAGTAGGCGAAGTGTCTGCAAAAAGAGTTTATTCCAAATCAACCACCGTTATTCCGGCTCCGCCAAACTGCACATGCTCGTCTTTGTATGACTTTACAGCAGGTACCGTGGCAAGATACTGACGGATGAGCTGGCGCAGGATTCCCGTGCCGGTGCCGTGGAGAATGCGCACTCTCGACATGCCCACAAGTGTGGCGTCGTCGATGAAATACATCACGGCGTTCAGTGCCTCCTCGCCGCGCATCCCTCTCACGTCGAGGTCTTGCTTGAAGTTCAGTTTCTTCGAGTCTATCGTCTCGCGGGTCTGCCGACCTACGGTCATATACGGGCGCGGCTCCTCTTTCTTTGGCGGTGTCGCCGGTTCCAGCTTCTTCAATGCCGTAGTAGAGCGCAGGTCGCCAAAGATTACTGTGGCGTTCTTGCCCTGTATGCTCTCTATCTTTCCCACGGTGGTCGTTCCCTTTATCCTCACCGTGTCGCCCGCCTTGAGTGGGGAGTGTGGAGCGGGGAGTGTGGAGCTCGGATTGGTATCCATCCCCTCCCCCTTTGGGGAGCCGGAGGGGGCTTGAGCTTCCTTGTTTTTCTTTTTCTTATTCTCCTTCCTCCTCAGAATCTGTGCCATCTTACGGGCAATCTTGTCGTCCTCAGCCTGTTTGTCGATGTCGGCAATGCCCTCCTTGAAATCCTTGAGGCTTTCGCGCAGCTTCTTCGTTTCCTCCTTCTCCGCCTGTTTCTCGCGGATTTCACGAATCACGTTTTCAATCTTCTTGTTGCTCTCCTTGAAAAGTTCCTCGGCACGTTCCTTTGCCTTGGCGAGAACCTCCTTGCGGGTCTTGTTCAGGTCAGACAGTTCCGACTCATATTTGCTGATGGTCTGCTCCATCTGCTTCTCGCGCTGGTGGATAGTCTGTCGCTTGCTCTCCCAGTAGCGCTTGTCGCGAACGATATCCTGCAGATATTTGTCGCTCTGGATATAGTCGGAGCCAACAATCTCGCTGGCGTCATGGATAACCTGTTCCGGCAGTCCAATCTTACGGGCAATCTCTATGGCAAACGAACTTCCCGGTTGTCCGATCTGCAGTTGGAACAAGGCTTGCATCTTGTGGCGGTCGTAGAGCATCGCACCGTTTACCACTCCCTCATGACTGTCGGCAAAATGCTTCAGGTTCTGGTAGTGGGTGGTAATCACGCCGTATGCCTTCTTGATGCAAAACTGCTTCAGCACCGCCTCGGCAATGGCACCGCCAATCTGTGGCTCTGTGCCCGTACCAAACTCGTCGATAAGAATCAGCGTGCGGTCGTTGGCACTCTTCATCATATTCTTCATGTTCGTAAGATGGCTCGAATATGTACTCAAGTCATCCTCGATACTCTGTTCGTCACCAATGTCGATAAGGATATTCTGGAAGATTCCCGTTTGCGAACGCTCGCTCATCGGCACCGACAATCCGCACTGGAGCATATACTGCACCAGTCCTACGGTTTTCAAGCACACCGACTTTCCGCCGGCGTTAGGACCGGAGATGATAAGCATCCTCTTGTTTCTCGTCAGCGTAATCTCCAGTGGCACCACCTTCTTGCCCTGTTTCTCGAGCGACAGGCGGAGTAGGGGGTGCGAAGCCTCAATCCAGTCGATCAGCGGGTATTTGCCCACTTCCGGTTCGATACCGCCAATCAGTTTTGCCAGTTCCGCCTTGGCACGAATCATGTCCACCTGTGCAAGCAGTTTGTAGGAATCGAGAATCTGCGGCACGTGCGGACGGATAATCTTTGCAATCTCCGTGAGAATGCGGATTATCTCCCGTCGCTCCTCAGCCTCCAGTTCCCTAACGCGGTTGTTGGCCTCCACCACCTCCGTAGGCTCGATGAAGAGTGTCTTTCCCGAAGCCGACTCGTCATGCACGATACCCTTTATCTTTCGTTTCATCGTGGGAACCACAGGAATCACGAGTCTGCCGTCGCGCATTGCCGGCGTTACATCCTTCTCGATGAGGCCCTCGCTCTGAGCCGAGCGCAATATACTATATAATGTACGCGAGATGCTGCCCTCCGTCTTTGCAAGTTCGCGGCGGATATTGTTAAGTTCCGGAGAAGCCGTGTCGCGTATCTTTCCGAATTTATCCAGAATCTGGTCAATGCGTTGCAGAATCTGCGGGTAAGTCATCACCCCGTCGGCAAGTTCATGCAGGGCAGGGTAGGGGTACACCGGTTCCCGCTGCCATCCGTCCTGAGGCACGGTGGCGTTGTCTTCGTCGCTGCGGTTAAGATAATTCACAATGTCGCAAATCGTACCCATAGAGCGCCGCAAGTCGAAGAGTTCATCCTCCTCCATATGCGTTCCTTCCAATCTGAGTCTTGCCACCGACTGCCTCACGTCGAAGAAATAATTGAGTGGAAACTCCTCAGCCTCCTCTTGCAGTCTGCGGAATTCCCTCACTCGAGCGAGTTGTGTATTTATAGCCTTCATGTTGTCCATAAAGGCAATTTTGTCCACCTCTTCCTTGCCGAGAGTACTTAGGCACCGTTCGCGCAGAAGCGTTCTTATTTCGTTGAAACCAATCTTGTTTTCGAATGTTTTAGGATAAATCATGGTGCAAAATTAGCAAAAATCATTTTTTTTAGAAAAAAGTTGGCGAAAAATTTGCAAGTTTAAATAAAACTCCCTACCTTTGCACTCGCTTTAAGATACTAAGCTAAGTTCTTCAAGTATGGAGAGATGGCAGAGTGGTCGAATGCACCGGTCTTGAAAACCGGCGTACTGAGAGGTACCGGGGGTTCGAATCCCTCTCTCTCCGCTACAGAGTCCTGTAAGTCGAAAGATTTACAGGACTCTTTCTTTTTATGGTTTTAAGTAGTCCCCCCCCCTTGCGCAATATCATTTTAATGACTCTGCTGGTGCATTGGTAAGTCTTTCTCCAAAAAATCCTTTCATTTAACACTAACGTGTTTTTTAACAACAAGTTTAAATCTTTGCGCATGGCACATGAAAAACTTCTTATTGTGTGAAACGAACTTACACAGGCATGAACTACATTTGCACCAGAATTATAAAATATGATTATGAATAAATCTGGTTCACCATATAAATACTGTCACATATGAAAAATAGAACTTATTTGAGAAGCATCTTGGGAGGCACGGACTTCAGAAGTCTTTCCCTCATAGAGAAAATCAGATATATTAATGCTGTGTTATTATGGTTACGCAAACATCATGCAAATCTCATACTAAGAGACAAGTTGGATTTTAATGTCTCAAAACAAAAGGAGTATCTGTTATTAGTTGATTATCAGTATTATACGCTCTAAACGATAGAAAAGTGACAGTGTGGATTCTGTGTAGATACAAAAAAGTGAAGATTTAACGTATTTAACCTCCATTTACATCATTTCCAGTGTCTGAGTATAGTATTTCTATTATTTCGTTGGCTATTTTGTGGTCAGCGATTCGCATAACATTGTTTGTTTCCGAATTGTAACCAAAGAAGTTTATGTTCCCATACCAGACAATAGATTTGTCAATGATGGCGCATTGCAGAGTTTGTTCCTTGTTGCACACCACATCCATTCCTGTATTTTTAAGTTCTATCTCATTAACCCCTTCCTCTTTGATATGTACAGCCACAGTAACGCCATTATGAATAATGTTTGCAAGTGTTGACATGATAACTGGCTTGTATTTGAACTTTACTTTTGGGACTGCGATGATGACAGAGTACTGGGCTTTTGCCAAATCATTCCGAAATGTCGCTTCGTAATTGTTTCGTTCGTATATCAGCTCTTGGGGATTTTTGTCAAGTGTGGATGATGGCACATACTTTCCGTATCCTGCTCTTAAATACCCTTTCAGCCGTTTACGATACATAGAGTCACAAAGTGGGACATGAACATCCACATAATCATAAATACGCACTTCGTTCTTTCCTGCGTATTCCCTATGCAAACGCCCAGCATATTGCTCCACATTTCCTTTCCAAGCTATAGGCATAGTAAGGAACAGTGTATCAAGGCGAGGATAATCAAATCCTTCTCCTACATACTTTCCTGTAGCCACAATCACAAGTGATTCTGATGTGGGCATTGATTGTAGATTTTGTAATGCAAGACGCTTTTCTTTAGCAGAATCAGCTCCAATGAGTTGAATGACATGGTCTGCAAATGGAATAAGCATTTGTGCCAACGCCTTGACATGAGCAGTACGAGTGGTTAATACCAATGGGGTACGACCTTCTTGAATGGCAATTCTTACATCTTCTACGATGAACTCATTCCTAACCTTATCTTCGGACAAGTCTTGTGTAACTTGAACGTAAGTCTTGCTATCTGACGAAATGTTTCGGAATGATGTAAACCTTGGAATCAACAAACGTTTAAATGTTTGATTTTCCATTTGGCTCTTGGCATCAGCTGTGAATCTTATCTTTCCGCATTGCATGAAAATAATAGGTTGATGCCCATCCTTTCTGATAGGAGTTGCTGTCAAACCATATACGTATGTAGCTGTTACTTGTCGAAGCACTTGCTCGAAGCTGACAGAGGATACATGATGACATTCATCTACTATCACCATACCGTAATCCTTGACAAAAGGCTTCGCTTCACCATCGCTCAAACAAGATTGTATCAAAGCTATATCAATGATGCCATGCAACGTGTTCTTGCCTGCATATAAACAACCAATGACCGAAGAATTCTTTTTCCTTCCTCGTTTGGCTGCAGGCTCTTCGACGACCTCATCTATCTTGAGGAAAGTGGGTCTATGTTGATTCGTGTG
>DBKQ01000012.1 GCA_002298545.1 Prevotella sp. UBA746
TGGAGGACAACAAGGACAAGGGGGCTTTCTATACTCCGAAGGAGATTGTCCGCTATATGTGTCAGGAGTCGCTGATTGCTTATCTTCAGACTGACATTGAGGATGAGGAGGTGAAAAAGCATATTGCCAACTTTGTGAAGACTTATGATGTAGAGGAACTGGGTGATGCTTCTTCTGAGCTGGCTACGTCTATCGACCAAAAGCTGAAGAATGTGAAGATTTGCGACCCGGCAATTGGTTCGGGTGCCTTCCCTATGGGGTTGCTTCGCGAACTGTATGGCTGTCGCAAGGCTATCGAAATTTTTGATGCTGACAATGCTGCCGACATCAAGCGCCACATTATTCAGAATAATATCTATGGTGTGGATATAGAGAAAGGTGCCGTTGATATTGCCCGTCTCCGCTTCTGGCTCGCCCTTATCATCGACGAAAAGGAGCCTATGCCGCTCCCTAACCTCGACTTCAAGATTATGCAGGGCAACTCGTTGCTGGAGAGCTATAAGGGGGTGGACTTGAGTCAGATGCAGAATGACGTAAAAAGAGGAGAAACTGTTAGAATTCGTGGGCGGCGTTCTAAGCAGATGATTAATTCGAAAACAGAACTTTCTATTGTTTTTGAAGAGAATGATGTGCTGAAGAACATCCAAGATTTGGTGAAAAGATATTTTGATATTACGGATCACCAAGAACGTGATGAGTGTCGCAGTCAAATCAATCATTATATTAAGGACTACATCAAAAAGTGTGGACCTGCCATTGCCGATGAAGTTGATGAACTGGAGATACCGAATGATAAATTCTTCCTTTGGCATACGTATTTTGCAGATGTGTTTGAAAAGGGAGGGTTCGATATTGTGATTGGGAATCCGCCGTATATAAAGGAATATGAAAATAAATCCGCTTTTGATGGATTTCGTGAAAGTTCACCTTATTATGTAGGGAAAATGGATTTGTGGTATGGCTTTGCTTGTCTGGCTATTTATTTGCTTAAAGATAGTGGCATATTATGTTTTATTGCAACAAACAATTGGGTAACGAATGCTGGTGCAGCTTTAATGCGTAATAAAATTATTACGGAAGCGAAAATCCTTCAACTTGTTGATTTTGGAGACTATATGGTCTTTGGTGATAGTGCAAGTATACAAACAATGATAATGCTTTTTTCTAATACAAAAAAAGAAATAAAATATAATTTTGATTATCGTAGACTTGTTACAAATACTCCTAATTTAAAAAATGCTTTAGATTTATTAGGTAAAAAAGAAAAAGAAGCAATTTATTTATTACCTCAAATAGATAGATTTAAACAGATTAATATGTTGCTAACTTTTAATAGTGAAGATAAGAATGCAGTTCTTTCTCACATGTTGTCAGGTGCTGATTTCTTGAATGCAGATGAAGCTACGAATGGAATTCATCCACATTATGATTTTGTTAATAATAGAATCGCAAGAAAATTTCCTTTCGTAAAAAATGGTGAAGGTATTTTTGGCTTATCTATGTTGGAAAAAGAAAATTTGCATTTGACTAATGAGGAACAGCAGTTAGTCAAACCATATTATAATACACTTCAAGTTAAAAGGTATTATACAATTAAGGAGAATAATGAATGGATAATTTATACAAATTCTACATTCAAAAATATTAATAGTATGGATTTATACCCACATTTGAAAGCACATTTAGATAAATACAAGGATGTTATAAGTTCAGATAATAAGCCTTATGGCTTACATAGAGCCAGAGATGAGCGTTTCTTTAAAGGTGAGAAAATAGTTAGTTTAAGAAAATGCGTTGGTAGACCTTCTTTTTCTTATTCTGATTTTGACGCATACGTTTCTGCGACCTTTTATGTGATAAAAACGAATCGCTATGATATGAAGTTTTTAACAGGGGTGTTGAATTCTACTTTAATAGCTTTTTGGCTAAGGAATAGGGGAAAGATGCAGGGAAATAATTATCAAATAGATAAAGAGCCTTTATTGCAAATACCTTTAAAGAAAGAGGATGATGGTAAAGTTATTACTTTAGTTACTTCTATTATTAATAGACTCAAGACTAATCCCCAAGCCGACACCACCTCCTTAGAAAACCAAATCGACTTTCTCGTCTACCACCTCTACAACCTAACTTACGACGAAGTATTGATTGTAGATCCCAATCCTCCGTTCACACGAGAGCAGTATGAGTCAGGCGATTATAACGAATAAATGACGAACAGAACTTTCTGATTTACATTCTTCCCCTCTCCCGTCTCCCCTTCCCGGGGAGAAGCGGTTACTCTTCCTGCTTGAAGACTGATAAATTTGTTGCTAAAACAGTTGCCTGTGGAACATTTGTTGTTGAAACAGTTGCTTGTGGAACATTTGCTATTAAAACATTTGCCTGTTGAATTATTAACAACTTGTTTATCGAATAAATAATGACGAGTATGCAAGCTTTAGGCATATAGGTCAAGTTTTACAGCAATCAAAGGTAACTGCTCCGCCCCCGGAGGGGGAGGCGGGGGAGGGGAAGATTATAAATTCGAAACTTGAATAAAAAAATAAATAATATGAGCAAGATACAAGATTATTATAACTTCATGGATAAGTTTCAAGGCGACTTGAGTGAAGAGCAAATCCGAAAGAATCTCCCGTGAGCTGAAGTTGGGTTGAAGAATAGAGCAGATAAAATAATGTTTAGGGGTACTAAACAAAAGGCATCCCTATATATCCAAAATCATTTCAAATAATCATACAAGAATATTGGAAAAGAATTTAAAATGGAAACCATTTCATCTTTATCCACATATTTCTCTTTCTGCGCTTCAAATATGATTTTTTGATTGATTGCTGACTTTTCTGACGGGATTGTATTACAGCCACTTACTAAATAATGAGCCTTACATACATTTTGAAATTTCAATTTTTCCCAGTTGTTCTTTACGGTTTCCTTGTCAGTCTTGTCAAGATCGATGAATCGGAAAGCTTTTGCTTGTGGATAAGCGAAACGTTCAGCATTGCCTTTGAATAGATGCTTGGCGCATTCGTCCCTTGTCGTGAAATATTTCCAATAGTCAGCATCTGGCATTTCCTTGGTGTATTTCAATGATTCAACCATAGGATAGTTGATATAAAGCTTTCCATTTTCTGTTTCGTCATTAAAGAAATCCAGCATTTCATCTAATATGTTGTTGACCTTCTGTGTACCGATTCTATTTTAAATCATAATCAAAAAACAAAAATACTTGTGAAAATAGTGTATCCAAGCGTTTGGCCTTTGGTAATACAATGCCATTTTCCTCAAACGGCAATGAGCGAAACAAGTCATAGCCGTTGGCTCTTAAATTTGAGTATAATGTAGGGAGGTCATGTCTACACTTAACGACACACAATTCTTCGTTCGACAGGAATATTTTTCCTATTGAATTGAACACAGTAGGCTCAGCTTTTCCTCCCTCAAACACGAACAATATCATACGCCAAACGTACCTCCTCTATACAGTTTTTCCAGGTTGTGACCAAATCGAAGCTCCTTGTCCGTAAGATTGCATATTGCACTTATATTGTTGTTCTTTAATATGAAGAAACAATCTGGACGCAACAAGTCGTTTGACAATAAAAAAGTGTCATGAGTTGTCAAGAATAACTGATTGTCGCTTTTGAACAATCGACGGCAGAGTGAATATGAAAGCTCATGGTGGTAAAAGGCATCAAATTCATCAATAAAAATAAATGAAGCGCTTACCATTTCTTTCAGCCAATAGTATTGCAATTCCAGGTTCATTGTACCAGTAGAAGCTACTAATAAAAAAGGAATGCGGATGCCATTGATGACCGTATAAAGCATATTCTCGCCCTGCATGGGTTTAGCAAATACAAAATGCTGACCGCTCACTTCTTCCAGAAAATTCGAGAAATCTTCTGTAAGATTGTTGTTGATGATATATTCCTCTATGTTGCTGCCCCCCTCTTTAAGTCCAATAAACTCACGATTGTCAAGGCTTCTGAAAAACAACATATTCTCAACAAAGCTTCTTAGCTTCAGCAAGGCATGTCCTTCTGGGAAAGGTACGACACTTAATAGATAATTGACAATCGAGATATTATTTGCGCTGTTTTTCAAATTGTCGATAGCGGCATCTGTTAAAGCGAAGTCTTTGTTCATGCGCAATGTATCTGTGTCCTTGTAGAGAAGCTCCTTTTCATTTAGAAACAATTGCTCCTTTATGATAATCCCTTTAAGCTCCCTCGCTATCTTGGAGTACTTATACAATATAGTGTCTTCGCCAAATTTAAATACATATTCAAAATCTACAGGTAGGTTATATCCATACGCCGAAGCATAATTCAAATAATAATCAGGTTTCTTCCACTTATGCGACAAATGATTGGCTATATCGAAGATAGCCAACCCAAAGTTACTTTTTCCTGATCCATTTGGGCCATATATTATGCCATTCTTCACAATACCATTCTTAATGGCTTCGGTATTGAATGAATAGCTGCATGGATGCGACAAATCCCATTCTATATTATCTGCAAACCCTCGATAATTCTTAACTGCAAATCTTGTTAGCATAAGTAATATTGATTATTTTAATTATATACGGCAAAGGTACAAAATATTTATTGCTCCGTAAAATCTTTACGGAATAATATTATATATGGCAAACTTTTCTATAAATCAATCTTCTTTAGAACTTTTTTCGTATGTATTTTACGGGGTGAATAAATTTAGCTGTTCTCTTCCTTTCGTCTTCGGTTTGACAATTGGCAAGAATTTTATCACGTTTTTCTGTTGATATGATAAATGCGTTATTATTTTTATTTCGAAGCGTTGGTTCTCTACAGTCTGTTTGTCACTGCTTACTCTGATGTATCCGTATATCATTGAAATAAAATTTTTTGTATTGCTAAAAGTATAAAAATAAAGAACATTCTTGTGCTATTAAGCAATAAGTGTTATATTTGCAGAATATATATTGCATCTCGGGATAAGAAATGAATGCATTTATTCCTTTCTCATCTTGGTTTGCATTATCATTGCAAAGTAATAAAACAGCGAGACTATGAAGCAAGGGCGATATCCTTTAGGAATACAGACGTTCTCGGAGATTAGAAACCAGAATATGCTGTATGTAGACAAGACGGAATATATTTACCGCATGGCGAAAAATGGAAAGTATTACTTTCTTGGACGGCCACGTCGTTTCGGGAAGTCACTCCTTGTGTCTACTATGCAAAGCTATTTTGAGGGCAGGAAAGAACTATTCCGAGGACTTGCTATAGAGCGGTTGGAGAAGGAATGGATAACATATCCCGTGTTGCACTTCGACTTGAGTGGAGGCAAACATATGGAGGCGGAGCAGTTAGAGGAATATATAGGCTATCGTCTTGAGGAACATGAGAAAGTCTACGGCATAACGGAACCTCACAAAGGTGTCAACAACCGGTTGATAGACTTGATAAACACAGCCTACGAGAAAACTGGCAAGCAAGTGGTGGTGCTAATCGACGAATATGATGCACCGATGCTTGACGTGGCTCACGAGACGGAGCATCTTGACAATTTACGCAACATTATGCGCAATTTCTACAGTCCGCTGAAGTTCTGTGAGGCAAAGCTACGCTTCGTTTTCGTAACTGGCATAACGAAGTTCTCGCAGGTAAGTATATTTAGTGAGCTTAACAACATCAAAAATATATCTATGGATGACAGTTATGCGGGAATTTGTGGCATCACAAATGACGAATTGCTTGGTCAGATGTCGGAAGATATTGATATGATGGCTGATGCTATGAAAATAAGCCGGGCTGATGTAGTAAAAGAATTGAAGGATAACTATGATGGTTATCATTTTTCTGCCGATTCTCCAGGTATATTTAATCCGTACAGCTTGCTCAACAGCTTTTCCGATAAAGCTTTCAATGCCTATTGGTTCAGTTCTGGCACTCCAACATATTTGCTCAACATGATGAGAAAGTTTGAGGTTCAACCTACTGATATTATTACCCGTGTTGAGGCTGATGCAAGCGAGTTTGATACGCCTACGGAAACCATGTCAACCATAATGCCACTGCTATACCAAAGTGGCTACATCACAATAAAGGATTATAATCGTCGTTATAATTACTATACGCTCGATGTACCGAACCGAGAGGTAAAGGTAGGACTGACAAAGGCTCTCATTCCACGCTACGTGACGCGGAACACGCTCGCCACGACCAATACGGCGCGACGTATTGCACAGGCTCTTGATAAGCGTGATCTTGACGGGGCATTAAGGCTGTTGAAGACATTTCTTGGTACTGTGCCTTATTGTGACAACACTCATTATGAGGGGCATTACCAACAGGTATTGTTTATTGTCTTCACCCTGCTTACCGATTATCTTGTAGATGTGGAGGTACATACGCCAAATGGAAGGGTAGACATTGTGCTCCTTACCGGGACAGACTTATACGTCATTGAAATAAAGCTCAACAAGGATGCTAATGCTGCCATGCAGCAAATTGATATGAAGAATTATTGTCAACGGTTTGCCCTATGCGGAAAACCTGTAACAAAGGTTGGGATAAATTTTGATGTGGAGAAGGGAAATATTGATGAGTGGGAGATAAGCAAAAATTATTGATTTTGAGTCTTTCTTTGATATCCTTTTGACTTGAGTCTGAATTTCGGCTTTAAATAGAATCAGAACTTTTATATTTTACTCCTCTTCATAAAGTCAAAATTCTGTGTAAAAAAGAAAGCGCCAATGGAGAAAATGCGGTTATTCATTGTCTCCATTGGCGTTTGTTTTTCTTAATATCTTTAAGCAACAGGGATTTGTTACTTAGCCATTTCCTTGATATATACGTCGCGCTTCGGGAACGGCATTTCGATGTCGTTGGCGTTGAGCGTGTTGTAGATACATTCCGTAATCTGGCTCTCGGTGGCAACCTGCTTCGTAACGTCCACCCAGCAAACAAACTTGAAGTTGATGCTGTTGTCGCCAAATTCGGTGAAAAGCACGCTCATAGGCTTCTTCTTGTCGATATAAGGAATCTTGAGCTTCTCTACTGCCTCGATAATAACCTTGCGCAGTTGTTCCACATTGGTACCGTAGCCAACGCCGAAATTCACAACAGAGAGTTCGAAACCATGGTTGCGCGTCAGGTTCTTGTAGTTCTTCGTGAAGAGCTGCGAGTTTTGGAAGGCGATGATAGAGCCGTCGGTAGCCTCGATCATTGTACTGGTGTAGCTGATGCTGCTCACCTTTCCGCGGGTGCCGTCGCACTCAATCCAGTCGCCGATATTGATACGTCCTGCCATAAGCGAAATACCATAGTAGATATTCTCCAGAATGTCTTTCGATGCGAAACCGACACCAGTGGAGAGACCTCCCGATACGACAACGAGCCATGTGTTGCTCACGTTGAGGATGGCAAGGCTCACGAGTAGCCATATTCCCCACACCAAAACCTGAATGACGTTCTTGCCCATCACGTTGCGACTTGCCGCCGTGCGTGAGTCCTTTGCATTGAAATGCAGCTGCATGAAGGCTATGGAAGTGGAGCAGATGTAGTTGAAGATGAACCACAGGGCAGTAACCGTGATAATCGACTGAATGTTCACGCTGAAGTTGCTCACGTCGATGAAGCGCTTGGAGAGCAGTCGAGCCACCATCTCGCTCAGGTTGAACACGTCGGCAGCCCAGTATATAGAGATGAGTATAGAGGCGATGCCCATCAGCGGCAGACCGGTTTTCAGCAAGAAATGATAAATCCAGGTCTTGTTGATTGGCTTCTCTTCAAGATGATGCTTGGCGGCATATTTAGCCATCCATTCAGCAATGCAATTGATGGTAAGGATGCACGTGAGCTGCATAATCCACCAGATGAGCAACTGTACGCTGAACAGTGTATATCCTATCCAGGCGCATACGAGACTCACTACGAAGACAGCAAGCGATAGATAGGTAAAGACCATATCCGAGCGTGGAATCTTCTCGTTGTGGCGTGTGATTACGTTCCATTGCCACAGAGTGGCAAGCAGAAGGATAGGAGGGAAGATAAGGTTTACCAAATCATTAGGCACGAGCACGATGCGGAAGGCAATGACGATAAATCCCACCGTGATGAGTGGCGAATAAATGCGGAAGGCACTCTTGATCTGTTTGCCGCCAACGCGCAGTAGCAATGAGATAAGGATAACGCCCAGCAGCCATGCGTATTCCACGAGCAGGTTGCTCGCCATGGTGATAAAGTTCTGGTTTACTGTACCCCTAATAATACCTATTATAATAGCGAATGTCAGCGTTGTCGTTGCCATAATGATGCACGGGCGTTTGAGCATGAACTGCTCCGTACGGAATTTTTTTGGCATCAGGTAGCGAATGGCGAGGAGATTCAGGATAACGGAAAGTATTCCGTAGAAGAGGATGGTGAGGAATAGTCCCACAATCATCCTTGCATCCCATTGCGAGTGGAGCTTTTTCGAAGTGTGGTATTTGCCGTTCATCGTCTCGGCAGTCTTCGTAACCTGTGTGCCCAGATTGGCAAGAATACTGAAATAGTTGTCGCCGCCGTTGCTGAAGATGCTGTTTTGAATCTCGTTGTAGCGGTTGTTTGCATAATCGTTGAGCCCCTTCAGATGATGCTCCGTCATGTCGTAATACTTGATGTAGTCTTGCAGCATAGCCTTGTTCTCCACCATGTTGTTGCGTATGCAGACGGCAAGCGTGAGACAGACGTTGCGGTCAATCTTGGCCTTTGGGCTCAATGTAATCTCGGGCATGCGCTGCAGGGAGTTTACCAGACTGTCGTATCGGGCTATCTCACCGTTAATCTGTGTGATGTAAGAGCGGAATGGCAGAGAGCTCTGCTTGAAATTCTGAAACTGGTCGGTTGCCTCATGACAGGCGTATGCCAAGTCGAACACGTAGTCAGGCTTTTGCGAATAGAGCATCAGGGCATTCTGGTTGCTCTTCGAGAGAATAGAAAACAGGTTTTTCTTCACTTTGTCGCTGCTGTTCTTGAAGAGCAACTGTCGCCTTTTCTGTTCCTGGTGGAAGGTGGTCAGCTCGTTTCTCAACACAGACAGTGTGTTGTTTAAGTCCTTCTCCTTCAATACTGCATTTGCCGGAATAGCAAGCAGAAGGGTTAGCAGATAGAGTATAAATAGTCTTTTTTTCATATCAGAATTGTATTTTAGGTGCAAATTTACAATTTTATCATCTATATTCCTTACTTTTGCCGTAAAAATAAACTGAATATCTTTGAAAATGCTTGAAGAAAAAAACAAAGCAGCCTCTGTTGGTCTTGTTGTCGACAGTGGCAGCACGAAGACAGACTGGTGTGTGTGTATTGACGGCAAACAGGTGTGCCGCTGCACCACTCAGGGTATAAATCCTTTTCATCAGTCGGATGACTATATATATAATATAATAGGTGAAGAACTGAAACCCAAACTAAAGGCAACCTTTACGAGCCTGAATCTTGGAGAACCTTCCGTTCGGTCAATCCGTTTTTATGGAGCAGGTTGCCGGGGAGCCGCCATAGAGGGCTTGAGGAAAATTCTGCAGTCTGCTTTTCCCGAAGTGACAGAAATAGAAGTGGGGAGCGACCTGCTTGCTGCTGCACATGCCGTGTGTGGAAGTGAGGAGGGTATAGCCTGCATCCTTGGCACAGGGGCTAATTCGGGACTCTACGATGGCAAGACGATAATTGCCAATGTTTCTCCACTCGGCTATATTCTTGGCGACGAGGGCAGCGGTGCCGTGCTCGGCAAACTTTTCATCAACGGACTTTTCAAGGGCGATGTTCCTTCAACAATAAGGGAGGAGTTTTTGGAAACTACCGGTCAGACTCTCGACGACATCATTCGCCGCGTCTATCGCGAACCTATGGCAAACCGTTATCTTGCGTCCTTATCTCCGTTTATCCGCAGTCATATAGACTGCCGGGAGGTTAGGGATATAGTGGTGCGTAATTTTGTGGATTTCTTCAGATTAAATGTAGACCATTATGGGCACAAGGATTTGGCGATAGGAGCTGTGGGTAGTGTGGCTTATTATTACAGAGACGAGCTGAATGAGGCTGCCAGGCTTTGCGGATACAAAATGGGGAAGATAGTAAAATCTCCATTTGAGTTTGAAGGTTAGAGATATGTAGTTTAGAGTAGGTAGGCCTTTGAACAATTAGAATTTTAGATTCAAGTATTTTCTCATGAATATAGGTGGAATAGTTGGTTTTTACCCCTTCTGCGTATAATTTTCCCCTCATCACTACGTTTATACCCATAATTTTGCAGGGCAATTATGCGATTGACGGTAATCGTCAGACAAACTGAAAAAATATGATTTCGAGAATAATATTTTAACTAACCTATAAAGTTTATGAGGAAAAAGTACATTATGTTTTCTGCGGCTTTTGCCGCATTGACAGCAACGGCTCAGACAACCCACCCGTGGATGGATACGAGCAAAAGTTTTCGCGAAAGGGCAGAACTGCTCTGTAAGGAACTAACGCTGAGAGAAAAAGTAGACCAGCTCGGCAATAACGTGAGTGAGCCGATAAAGAGAAACGGCAAAGTTATATTGCCATCTTACCAGTATTGGAACGAGGCGCTGCACGGAGTGGCACGTTCCGGCGCAGCCACAAGTTTTCCGGAGTCAAAGGGAATGTCGGCAACATGGGACGAGATGCTTGTCCGTGCATGTGCCGAAGCAATAAGCGACGAGGCACGCATCTATCACGAAACAAAGGGCAAGGGACTAAACTACTGGTCGCCGACAATTAATATGGCTCGCGACCCGCGATGGGGCAGAGAAGAAGAAAACTACGGCGAAGACCCACTGCTCGCCGGACGCCTTGCCGTGGAATTCATCAAGGGATTCCAGGGCGAGATAACTCCGACGACACCTTATTATAAACTCGTGGCATGTGCCAAGCATTTCGCAGCCAACAACTATGAGCAGGGCAGACAGTCTACCACCTCTTTCGTTTCGGAGAAAAACATGCGTGAGTATTATCTTCCTGCATTCGAGATGAGCGTGAGAGAAGGAGGCGTAAAGAGCTTGATGGCAGCATATAACGCCTTCTCAATAGACCCTACGGAACTCGATGCCAATAATCAGGGAGCAAATAAGGCACACGGCGGACTGCCATGCTGTGCCAACAAGATGTTGCTCACCGACATACTGCGCAAGGAGTGGGGATTCAACGGATACGTAACCTCAGACTGTGCCGGACTGTCGTGTGTGCACCGCGCAGTGAAGCATAAGTATTTTGGCGACTATACAGCCGGAACCATTGCCGACGGAACAGATTTCAATACCATTCATTCTCCATACGCCAATTCTACCGACGAGGAACAGATAATGGAGGCAAGGACGGCAACCATCGCCCTGCAGGCTGGTACCGACACCAACTGTGAGTTCATGAACCGCTCATCAGTGTTGCAGCGCGCTGCGATGAACGCAACGAATGCTGATTTCCAGGCAAAGGAAACGGCAGCGCCTAACGGAAAGAAATATATCGGACTAACAGAGGCAGACATCGATACGGCTGTGGTTCGCGTGCTCGAAACACGCTTTGCCCTCGGAGAGTTCGACGGATATAAATACCCCGTGAACAATACCCTTGAGAGCGAGGCAAATCAGACTCTCGCCCTTAAAGCGGCACAGGAAAGTATGACGCTGCTCAAAAACGATGCGCCGCAAGGAAGCAACACTCCGCTCTTGCCAATAACGGCAGACAAGAAAGTGGCACTCATTGGTCCGTATGCCAATGCCATCATGCTGGGCGACTATAGCGGAACGCCAACCTATACGACCACTCCATATGAGGCTTTCTCAAAGAAACTAAATTTCCACTTAATGACAGTTCGCACTGGAAAGACACCTGCCGTGCCTTTTGATGAGGCTGTGGTGAGCAAGCGCGGAGCTGCAAACAACGACAAGGGAGCCGGAGTGCTCGAGAATACTTCACCGGGCGACATCTTCCTTTACCGCGACGTGAACTTCGGAGAGAAGGGATGCACCAACTTCGAGATGGCATGCGGGGCGAAGAATACAGGCGTAGGCTCCGTAAGCTTCTGTCTCGACGACAAGGATGCAGAGCCTTTCCTGACAGTGGAAAACCAAAACACAGGTTCTTGGAGCAAGTATGCCACAATTACGGCATCGGTGGACCCATCTGTGGTGAAGGGAAAACACGACCTTTATGTAAAGATGAACGGACAGCAGAGCTATGTGGGCAACTATAAGTATTTCAACTTCTGGAACCCCGACGAGGTGCAGATTCCGGCAGAAGAAATACAGGGACCGCTCTATCTTTGCACTACATCATCATCGGTGAACGAGAAAGCTTCGGAGGATATGATAGCGCGTGCCGTGGAAGTGGCAAAACGTGCTGATGTCGTAATCTTCCTTGGCGGAACAAACTTCGAGAAGCCCGACGACCATGCCACAGGAACGGAGAGCCATGACCGTTGGCTGCTCACTCTCCCTGGAAACCAAGAAGATGTGTTGAAGGCTCTGTATGCTGTGAACAAAAACACGGTGCTGGTGCTCGAAAGCGGTTCGTCGCTTGATATAAAATGGGCGAAGGAGAATATTCCGGCAATTATGGAGGCATGGTATGGCGGACAGGCACAGGGACAGGCTATCTGTGATGCTATTTATGGCGACATAAATCCGTCTGGAAAACTTACTTCCACATGGTACAACAGTATCAGCGAACTGCCACAGGAGAGCAGTTCGGCACAGAATGCATCGGTGTACGGCAGAAAGGGAATGATGGAATACAATATCGACGAGTGGGGCTACACTTATATGTATTATGGTAAGGGCGAAAAAAATCCTTGTCAGGCAGAAAAGCCGATGTATCCTTTCGGTTACGGACTCTCATACACTACGTTCGACTATTCCAACATGCAACTCTCGGCTTCGTCGATAAAGAAGGGGGAAAATGTAAACGTTACTGCAAACATAAAGAACACTGGCTCCCGCGACGGAGCAGAAATCGTGCAACTCTATGCCAATTTCAACGGTGATTCTCATTACGGCAAGAACGGAAACATGAGGCGCAAGCTCGTAGGCTTTGCAAGAGTAGAGCTGAAGGCTGGAGAGACGAAGGCGGTAACGGTTCCTGTGGATTATCAAGAATTAAGCTATTTCGATACAACCTCTCACCAATATAAAGTAGCAGGTGGAACAATTACACTTGAACTCGCCGCTTCGAGTGAGGATATACGCTTGACCAAGGATTTGACAGCCGAGGCTGGAGTTGCAAAGGAAACATATATCTCGGAGAATGCCTCTTCGATAGAAAGAGTATCAAGTTCTGCTTCTCTGAACAAGAATGATCAGGTCTTCACTGTCATGGGAGCCTACATCTGTTCGGCAGAAGACTTCGACAGACTTGCTTCCGGAATTTATGTGGTAAACGGGAAGAAGTATATTAGAAAATAGGAAATTTCAGTTGTGAAATATATAATCTTTTTTGATTGAAGGAAAATTTTCAAAATTACAGATTAGAAAAGATACAAAGAAGATAATAATAAATGAAAAATTGTCTTTCTTTGTATCTTTTTTTTAGTTTTTTTCGTATATTTGCAAGTGCAAATTATCAATGATTTAACTGATTCAGTATTATGCAAAACATAGGGAAAAGCATCTGTATATTCATGTTGTCTGTCCTCGCATTAGCAGGCTGGGCGCAGCCGTTATGCAAGGTGCGAACGTTTGGTACTGGAAACGGACTGCCGGCAAGTGTTGTTAGCGGTATTGCCCAAAGCACGGACAATCTCGTATGGCTTGCTACATGGAACGGACTGTCGTGTTTTGACGGCTACCGATTCACAACATTCCGCAATATTCCTGGACACGACTCGCAGCTGACGACAAACCATCTGATAAGCGTAATGCCGGCAACTGACGGCGATTTATGGGTTACGGCCTACTCGGAGGATTTTTATCTCTTCGACAGTCGTAGGTGCCAGTATGTCAATGTGTCGGCAATTATTCAGAAAAACTTTCGCAGCAAGTTCAGTCTGCGCAAGATTTACCCGTTGGCAAATGGGGATACGTGGATTGTGGGAAAATACAACGACCATTACTATATGCCAAAGGGCTGCACGGAAAATACCCAGACCATGAGGCAGTTTAAATTGCCAGGCACCCTCAATAAGGTGGTACTTGACAATAGTGGCGACGAATGGTTGTTTTGCGACCAGGGGGCTTTCGTTTCTCGGGCAGGAAGCAAACCTGAGAAGGTGTCTTCGCAATGGGTGGATTTTGTAAAGACGATAGGAAAGACCCGTTGGCTTGTTACCATCGACGGACGGATTCTTGAATTGGCGAAGAACGGGAGGAAGGTAATTGAAAAGACTTCGTTCGGGGTAGAAAAAGTTAGCGAGGTGTTTGTCGTGAACAAATACCTTCTTGCCTTGGCAACAAACCTTGGAGTTGCCGTTTATGATACGAGAAACGGTAAAAAAACTCTCATCTCTGTTCAGTGGCCAGGCAATCCGGAAAAGGCTGTAGACCAGATGTTCAAGGATTCTAAAGGCAGACTGTGGTGTTTTAATGACGGTAGTGGAGTGTCTGTTGTTCAGCCAGATATGCAGGTGTTGCATCTGGCAGCGGAGACAAAGGGCAACGGTATAACAGTTGCCGACAAACCTATTTTCCATGAAGACCTGCGCCACACGGTATGGGTTGCCTCAAAAGATGGTGCTTTCTCTTATTTCGACGAAGAGGCGAAGCAACTTGTTCCGCAGTCGCTCACATCGGCAGGCTTTCCGGAAAGTGTGATTCCGAGGGCTAAGAAGGCATTTTCTGACCATCAGGGAAATCTATGGGTGATTTATCCCCACAACCTGTCGCTCGTCAGCTTCAGCTATTCCAATATTTCGCAGATTGACATGGGAATGAAGAGAGACACTCGCTCAGCGTTGATTGACCATGAAGGAAATATTATTCTCGGTACGGTAGACGGTAACGTGGTGAAGTTTTCTGCCGGAGGTAAACTGATAGGCTATCTTACCCCTTCGGGAAACTGGCAAAAGGAGAAATCAACATTTTCTTACCACATCTACTCCTTGTATGAGGATAAGCGCCACAGACTCTGGATTGGAACAAAGGGCGAGGGCGTATACTGTATTGAAAACGGAAATGTGGTAAGGCTAAAGCACGACGAAACGAATTCGTATACGCTCAATAGCGACGATGTTTATGACATTAAGGAGGATACTCACGGCAGGTTACTCGTGGCGGCGTTTGAAGGCGGACTGAATATTTCATCCGGTAGCATGTATTCAGTCGATTTAAAGGACTTGAAGTTCTATAACTGCAACAATATGCTGAAAGGTTACGTAGGCGACGTGTTCAACAAGGTGAGGAGGATTGAAGTAATGCAAAATGGAGTGGTACTGCTTTCTACCACTCAGGGACTGCTCACGTATCTCGACAGCTATACATACCCAGATCGTATCAGATTCTATGTTTCACGACATACGAAAAATGATAATTCGCTATATAGCAGTGAGGTGATGCAGACACTTGTAGCTCCAGACGGAAAACTGTATGTTGTTACCCTGGGAGGTGGCTTGCAATGTGTTGATGCCGGAAATCTTTTGCAGGACAATCTTAGGTTCATTCCAGTAGAAGACAAAGACGGAAACGAGCAGATGCAGTCGTTTGCTTCGGGGACGATACAGAGTCTCGTGGCTGACCGCAGCGGAGGAATATGGGTAATAGGAGAGAGCAGTATTGCTTGTATAAGCAGGAATGGACTGAAGGAATATGGTTCCGACGAGATTGGTGGAGTAAATATCTCAGAAGCTTTGCCGGCACATTCTGCCGCAACCGACCGTATCGTTATTGCTACGGAGGGTGGAGCAATAACGTTCCTGCCACGCAATATGGACAGAAGCAGCTATGCTCCGAATATCGTGTTTACTTCTATACGCTATATGGACAGAGACATGGAACAGCCGATACTGAATGTTCCGGAATTGAAGGTTGACGTAGACCATAGGTCGTTCTCTATCTTCTTCTCGGCGCTCGACTACAGTTCGCACTCCTCTGTTTCTCCGCTGAGCGAGAACTGTGGCATAAGGTATGCTTACAGAATAGACGACGGCGACTGGGTTTATGTGCATCCGGGTAGCAACAGTGTGTCTTTCAATAATTTTCCGGCAGGCTCGCATGTTGTCAGCGTGAGAAGTACGAATGGTGACGGTGTTTGGATTGACAATGCCAAGGAACTGAATATTTATGCTGAGCCTACATTCATTGAGAGTTGGTGGGGACGTACCATAATCTGGGTGCTCATCCTGGGACTGGCTTATTATGCTTTCCGTACCTATATGAGAAAGAGAACTGCTGAGATTGCAGAGGAGGCTACGGAGAAGGCTGATGCAGGGAAGGTGCGCTATATGCTCAGGAAACCGGAAATAGTGGATGAGGACAAGGCGTTTATGGATAAGCTTTTGGCTTATATAGAGGAACATATCGGAGATGTAGACCTAAAGGTCGACGATATGGCTGTGGCTCTCAGTATGGGGCGCAGCACGTTCTATGCAAGGCTAAAGCAAATTGCTGACATGTCGCCGAACGACTTCCTTCGCCATATCCGCATGAAGAGGGCTGAAGACCTTGTGTCTGAAAGTTCTATGACTTTCTCGCAGATTGCATATGCTGTGGGATTCTCCGACCCTAAGTATTTTGGCAAGTGCTTTAAGAAGCACACGGGCATGTCGCCGTCGGAATACAGAAAGAGTTTACATGACAAGAAACCGCAGGATTTAGCTCAATCGTAATTTTGTTGTAACACTTTTTTCATATCTCCCCCGTACTTTTGCAACCATAAAACGTAAAAGAAATGCAAATGAGATTAGGAAAAGGAAAAATGGCTCTTGGAGCTTTACTTGTTATGATGGCTGTTCCTGCTTGGGCGCAGACGGAATCGGAAGGCAAGGAGAAAGTTGACCTTACTCCAGAGATTCACGGAACGGTAAGGGGTAAGTATGAATATCAGACCGAAGAAGGAGAGGGGAGATTTGAAGTGAGAAATGCTCGACTCAGCGTTTCGGGACGTGTGGCGAAGGCTGTGGAATACAAGGCTGAAATTGACCTCAGTGATGAGGGGAAGATCAAAATGCTTGATGCTTTTACCCGTTTGAAGCCTATGGCTGGACTGAGTTTCACTATCGGACAGATGCGTGTACCGTTTACAATCGACGCTCACCGCTCGCCGCATCAGCAGTATTTTGCCAACCGATCGTTTATTGCCAAGCAGGTGGGGAATGTGCGTGACGTTGGAGCTACGCTGGGTTATAGCTTTAATGCCGGCTTCCCCGTTATTCTTGAGGCTGGACTCTTTAACGGCTCTGGACTTACCGATCAGAAAGATTACTGGACTAAGAAGGTGAATTTCTCTGCCAAGGCGCAGATGTTCTTTCCACAAGGATTTAACCTCACGCTGAGTACACAGAAAATTAGTCCGAACAAGAACGACATAATGATGTACGACGGTGGTGTTTATTGGCAGAAATATGGATGGCATATTGAGGCTGAGTATCTTTATAAGCATTATCTTCATGGTAAGTTCAAGGATGTACATTCGTTTGACGGGTTCGTGAACTACGATATTGCCGTGAAGAACGACAGATGCTTGATAAAGAAGGTCTCACCCCTCGTTAGATACGATTTCATGACCGACCACAGTGATGGTTCGCTGACGGACGATGGCAAGTTGAAGCTTACCGACTATAAGCGTTCGCGTATTACCGGCGGTGTTACCATAAGTCTTGCAAAGCCTTTCGTTTCAGATATCCGCATTAACTACGAAAAGTATTTCTATGGTAAGAACGCAATTGCTAAGGTTTCGGAGAAGGACAAGATTGTGTTTGAGGTTATGACGAGGTTTTAAAAGTATGGAGTGAGGAATGTTTCATATTTTGATTTATGTAATCCATTCCGTAATAAAAATGGAGTTATAAATTCTTTTTCGGGAATTTATAACTCCATTATGCTATTTGAAATTTAGTTTTTCAGTCTTATCTTTCAAGTTCTTCTTTTATAAACCGTGCAGTAAAGCCTTTGCCGCTGCTTGCTACTTCTTCCGGTGTACCGGTGGCCATAACCTGTCCGCCACCACGACCGCCTTCCGGTCCCATATCAATTATATAGTCGGCAAGTTTTATTACGTCGAGATTGTGCTCAATAATAATAACCGTATTTCCCTTGTCCACAAGTTTTTCAAGCACGTTCATCAATATGCGGATGTCCTCAAAGTGAAGACCTGTTGTCGGCTCATCGAGAATATACATCGTCTTGCCAGTGTCGCGTTTGCTTAGTTCTGTGGCAAGTTTCATGCGTTGACACTCGCCGCCGGATAGGGTGGTGGATGGCTGTCCGAGTTTTATATAACCTAGTCCTACGTCTTGTATTGTCTTTATCTTGCGTAGTATCTCTGGTACGTTCTCGAAGAATTCCACAGCCTGATTAACCGTCATGTCGAGTACGTCGGCTATGCTCTTTCCCTTATATCTAACCTCAAGGGTTTCGCGGTTGTAGCGTTTGCCATGGCATACCTCACATGGCACCATCACGTCTGGCAGGAAATTCATTTCGATTGTCTTGTAGCCGTTGCCGCCGCAAGCTTCGCAGCGTCCGCCCTTTACGTTGAACGAGAAGCGTCCCGGTTTGTAGCCGCGGATCTTTGCTTCTGGCAGATTGACGAACATGGAGCGTATGTCACTGAACACTCCAGTGTAGGTGGCTGGATTCGAGCGTGGAGTTCTACCGATAGGCGACTGGTCTACGTTTACAACCTTGTCGAGATTTTCCATACCCTCGATGCTCTTGTATGGCATTGGTTCTTTCAGTGAACGGAAGAAGTGCTTGCTCAGTATTGGCTGCAGGGTTTCGTTTATAAGTGTAGACTTTCCGCTTCCGCTGACGCCAGACACTACGATGAGTTTGCCGAGCGGAAACTCCACATCTACGTTTTTCAGGTTGTTTCCGCTTGCCCCATGGATTATGATGCTTTTTCCGTTACCCTTCCTTCGTGTTTCGGGGATTTCAATTTTGCGTTCGCCACTGAGGTACTCGCTTGTCATTGTATGACTCTTCATCATTTCCTTGGGCGTTCCTTGGAAAACAACATTTCCTCCTTTTCGTCCAGCCCCCGGACCGATGTCTACTATATAGTCGGCATTGAGCATCATGTCGCGGTCGTGTTCCACTACGATTACCGTATTGCCCATGTCGCGCAATTCCTTCAATGAGTTTATGAGGCGTTCGTTGTCGCGCTGGTGGAGTCCGATGCTCGGCTCGTCGAGAATATAGAGTACGTTGACAAGTTGTGAGCCAATCTGTGTGGCAAGGCGGATTCGCTGACTCTCTCCGCCGGAGAGGGAAATCGACTGTCGGTTAAGCGACAGATAATTTAGTCCCACGTCGAGTATGAAGCGTATTCTTGAGCGTATTTCCTTCAGTATCTCTTCTGCTATGCGCTGTTGTTTATGGTCGAGATGCTTCTCTGCTTCGTCAAGCCACTGGTAAAGTTCGCTGATGTCCATATCGGCAACCTGGGAAATATTTTTGTTCCAAATCCTGTAAGACAGTGATTCCTTGTTAAGGCGTTCTCCGTGACATTCTGGGCATTGGCGTATACTCATAAACTGGTCTGCCCATTTCTGGGCTTCTTTGCTCTCGTCATTCTCTATTGCTGCCTGGATATATTTCACGACTCCGTTATATTCTACGAAATAGTCGCTTGAAGTATGTACCACTTCCTTGCGTATCTTTATCTTCTCAATCCTTCCGTAAAGGATATCGTTTAGCGTGTCTTCGGGAATTTCTTTTATTGGTGTCTTTAGCGTGTTGCCGCTTTCTTCAAGAATTGCCCCGATTTGCCAGAAAATCATCTGATTCTTGTATTTGCCTAACGGCACTATTCCGCCGTCGTGTATGGAGACATCCTTGTTGGGGATTATTTTCTCCATGTCAACTTCATTTACTATGCCGAGTCCCTTGCAGCGCGGACAGGCTCCTTCAGGGGAGTTGAACGAGAACTTGTTTGGCGCCGGATCGCTGTAGGCTATGCCTGAAGTAGGACACATGAGACGTTTGCTGTAGTATTTCGCCTTGTCTGTGTCTTTGTCGATAATCATCATCAAGCCGTCGCCTTGTCGCATTGCCGTTTCCACGCTCTTGCGCAGGCGTTCGTTGTCTTTGTCGCGCACTTGAAGCTTGTCCACAACAACTTCTATGTTGTGGTTCTTGTAGCGGTCAAGTTTCATGCCGCTTTCTATTTCTCTTACCTCCCCGTCGATGCGTGCATAGAGGTAACCTTTTTTGCGCATGTTCTCGAAAAGGTCGCGGTAGTGACCCTTTCTATTGCGAATCAGAGGGGCAAGGATAAATATTCTTTTGCCGGAATAGTCGGTGAGTATCATTTTCAGTACTTCCTCTTCGGTGTATTTCACCATCTTTTCACCTGTAGCATAGCTATAGGCTGTTCCGGCACGTGCATACAGCAGACGAAGGAAATCGTATATTTCAGTTGTCGTGCCTACTGTTGAACGTGGATTCTTGTTTGTTGTTTTTTGTTCGATGCTTATTACAGGACTCAGACCTGTAATCTTGTCAACGTCTGGCCTTTCCAAACCGCCGAGAAAGTTTCTTGCATAGGCTGAGAAAGTTTCTATATAGCGTCTCTGTCCTTCTGCGAATATTGTGTCAAAGGCTAATGATGATTTTCCCGAACCGCTTAATCCTGTTATTACAGTAAGGCTGTTTCGGGGAATTTCTACGTCGATATTTTTTAGATTGTGCACTCTTGCACCCCAAACGTTTATTTTTTCGTCTTCACGTGTCATTCTGTTGTTCCTCCATTATTGGTTGATTCTGTGAACCCTCTAAGTAGGTTGACGTCGCGTTTTATCTTATATGTCTTTCCGTCAGCGCCTTTTGCCTCCACCAATACAAAGTATACGCCTTGTGCTACGTCTTTTCCTTTATATTTACCGTCCCATCCGTCTGCCGGATTTGTCCATTCATAGAGTTTCTGTCCCCATCTGTTGAAGATGTAGGCATGGAATTCGGTAAGCGACTGGTAGCCGTCTTTTGCCTTGTAGATATCGTTTATTCCGTCGCCGTTCGGCGAAAAGGCATTGGGCATTTCAAGTTTGCTTTCGCTTATAGTTACGCGTAACGCTCCAATTTCACTCCAGTATTCCTGTCCGTATTCTATAATATCGTTTCCCTTTTTAAATGTTGCGTAAACGACAATGCTGTGGCTGCCGGCTTTATTGAACGTGTATTCTGTATCTTCCTCATATCTTGTAAGATATGGTGCCGTTTCTCCCTCTTTTGTAAAACGCCATTCGTAAGTAGCTTCATAGTCGCCGACGTTGCTCGGATTTGCTTTGAATTTTCCAACGAGAGGAGCCTGCCCTGACATTTCGTTGGTTTCTGTCTCTTCTCCGTCTATACTTGTGTATGTTGCTGTCGGGTTTATTGTCGGAGTCTCGTCGTTTACACCGGCATAACTTTCCGCAACTGCGAAAAGCATGGATAAGGCTATGATTTTATTGTATATTCTCATTGCGAAATGTTTTTATTAAGTTACAAAGGTACAATATTTTTGCAGAATGTATATACTACAGGTTATTAAAATAGGTGAAAGGGAGTATTTATTTCGTAGTATTCTTTTTTTACAAAGATAGCATGAGCAATGAAAAACTTGTTTTTAAAATGGTGTGCGTAATGATTTTATAAAAAAAACTTGGAATGACTATGAACTTTGTCTTTGTCATTCCAAGGTTTGTCTTATTGATAAAGTATTTTAATTTTTGAAACTGTGGATTGGGGCAGGGATGCGTCCACCACGATTTACAAATGCGTCGCATGAGAATGGGCTTACCCGCATTATAGGAGCATAACCTAACAAACCGCCGAAGTCTACTTTGTCGCCTACTTTTTTTCCTATTGCCGGAATTATTCTGACGGCCGTTGTCTTCTGGTTTATCATTCCAATGGCTGCCTCGTCTGCAATAATGCCGGATATTGTAGTGCTTGGAGTGTCTCCTGGTATTGCTATCATATCCAGTCCTACAGAGCATACGCATGTCATTGCTTCCAGTTTTTCTATCGACAGGGCACCGGCTTCTACGGCGTCAATCATTCCTTGGTCTTCGCTTACTGGTATGAAGGCACCGCTGAGTCCGCCGACGTATGATGAGGCCATTATTCCGCCTTTCTTTACCTGGTCGTTCAGTAGGGCGAGGGCTGCTGTTGTTCCCGGTGCTCCTGGATACTCAACGCCAATTTCGTGCAAGATGTCTGCCACGCTATCACCGATGGCTGGAGTCGGGGCAAGCGATAGGTCTATTATACCGAATGGAATGTTCAGTCGGCGGGATGCTTCTTTAGCTACGAGTTGTCCTACACGTGTGATTTTAAATGCTGTACGTTTTATTGTTTCGCAAAGTGTCTCAAAGTTTTCTCCGCGAACTTTTTCCAATGCGTATTTTACTACTCCTGGTCCGCTTACTCCTACGCTGATTACTGCGTCGGCTTCAGAAACACCGTGGAAGGCTCCTGCCATAAACGGATTGTCGTCTGGCGCATTGCAAAGCACTACCAGTTTTGCACATCCTATTGACATGCGGTCTTTTGTTAGTTCTGCTGCTTCTTTAACTATGTCGCCCATGAGTCTCACGGCGTCCATGTTTATTCCTGTCTTGGTGGAGCCTACATTTACGGAACTGCAAATCAAATCTGTTTCGGCAAGTGCTTGGGGTATTGAGCGTATAAGCAGTTCATCGCTTTTGCTCATGCCTTTCGACACTATTGCTGAATAGCCGCCAAGAAAGTTTATGCCTACCGATTTCGCTGCCTTATCCAGTGTCTTTGCTATTTTAACGTAGTCGTCTGTGGCTTTGCAGGCATTTCCTCCTACTATGGATATTGGGGTTATGGCAATGCGCTTGTTTACTATTGGCACGCCGAATTCCTTTGATATGTCTTCTCCGGTCTTTACCAAGTCTTTTGCGGTTCGCGTTATCTTTTCATAGATGTTCTTGCAAAGCTCTTCAACGCTGTCACTCACACAGTCTAAAAGACTTATGCCCATTGTTATTGTGCGTACGTCGAAGTTTTCCTGCTCAATCATCTTGTTTGTTTCGATGACTTCGTTTATGTTTATCATAATTGTTGCTCCTACTCTAAATTCTGTGCATCATGTCGAATATTTCCTCACGTTGGCACTTTACTTGCACTCCGATGCTTTTTCCGAGTTCTGCCAATTCGTCTGCTGCTTCTGTAAATGGTTTTTCCATTTTCTGCATGTCCACAATCATCATCATGTTGAAATATTCCTGTACGATGGTTTGTGAAATGTCAAGTATATTAACATTGTTGTCTGCGAGGTATGTGCAGACTTTGGCGATAATGCCTTTTGTGTCTTTACCTACAACGGTAATAATGGTTCTGTTCATAATATCTTTTTTATTGTCTTGACGTTATTTTCTCATGCAAAGATAATGCAAGTCGAGAGGAGAACGAAATGAATTTATTCATTTCTTATCCCGAGATGCAGCTTATCTTATGCAAAGATAATGCAAGTCGAGAGGAGAACGAAATTAATTTATTCATTTCTTATCCCGAGATGCAGCTTATCTTATGCAAAGGTAGTTATTTTTTTGAAATTAA
>DBKQ01000023.1:0-36313 GCA_002298545.1 Prevotella sp. UBA746
TTATTGCTTAAAGTCTTCAGAGGCCCTCATTCCTCACAGTTCTCCCAGTACTTCCAGATCTCTCATTCCTCTCAGTTCTCTCGGTTCTCCCATTCCTCTCTCAGTTCTCCCATTCCTCTCAGTCCTCCCATTCCTCTCAGTTCTCCCAGTTCTCCCAATTCTTTACCCTCACCCTATCCCTCACCATCTGCCCCCCCCGATAAACAGGGCTTTCTGTGGCTAAGTATGAGGGCGTGATGGTAAAAAAGAAAAAAAACTATTTTGTTTATTTCATGCCTTTTTCGTAAATTCTTCATTCTTCGTTCTTAATTCTTCATTTATTTAATTACCTTTGTCGTTTAATAAGAAAAAAATCTAATAAGACATGGATATATTAAAGGAAAGAATCATGCAGGATGGCAAATGCTATCCTGGAGGAATTTTGAAAGTAGACAGTTTCATTAATCATCAGATGGATCCTAATTTGATGATGGATGTTGCTAAGGAGTTTGTAAGGCTTTTTGCTGATAAGAACATTAACAAGATTGTTACTATTGAGGCAAGCGGTATTGCTCCGGCAATTCTCGTAGGTTATCTCATGCAGTTGCCTGTTGTCTTCATTAAGAAAAAACAACCTAAGACGATGGATAATATGTTGTCTACTGTTGTCCACTCATTCACAAAAGACCGCGATTATACGGTTTGTATAAGCAACAGTTTCCTTACGCCAGATGACCATGTCTTGTTTATTGACGATTTCCTTGCCAACGGAAATGCCGCTAATGGTGTTATGGAACTATGTCAGCAGGCTGGTGCTACTATTGAAGCTATGGGCTTTATTATAGAAAAGGCTTTTCAGCATGGTGGTGATTTCCTTAGAAGCAAAGGGATCGTCTATGAGGCGCTTGCCACGGTTGAGAGTCTTGATGATTGTAAGATTGTACTGAAATAATTGATTATAGGCTTTACTCGTATGGCTCAGCATAATGATTTAGGACGTTGGGGCGAGGATTTTGCTGTCAGGATGCTTGAGGCAAAAGGCTATCGTATTATAGAACGTGACTGGAAGGATGCTCACAGAGATATTGATATCATTGCCCTTGACAATGATTGCCTTGTCTTCATTGAGGTCAAAACAAGGCGTGCTGGCACACTATTGGCGCCAGAGCTGGCTGTTGACCGCAGAAAGATAAAGAATATCACTCTTGCGGCTAATAGGTATGTCAAATCAAATAGAATTGATTTCCCTTTACGCTTCGATATCATTGCTATAACAGGTTCAAATGAGAACTCCTGTAAGGTTGAGCATATAGAGGATGCCTTTATGCCTTATTATTTCAGATAGAGGAATATTGGTTTCCCTTTTATAATAGATGCCTTTTTTATTTTACTGAGGTATAAATTGGGATTTATTATATACATTTATTCCTAAATAATACGCTTATATTTTATTTGATTTGGAAAAGATAAAGATTATTGAACTTGACGAGATTGACTCTACCAATCGCTTTATGCATGACTACGACGGCGAGGAAGGAGAACTGATGACGGTGGCTGTATGCAACAAGCAAACTGCCGGACGGGGCAATGGCACGAACTCATGGGAGAGTGAAGAGGGAAGAAACCTCACTTTCAGTGTAAAGGTTCGTCCGGTTGGTGTACCTGCCAACCTACAGTATGTCTTACTTGAAGCAATGGCTCTTGCTATACGGAATACTCTTGCTGCCGAAGTCGAGAGTGTCAGGAGCTGGTCTATGCTCGAGGATTATGATTTTATGTTTGGGCGCTCCGTTGCGAGCGGTACCGACTGCCGTGGCTTCACAGTGAAATGGCCTAACGACATATATTGGGACGACCGCAAGATAAGCGGTACGCTGTCGGAATGCGAGATAAACAGCAATGGTGTGAAGAGTTGCATAATAGGAGTAGGGATAAATGTCAATCAGCGGGAGTTCCTCAGCGATGCTCCCAATCCAATCTCCTTGTCGCAGATTATGCGGCGCAGCATTTCGTTGACAAAGCTCCTTAATAAAGTGCTGGAGAATTTTGAACATTATCTTCATCTGGTGAACGATGGCGAATACGAGGGGATACACAAGGATTATCTTGACGTGCTATATCGTCGCATTGGTTCTTATGGATATGAGGATAAGAACGGAATATTCTATGCTCGTATAGAGACAGTAAAGCCGAACGGTCATATCATTTTGCATCGAGATGACGGAAGGTTGTCGGAATATGAATTTAAGGAAGTAAAATTTAAATAGAAATATTATAAAAACAAACAACTATGGCAAAATATAAGAGAATTCTTCTGAAGCTCAGTGGCGAGAGTCTTATGGGCAAACAGAATTATGGTATCGACGTGGAGCGCTTGAACGACTATGCACGCCAGATAAAGGAAGTTCACGAGATGGGCGTCCAGATAGGTATCGTTATCGGTGGTGGCAACATCTTCCGCGGACTGAGCGGAGCCGGCAAGGGCTTCGACCGCGTGAAGGGCGACCAAATGGGCATGTGTGCCACGGTAATCAACTCCCTGGCTCTTAGTTCAGCTCTCGGTGCCGTTGGTGTGAAGACCAAGGTGCTTACGGCTATTCGCATGGAGCCAATCGGCGAGTTCTACAACAAGTGGAAAGCTATCGAGGCAATGGAGGCGGGATATGTTTGCATCTTCTCTGCCGGAACAGGAAGTCCGTACTTTACAACCGACACCGGTTCATCGCTTCGCGGCATAGAGATTGAGGCCGACGTGATGCTCAAGGGCACCCGAGTGGATGGTATCTATACAGCCGACCCGGAGAAGGATCCTACGGCAACCAAATTCTCTGAGATTACATACGACGAGATTTATACCCGTGGCTTGAAGGTTATGGACCTCACGGCAACCACGATGTGCAAGGAGAACAATCTTCCTATCTACGTCTTCAACATGGACGTTGTCGGTAACTTGAAGAAGGTTATGGATGGCGAACAGATAGGTACGTTGGTGCACAACTAAAGTTTTGTTGAAATAATAATGAGGGCGTATCAGAAACCGCATGGTTAATGGTATGCCCTCAATTTTATTTCTTTACATTTATCGGGAACTATAAAAAATAATTGTCTTTATATATGAAATTTATTCTTGCTATTGATTCATTTAAGGGATGCCTTACGTCTATGGAGGCTGAGAATGTTGTTGCTGAATCTTTTGGCAAAAGAGAAATAGAAACACTTTGTCTGCCGATGAGCGACGGTGGCGAGGGGATGCTCGAAGCCTTCACCTCAGCCCTCGGCGGAACATTAGAACCCGTGTATATCCACAACCACATGATGCGTCGTGTTGATGCCCAGTATGGCATAACCGCCGACGGCACGGCAATAATTGAGGTGGCACAGGCTTGCGGACTGACCCAGATTAAGGAAGACGAGCGAAACCCCATGCGCTCCACCACGTATGGAGTGGGGGAGCTACTGTCGAGAGCCGTGAAGCGCGGCTGCCGCAAATTTATTATAGGTCTTGGCGGCACAGGCACGAGCGATGCCGGAATAGGAATGATACGGGCACTTGTGGATATCTTTGCAAGAGGGAAAAACTTTGACGAGGCAATGAAAACGGAACTTGGCGAGTGCTGCTTCACGCTTGCCTCGGATGTCAGCAATCCACTGTATGGCGAGAATGGAGCAGCCCATGTCTTTGCGCCGCAGAAAGGGGCAACGCCAGAAATGGTAGAGCAGCTTGACCGCCGTGCGCGGCTCTTTGCCGAGAAGTCAGCCCTGCATTTCGGCTTTGACAAATCTGAAGAGCCGGGAGCCGGAGCAGCCGGCGGATTGGGCTATGCCTTTATGCAATATCTCGGGGCGGAGATGAAGAGCGGAGCTGATTTGCTGCTCGACCTCATCGACTTCAACGACAAGATAAAGGATGCCGATATGGTGATAACGGGCGAGGGTAGAGCCGACCGCCAGACGCTGATGGGCAAGTTGCCGCAGCGCATTCTGGAGCGCGGCAAGCGTTGCGGAGTTCCCGTAGGACTCATTGCCGGACAGATTGCCGAAAAAGAAAGACTCCTTTCAGCCGGCTTCGCTTTTGCCGACTGTATAACGCCCAAAGAACAACCGTTGGCAGAGGCAATAAAAAAAGAGACCGCCCTCGGCAATTTGCAGCATTGGGCAGCCTCTCTATCGTTATAAGCCAATATGAGAAAAACTATTTAAGTTTAGTATCAATCCGTTTATACTATTTGATAAAATCCGTTTATACTATTTGATAAATTCTTTTACCGTCATGCCGTCAGAGAGTTTGATGATAGTCAGTCCCCTGTGGTTGGCATCAACTCTCCTGCCGTCGGCGGCATAGCGAGCCACTTCGTAAGGCTTGTCGGCAGATGCCGTAGTGATAGCCGTAACGCCTTTCTCCAGCGGCATGCTTGCAGCATTCTCGATTGCGCAGTCCTTGATATTCTCCTTGTTGTAGTTGTAGATGAAAGCCACAACCTCCATATTCTTTTTGTTCCATGCCGGGTCGATAGAGAAGGAAGTCTGATAGCTGAACGAGTTGTCGCTCCAAGTTATCGGCTCACCCCAAATACCGTTGGATGCACGTGTAACATGCTGTTGGAAATACGTGCCGCTTGCTCCCTCCTGACTTTTAGCCTTCAAGTCATTCTCTATCAGATAAACCATGATATAAGGATTGGAAGCCGAATACAGGTCGTTGCATATACCGCCCACATTTACCTTCACTTCCGAGTCGTTGCTCTTGTCAAGTTCCACGCTGAGCATTGCGTTTGTGCTCAGTGAAACCTCATGCGCAGCATAAGCCTTCAGCTCTTGGTAGTTCGTTGGCAGAAAGACAGGAGTTGGCTGATTCGTCTTTGATGTGAAATAAGGTTTGCGGTTAATCATCGCCGCCGGAGCATAAGTACTGCCCGATGCATTGTAGAACCACAGCAGATCCTCTTCGTCAGGCAGTGTGAGCCAGTCTGTGTAGAAACCCACATGGTGAGCCACGACGATAATGTTGCCGTCCACATCCTTGTCATCAAGAAGAGTATGGATATTCGCAGCAGCAGTAGGACAGTTGGAGCACTTCTCAGTGGTAAATTCCTCCAGCACAACATTCTTGATATAAGTATAATAAGGCGCCGTAGTGTTATTCTCAGCATTGCAGTCCGTTCCTCCGTCAATGCCGGTGAGCGCGATGCTCCATTTTGTTTCCGCTCCTGTGGCAACCTTCGGGTCGATGGTGAACGACACTTCCGCTTCGCCCAACGATGGAATATTCTTCTCTATAACCGTTTCCATGTCATTTATGCCGTCAGCCTTCATCGTTAGAGAAAATTTGTCCACGGCTTTCGTTCCGTAGTTATGTGCAGAGAGCGAAACCTTCAATGCCGTAGGACTTACTGATGGGGCTGGCACTATAGTAGCCGAGGCAATTCCCAGGTCGTATTCCGGAAGCAAGTTGCCCGCAACGAGAGCCTCGATACTGAGCACTCCTTCATTGCTAACGTCGGTCCATGAGCCGTCGCCCTGTTTTATGAATGATGTTCCTATTCTGGCAGACCCCACGATGCTTATGATGTCAGAAGTAGCCTTCTGTCGGTAACTGTAGCCTATGAACAGTCCGTCGGTAGAGTTGCCGATATTCAGAGGCTTGTCAAACAAAATCTTGTTCCACCCCTTTACAACAGCCTTTGTCCCGGCTTTTCTTATCGCCAAGCCTTCGGCGAGATTCTCTCCGTCTTTTTCCTTCCTTATCCAGATCTTCAGTGAGTCGGTGTTCAACACGTTCACCACGCCGGCATTGATACCCACAATCTCGTTGCCGCAATAAGATGCCAGAGCATCTTTCGATATATACACCGCAGCATTGTTCCAACCTTTGCCGTCCATTTTGTGTTCCGTTTGTGTAGCCACCTCATGGTTGCAGAAGCCGATAGCCAGAGTGTCGCTCTGTGCATGTGCCGCCATTGCAGTGCATAAAAGAGCACAAGTCAAAAATATATTTCTCATTTCCTTGCAATTTTAACCGTTCCTTTTCCGTTCTTCAATATTACAATCCCCTTAGTCTGACTGCCGGTAATCCTTCCCGACAAGTCATAAGCATCAGCCTTGTTGTAAGAGCCATTTTCTGTATAGACATTGCTGATGCCCGAAGTGCCAGGCAGCGTTACCACGCATTCATTAGAGAGATACGAAAAATCTGTTCCGTCGGTGGCCTGTATGCGGTAGCTGTATTTCTCGCCGGCAGAGAGCCCCGAGAATTTATAGCTGTTCTTTCCTTCGGTCTTAATCTTGTTGAATCCGTCTACAGGAGTTTTCAGCGTTACGTGGCATTTTGCCATGACATCATCAACCACCACATATCCGCTTGTGCGCTCAAGACGCAGGCGAATCTTTGTAGCTTCGCCAGTATTAATGTTTATCGTCTGTCCGGTTGTAGGAGCATCAATAGTGCTCAGCTCCTCCCATTCACCGTTGTTTTCAGCTTCCACATGCAGCTTGCTGCCACTCTTGTTTGCGCGCAGCCATAGGCTTACCCCGTCAATCTTCGTTTCCGGGTAGGCAATGATAAGATAGTCATCATTGTTTGCCAGTCTCAATGAAGGTGCAGCCTGTCCGTAATACCCTTTGACAGAGTAATACGACTGACTGCTGGTGTTCCACAGTTCTGGCATACCGTTGTATTTGTCTGTGAAGTCATATCCCTTGTCTGTGGTATTGGTGTCGAAGGTATGATGATAAAGAGTAGCGATATAGTCGGTAGCGCCGTCCACGTCGTTCCATTTAGCCGAGAAACCGTTTTCTGTAATGTCAGATGCGGTCAGTCCCTCCGGTATTTTCTTTTTGAAGGCGAGAGGCAGAGTCTGTACAGAAACCTCAGTGTCGTCAGACTTATAACTTGCCAGTTCTGCCGACACGCTCACGTTGTAGTCGGTCAGCGGCACAAGACCGTCAATCTTTATATTGTCCACATTGGGATAGACCTTTCCGTCCAGTCCCTGTATGAAAGTCTTGTTGCCCTGTTTGTCTGTAGTGTATGCGCTAACCTTGTATTGCATGGCATCATTGACAGGAGTCCATGTAGCCACAAAACTGCTGTCCTGTATGTCGCTCACGAGCACACTCTCCGGAGCCGGCATCTTGAATTTCGTTCCGGCAAGAATCATGCGGATAGTGTCGTTCTTTTCAGTCACATGGTCAATTTTCAGTAGGTCGTTGCCAGCCCACGACTTCAGTTGATACTGAGTGATGTTTGCCGTGCCCGGCATTATGTCGCCGCTTCGTGTGGCATCAGTAGCCGAACCGTCCACTTCAACGATGTCAATGCGCTGGTGTGCCATGTCGGTATTCACATAGTTGCCTTTCCATGCTGCCTCGTCCATATCGATGTGCCATGTCAGCATGCCGTGACCAGGCAGATACTGGTCCCAACCTGTCTTCTGGCGGTTTTCAAGAATGAAATACTCGTTGTCGTTAGTACCATCCACTTTTATGCGGTAAGCCTTATTGCAGTCAGCAAGATTAGGCAGCACGTTCACGCTGTCAGCATCAATACTCAGGTCGGTGTAGTCGAGCCAGCCCAATTCGGCACGTTCAAAGGCGGAGAATACAGGTGGTGTGTTCATGTCGTTGTTGTAAGAGCCCGAAGCCATAGTGTCCCATGAGCCCAGTCCGAAAGTAAACATGCCATAAGATGTGTCGTAGTGGTCAGCCAGTCCGAGCACGTGGCCGAACTCATGGACGAAAGTTCCGATACCGGTAGGCACCTTCGTTCCGTCGCTCTTATAGCGCAGCTCGTTACTGCATGTATAGCGGTCAATCTGCTTTCCGTCGAGCACGAGAGTCTGCTTCCATCCGCTTTCGCCCAGATACCATGAGTGAGGCCATATCAGTTCCGTTCCGTTAGGCGTGTCAGCCTGTCCGTTGCCGGCATAGAAGAAGTAGATATTATCCACCTTTCCGTCGTTGTCGGCGTCATAGTCGGCAAAGTTAATCTCGCTGTCGAGTGCCTTGCACGATTCGATTATGGCTTCGTAAATCTTAGCGTCCTGGGTCGGGTCGTCGCTGCCGTAGTAAGTGGCAGGCTTAGAGAGCTTCACCGGTCCGACAACATCAAACTCAGGGTCGAACTTGTTGAACGACGAGGCATGGTAGAAGTCCACTGCCGATCCGTTGATGCCAGTTCCCTCCCATGTAAAACCGGGAGTGTTGAGTAGGCCATTAAAGAATTCCTTCGGGTTACTGATAGAAGTGAAGTCCGTATCGCTGAATTCCCATAGGATAACCAAAGACTTTTGGTGTCCGATAGTAGGGAAGTCATTGATGCGAATCTTTTGCGGTCCGCCCTTAATCGCTGCTTTCTTTACGGATGCAGTATTAGAATAGAAAGCCCTGTTACTGTTAGCAGCCTTCATTATATTTTCTACGTTCATCCCCTTGACAAAAGCCTTAGCCTTAGCGTCGCGGGCAGCGGCATTTTTCGCGATAATGCCGCTGCCTGTGATGCGTGAGCCCTTCAGTTGGGCATATTCAAAGGCTTTGCTCTTGGTGTTGTAAAACAGAGGAGTTCCATCGTCAGCAAGAAACATATGTGCATGTTCGTCGCCACGCATAAATACAGTAATCGTTGTACCGTCAGGTTGCTTCACTGTCTTTGCTTCAGGGTCGGCAGGAATAGCGTTTGCCGTTTGAATTGCTGCAAGTCCAGCCATTGCCAAAGCTGCGAAGATATTTCTTTTCATCGTTGTCGTTATTAATATATTAAAACAAAGAAGCACAAAGATACAGACAAGTAAAGATGTGTCTTGCTGTATCTCTGTGCTTTAGTTTATACTGTTATTTTACGGTAATCTTGTAGGTCTTGTTGCCCACCTTAGCGATATAGATTCCGGCAGGAACACTTACTGTTTCGTTTCCGGCGTTAGCCATCTTGCTGATAGCCTGTCCGCTTGCAGAGAAGATGTTCACCTCGCTACCGTTAGCATTGATGATGCTGATAGTTCCGTTTCCGCCGATAACCTTAGCGCTTCCGCTTGTAATCTCGTCGATGCCAGATGTAACGGCAACAGTGTTTGAAAGTTCAGACTCACCAAGGTCGTAAACAGCACTTACAGCGTAAGAGCCGTTGCCCTGTGCCTTAGCGGCAGTAGCAGTAGTAGTCTCGCCGTTCTTCTCTGTTCCGTTGTAGACGTTATAACCGAGCAGCTTAGGAGCCTTAGCTTCAGTATACTTGATGTTGTCAATCATCGTTCCGAATCCGTCGAGCACGGTGTGGATGGCAACATATTTGGCATCAGCCGGCAGAGTAACCTTAACCTCCTGCCATGTGGCAGTAGCGTCGTAGGTAACAGTCTTCACCTTGTTTGTGAACGACTCCGGCTCCTGGTCAGTGCTTGAAGTAAGGATTTCGATAGAGTTTGTAGTCTCGTTAGCAGAAGTCATGAACGAGAATTCAGTTCCGCCCTTAACCTCAGGAGAGATAAACCAGTCGTCGTCAGCTTCAGTATTTGTTCTTCCTTCAGCGTCGGCACCATAGTTTCCAAAGTGGATAAGGCACTTCTCACCTTCGTAAGCTTTCCACATAGCGGCATCAGGACAACCGGCTTCTCTTGCGCTCCAAGTCATCCAAGCAAGGGGTTGGTTAGCGTATGGCCAGTAGTTGCCGTAATACTGAACGAATGTAAGAGTGAGGTGACCGTCGCGGTCTACTGTCTTCCATCCATTGATGTTGTCGGTAGTAAATGCCGGAACATCCTCGAAGTCGAGAGTAACCTCTCTGCCGTCCATTGTCTCAGGAGCCATCCAAGAAAGGTCTTCGTTTCCGCTAAGTGTCAAGTTCGTAGGAGCCGGCAGCGCAATCTGTGTAGGATTAATCTCCACCTCAGTACTGCTGTTGTTGTCGGCATTGTCATCATCATAAGAGAGTTCAGCGCTGTACACATATTCCTTCTGTGCGGCAGTAATGTTGAGCGGGAAGCTGAACTTAGCAGTTTCACCTATGCCGAGAGCCTTCTCAGAATCCTTTGCGTCTATAGTCTCGCCGTTGAGGTTGAAGAGAACAGAGTAGTCGTTAGCTACCGTAGCCCCCATGTTAGCCACCGTCACGTCGATCTGAGCCTTGTCGCCTACTACAGGATAGTAAGGCTGGGAGATGGCAGTGATGGCGAGGTCGTTTCCGGCAGCCTCCTTGATAGTCCAGTTGTCGGCGAATACACGTCCGCTTGGAGTAGGCAGATAAGCCTCGAGAGCCACTTGAGCCTTCTTTCCTTTCAAAGCTGAGAGGTCAAATACATGTTCTGTCCATCCATTGTTGCCGTCGAGAGTTTCGACAGCACCAGTTTCTATGCAGTTCTTGCTTCCGTCGATAGATGCAACAGCCTTGACTGTTGTACCTTCGGGCAGACCTTCTGTATGGTGTAGCCATACTGAGAGAACTGGGTTAGTGGCATTAGTGAAGTCGATGATAGGAGTATAGAACTTGCCAGTTGCAGATTCTGTGCTGCTGTTGACGAACACGAGCTGTAGCTTGTCGTTGTTCTGTGGTTGTACTTTGTCGTTGTAGAAGCCCTGGTCAAGAGTCCATCCCTTGTCGGCGATCCATGGAGAGTGAGTGATACCTGTTGTCGCACTGAATGGTTCGTTGAACGGCAAAGTGTAAGGAACACCAAGTACGATACCAGCCTTTGCATAATCAGACTCACCTTCATCGTTTGATGCTGTAATGCCGAACACATACTGGTCTTGTGTTGTTGATGCATCCTTTATTTCCACTTCGATAGAAGTTTCGTCGCTTGTACCGAGCTTTGTATACTGGGTAGTAGCTTGGCTGTCGTATTTATAGATAGTGTAAGTATAAGCCGACGGGTCAACATATCCACCGTTGATGCCCTCTGCCGGAGCAGTCCATGAGAGGTTTGCCACATTGCGTGCTTCGCCCCAAGTAACTTTCAGGTTGCTGACAGCCTTTGGCTTGTCGGCACCGATAAACTTACGTATGATGACAGGCCATCCCTCGCCGTCGGCATTTGCTGCTACAATCTTGAAATCGTTCCATCCGTGAACGGCAGTTACCTTGATAGAGCAGTCAGCACCAGGAGTTACGTTCGTTTGCGAGCCGAGTACGTTGCCTTCAAGGTCGTAAGCCGTAACCTTTGTCAGACTTGACAGAGCGTTTCCGTTGATAGCCGTTGCAGGAAGCTTGAATGATAGCGTTGCGCCGAGAGCACCTTTGGCATCAGGAGTAATAGTCAGTGAGCGTACCTTGTCAGGAGTAGTTGTTGTGGCGATTTCCTTAACATTCAGATCATCAACATTCCAGCTCTCCCCGTCGAGATTGTAGTTATACAGTCCGAAGTTATAGAGACCGTTTTCTGCCGGACGGAAGTAGAATTCCTGAGTTTCATAATCAGAAGTAGTATATCCGTTAAGATCGTTTAGAACCTCGTCCTGCGCCTCCGGTGTGTTACCTATACCAACAGTAGTACGTAGATGTCCGTTGCCTTTCAGCTTATATCCGAAAGAATAAAGCTTGTCGCTTGTCAGACTGAAAGCCGGAGTGATAAGCCAGTCGTCGGCAGTGCCCCATCCTGATGTCAGTGTCTTGTAGTAATTGTTCCAAGACCATGTACGGTAAGTACCGTTATTGTCGAGATTCAGAATAGTGTATCCGTTCAGGCAGTCGGCAGCCGAGAAATCATTAGAATAAGGCAGAGGCAGGTATTTGCCGGCAGTCACGCTGTTCGTCAGTGCTCCGATGCCAGTCTCGCCATGACTTGTGGCATAGATAGTATATGAGTATGTCTGTATCTCGTCGCCAAGTTCAGAGTCTTCGGCTGTCGTAGCAGTTATACCGTCGGCGATAACCTTGCCGTCGTTGTTGCGAACCACCTTGTATGTGATGTCGCTTGCATCAAAAGTACTGCCGAAGTCGGAATATTTACCTTTTTTAGGAGCAGTCCAGGTTATTGTAGCCTTTGAATCCTTTACGGCAAGAGTTGGAGAACCGACAGTCTCCGGAGCATCGTATCCGCAAACGAGAATCGTACTGGTGCGTACAGAAGCCACATCATTGTAGTAAGGATAAAGCAATACAGTGATGACGTGCATACCTCCTGTCAGATCAACGGTGCAAGATACCTTATCGCCCATCTTCAAACTTGATGGCAGTCCCTGTGGCGTTACATAATTGTTGTCGGCATAGATGTAGCACCTCATGCCGTCGTTTGAATAGCTTGGAATATCTATAGCATTACCGTTTGCATCAGTGCTCGGTATGGTGAATGAAATTGTAGCCTTTGTCTCGCCGGCATTTGCAGTAGCCTTCAAGTCGCTGATATTTGCAAGCTGATATTTAAAGTAAGAGGTTTCCGTTTCCGGACGTTTGTAGTAGAAAGTGAATCCAGTAGGAAGCTTCTCTATCAGTTCAGTCTTCAGCACATTGTCTTTTGCTCCATAAGCCAGGAAAGGTGCAACCTTGTAGAGCTGAGTGCCGTTTGTAAAGTCATAGTGCATGATGGTGAGGTAGCCGGTATTGCCGTCGTAGACCATAGGCTGCAAGCCGTATGTGTACTCTGTTGGCATTTCCGTACGTCCCACCATGTTTCTTTCGCAAGTCAGAGGATTAATCTCGTAGATATAGATAGAGTCTCTAGAAATTTGTGTACGCAATATTCCACCAGTGGCTGTAAATGCTTTAGGATTAAAATTTCCCTTGTCTCGTGTTGATGAATATCCTCCGAGATATCCAATTCTCTTCAGCGAGCAAGTAGCGGTGTCGAGCACATTGAGATAATAAGAGTCCTCATCGCCGTTTGTCGTTGCTCCTCCCATAGATATGGCATAGACCACATCGCGCTGATCATCATAGCTCATCAGATACGGCACGCGGTCTTTAGTTCCAGGAGCGGTGAAAGTCTTTTGGCTCAAACGCTCCAGCGTGTTCGCATCATATATGCTTCGTGTGATTTTTGTATAGTCGGTTGACGGCAGGAAGCAGTATAGTTTTCCCTTTGCAATATAAGAGTATGGCGAAAGACCGTTGTCGCTCGACACCGTGTCGCACTCAAACGGCTGGATGTTGAAGTCCACCAGACCGCCAGTTGCCGTCGTACCGTCTTCAGCTTTTCCGGCATAGGCATTAAAACCGGTGTAAGTCCATTTCTTCTGTTCTTCAGCCTTGCTCACCTTCTTCACGCCTTTAGGAGAAACCGTCTTGAAGGAAGGTTTATTGCCCGTGTTGGCAACATAACTGCCGTAGGCCAGCTTGTCGCTTGCATCGTAGAGTGCCCACGGACTCTTGAAGTCCTTAGCGGCATCCTCTACAGATTGCTTAGCCTTGGCTCCCGCTTTTTGCGGATTAGCCAATGACGCCTTGTCAGCACCCTTTTGAGGCGAGAACGAAACCTTAGTCTGTGCGGATGCCGTAGTAGTGAACATCGCTGCAGTCAAGGTCAGCGTCAGAATTGAATTGGTAATTCTACTCATAAGCCAAATACATTTATTTGTTTGTGATTCTGAAAAATTTCTGCTGCAAATTTATTAAATGTCATCGTTTGAAGTGTATTTTAAGGGGCTCGCATTCTTTTAAATTCTTGAATTTTAATAAAAAACGTCCCGAAAAGACCGAAAAACGAACCAAATGTAAGTAAAAGATGTATTTTTATAGCTATTTGAATATTGTAACTCTGCATCGTAACAAGATGCAAAAACATATAAAAATCCTTTGCCTTTTGTCTAAAAATCATTATTTTTGCCACAATTATGAGTACTTTTAGAAATATATCACACTATATAATATTATCGTTAATCCTTCTTTTCTTTATGCCATCCACATCACAGGCAATAGAGAAGAAGCAAGATCCGTCGCTAAATATAAAGACAAAAGGAGACGCCATGTATGGTGCAGGACGTTATTCCGATGCTTTGGATTTTTATACCCGTGCGCTGGAGAAGGCGAAGAACGAAGAAAACGACCAGATGTATTATATCTGTTTAGGCAATATCGGCAATGTATATGCGAGCATGAATGATATACGACGCGCACTGCATTACTACAAACTCGGCTATGATGCATCGCTGAAGGCTGGCGACATAGAGCGTCAGTGGGGCTTCTCCACCAATATCGTGGCAGCCTACTGCATGCTGCATGACGTTACTAACGCCAAGGCTTTCTTTGATATTCAGATGAAGATACCATATAAAGACACAAAAATAAAGAGGTATTATTTCCTTAATAATCAGGCATACATAGCCATGGCAAACGGCAATATGTCGATGTCGGAATATTATTTTCAAAAGGCGATGGCATATTCGGCAGAAAGGAAACTGCCCACCATGTATTATGTGGGACCTTTGGTAGAACTGAGCAAACTCAGTATACAGAAAGGTAACTACCGAGTGGCAATATCATATCTCGAGACCGCCTGCGACAGTGTGTCGAAAATGCAGAACAAAGACCGCCTTGTCAGCATATTCCAGGCAATGTCGGATGCATACAAGAAAATGGGCAATGCCGATTCTGCAGATGCCTACCGCAGAAGATACCTTGCCATGTCAGACTCTATATTCAATGTAAGCCAGTTTAATCTTGCAAACGGAAAACTCTTCGAATACGAGAATAAGGAGAACCAGAGGCGCATAGACCGCCTGATGTCGCAAAACTACATGCAGCTCGTAATTATAATCGTCTTCGTTATTTTTGCCGTTGCCGTAACGCTGCTCTATTTTGCCCTGCGGCGCAAGGCACGCAATCTGCAGGAGGCACAGAAGATGCTCGTGAGCAAAAACGAGGAACTTATGGCGAGTGCGAGCAACAGCAAGAAACTGCTCAGCAGTTATGTTGAGGCTCTCGACAGGCATGAGGGGAAAGAACAGCAAGAGGCAATAAATGAAGAGGCAGACAATGTAGCTGAAGAAGGAGACAAGGCGAAAGACGACCACCGCTCCGATATTGCGCTCAACGATGAGCAGCGCAACCGATTGCTCAACAGCATAACGAAAGTTCTTGATGATGTGGAAGTGATTTCGTGTTCCGATTTCAACTTGCAGATGCTTGCCGATATGGTGAACTCTAATACCAAATATGTTTCGTGGATAATAAACAAGACCTACAACAAGAATTTCAAGACCTTGCTAAACGAATACCGAATCCGCGAGGCGTGCCGCCGATTGACCGACCGTGAGCATTACGGCAATATGACCATTCAGGCTATCTATGAGGAGTTGGGCTATAACTCCGCTGCCAGCTTTATCCAGGCATTCAAGAAGGTGAATGGAATGACGCCGTCGGTATACCAGAAGCTGAAAAGTTCGGAAGACGAACTGAAAGATTAGTTTAAAAAATTTTTTTTCGTGATTTTACCCTCACACCCTCACACTTGAGCGTAACGTCTTGAACTTTAAATAGATACATGGGTGAGGGATGGGTGAGGGATAAAGGAGTACCCCTCACCATAGTAAAACGGGGGCTAATCATCTTAGTGTTTAGGCAATTCCCAAAAGTTCAATCTCGAAGATGAGCGTGGAGCCGCCCGGTATGCCCGGTTGTGAAAACTTGCCATAGCCCTTCTCTGCCGGGATATACACCTCCCATTTGTCGCCAATGCACATCTGCTGCATGGCGATAATCCAGCCGTCGATGAGGTCGCAGAGGCGCATGGCGAGCGGTGTGCCGCCGAGCGAAGAGTCAAACTTCTTGCCGTTTATCGTCCTGCCCGTATAGTGGACGGTAACGATGCTGCGGCGCGAGGGGTGGCGCCCGTCGGCGAGTCCTTCCTTCAATACCTTATAATATATACCGCCAGGAATTTCCTTCACTCCCTCCTCTTTGGCTTTCTCCATGAGCCATTCCTTGTTAACTCTTGCGTATTCCTGTTTCTTCATTTCTTGATGTATTTTGTTGTATTCTTAGGTGAAATAATGAATATTGTATCCTTTCAGCAAATGTACATAATATTGTTAACATATCAAAGTGTTTCACACTTTTATGATACACTTTTGTGTTCTTGTTAAAGAATATAATCCATGTTTCTGATTTAAAAAATTATCATTGCCGTAGAGAGAAGTCCCAAACGCCTGGAGTGTTTAGGCGAAACACCGTCAGCGTTTAGGCGAAACACCTGGAGTGTTTAGGCGAAACACCGGGAGCGTTTAGGCGAAACTGTATTTCCCTATTCCTTTGATGAATTTAGAGAAAGGGAATGTGGGGGGCGGGGGAGGAGCTAAAAAAAAGTGACTGTGCGATAGTGCACAGCCACTTATATATAATAAGGTATAAAGAGTCTTGCTATTTCTCCTCTTCGAAGTCCACGTATTCCCCCTCCTCTTGAGTGAAAATCTTGCGGTTAATCTCGTCCTCCGTGCGGCGGTCTTCTATCACCTCGCCCGTAGAAGTTGTAGTAGACTGTCGTGAATACTGACTGCCGCTGTCGCTGCCGGCTTGCGAGGCATTGCCGTAGCTTCCGCCAGTAGCGTTGCCGTATGAGCCGTATCCGCTTGCGTTCTGACTCGAACTGAAATCGCGGAACTGCTTGGTTACATTGTGCAGCTTGCGGTAGATGGTATAGAACTTCCATGCCACTTTTACCACGGAATATAAGAAGAGGAAAAGCAGGAGATACAGTAGAATTGCCATAATTTTATTCAGTTTACTTGATTAAACACTTTATTTCTCTGCCACGACAACGGCAAATATGGTGCCATGAAGCGTTCAATGGTCAGAGTTATGCCTGCGTGTCATCCTTAATCGCCTTCTGTTTGGTAGAGAGGTTCACATAAACCGACAGTATGACATACCATGCTATTATTATGGCGAAAGCCGAGAGACGGAATATTAGCAGCAACGGGACGCAGGTGATGAGGAAAATGTATTTCACTTCGTTTCCTTTCCACCCCCAATGCTTGAATTTCAGGGCAAACATCGGCAGTTCAGCCACCTGGATGTAACTGCTCAGCAGAACCATCGCCATAACGACAAAAACATTATAGGGTGATGCTACGATAATTTCTTCTGCCCCAACGATGAGCGACCCCCAGAAAAGGGCGTTGGCTGGAGTTGGCAAACCGATAAATGATGTAGCCTGCCTTGTGTCGAGATTAAACTTTGCCAGTCTCAGGGCTGCAAACGCCGCCATTATATAGGCGAAGAACGGCAGGACATTCCTTGCCGGTTCGAGGAATGCCGGGTATTCCATATAGCTGAGCAGCGAGAATACCATAGTGGCGGGAGCCACACCGAACGTTACGTCGTCGGCAAGCGAGTCCAGTTCCTTGCCGATAGGTGATGAAACACCGAGCAACCGTGCGCTCATGCCGTCGAAGAAGTCGAATGTTGCTCCGATGACAATCCAGAGAAGAGCAAGCTCCGGTCTGTTGACCAAAGCAAACGATGTTGCAATGCAGCCGGATATCAGGTTGCAACACGTAATGGAGTTAGGAATATTCTTAGTGATGAAATTTGCCATTTTTGTTATCCTTATAATAAATGAAACATAAAAAGTGAAAGCCCCGAAAACATCCTCTATGGAGAATGCGTCCGGGGCGTTTCGATTATTTAAGTTTTGCTATGACTGTCTTGTCTCCGGTGGTGTTCTGTCCCATCTTCACGCATATCTCCGTGCCGAGTGGCAGATAGACGTCAACTCTGGATCCGAATTTTATAAATCCCAGATGCTCGTCGATGTAGCAGTCTTCTTCCGGCTTGGCGTAGGTAACGATGCGCCTTGCCACGGCTCCGGCAATCTGCCGGCACAGAATCTCCGTGCCGCTGTCGGTAACGAGCATCACGTCGGCATGCTCGTTTTCTTCGCTTGCCTTAGGCAGCCATGCCTTGTGGAAATTGCCGTTCTGATGATGAACGAACTTCACCTTGCCGTCAACGGGGAACCAGTTGGCGTGTACATTGAAAAGGCTCATGAAGATACTCACCATAATCCTCTTGTCGTGGAAGTATGTGTTTTCCTCAACCTCTTCGATTACAACCACCTTGCCGTCGGCTGGAGCGACCACGATATTTTCCGTGTCTCCGTCGAAGAATCTCTTCGGACAGCGGAAGAAATTGACTATTATAGTATATACGATGCCAAAAACGAGGAGAAAGCTCCAGAACGCAATCTTGTTGTCGAACGACATCCACAATATTGCTGCTACGGCAGCGATGAATACGATGCCGTAGAGCAGGGTGTCGGTGCCCTCTCTATGTATTCTGACATTTTTAAGTTTCTTTATTCTTTTACCCATAGTATCAATACTTGTGAAAACCGCTTTAATATAAAGCGTCTGCAAAGGTACTTCTTTTATCTCATTTCTACAAATTTTACTCTTATTCTTTTGTCGTTTCAGCTATAAGCTGTAACTTTGAGCCTTGTTTTGGCGAAGTTTCGCCTGTTTTCAAGAAAAAATCATAATAAATGCAAGATTTCATACATCTCCACGTTCATACGTACTACAGTATTCTCGACGGACAGTCGAGCATTCCGAAACTCGTTGACAAAGCGATTGCCAACGGCATGAAGGGAATGGCAATAACCGACCACGGCGACATGTTCGGCGTGAAGGAATTGTTCAACTACTGCAACAAGGTCAACGGAAAGCTCCGCGATGAAGGGAAACCTGAATTTAAACCAATCTTCGGCTGCGAGATGTATGTGGCACGCCGCAGCAAGAGCGACCGTTCCGACCCGAAGATAGACAAGAGCGGATACCACCTGATAGTGCTCGCCAAAAACTACAACGGATACAAGAACCTCATAAAACTCGTGTCGAGGGCATGGGTCGACGGATTCTATATGCGACCGCGAACCGACCGCGCCGACCTGGAGAAATACCACGAAGACCTAATCGTCTGCTCGGCATGTATCGCCGGCGAGGTGCCGGCAAAAATCCTGAAGGATGATATCGCCGGAGCACGCGAAGCAATAGAGTGGTATCACCGCGTGTTTGGCGACGACTACTATCTGGAGCTGCAGCGCCACGAAGTGAAAGACCCCAACCAGAGGGCAAACCGCGAGACCTTCCCCCTGCAGCAGAAGGCAAACCGCGTGATAATGCAGCTTGCCAAGGAGTATGGTATAAAGCTCGTATGCACCAATGATGCCCACTTCGTAGACCAGGACAATGCTGAGGCTCACGACCACCTGCTCTGTCTTGCTACAGGCAAGGACCTCGATGACCCTAACCGTATGCTCTACTCAAAACAGGAGTGGTTCAAGACCCGCGAGGAGATGAACGAAGTGTTTGCCGATGTACCTGAAGCCCTGTCGAACACACTCGAGATTCTCGACAAGGTAGAGACTTACAGCATCGACCATGCCCCGATCATGCCGTTTTTCCCTATTCCTGCAGAATTCGGAACAGAGGAAGACACCCGTCGCAACTATACGCCGGAACAGCTCTACCGCGAGTTCACCACCGACGAGAACGGCGAGAACCCGTTGCCGAAGGATGAGGCTGACAAGAAAATAAAGAAACTCGGAGGCATAGACAAGATATACCGAATAAAGTTTGAGGCAGACTATCTCGCCAAACTTGCCTACGACGGAGCAAAGGTACGCTACGGCGATCCTCTGCCCGATGATGTGGCAGAGCGAGTGAAGTTTGAGCTGCATATCATGAAGACCATGGGATTCCCGGGCTACTTCTTGATTGTGCAGGACTTTATCAACTCGGCTCGCGACGAACTCGGAGTGATGGTAGGTCCGGGACGTGGTTCTGCCGCCGGTTCCGTGGTGGCATACTGCTTGGGTATCACCAAGATTGACCCGATGAAATACGATCTGCTGTTTGAGCGCTTCCTTAACCCGGACCGTATCTCATTGCCTGATATCGATACCGACTTCGATGATGACGGACGTGGTAAGGTGCTCGAATGGGTGGAAGACAAATACGGACACGACAAGGTGGCACATATTATCACCTATGGTACGATGGCAACGAAGAATGCCCTGAAGGATGTTGCCCGTGTAGAGAAAGTGCCGCTGCCAGTAATCAACCACCTGTGTAAGCAGATTCCAGACAAACTGCCCGAGGGCTTGAAGATGAACCTCACTAATGCTATAAAGTGCGTGCCGGAGCTGCGCGAGGCGGAGGCTTCGCCCGACGAGAGACTGCGCAACACTATATCGTATGCAAAGATGCTCGAGGGCACCGTGCGCGGCACGGGTATCCATGCCTGCGGAACTATTATATGCCGCGATGCTATCAGCGACTGGGTGCCGGTGTCTACCGCCGAAGACAAGGCAGACCCTGGACACAAACTGCTCTGTACGCAGTATGACGGACACGTGATTGAGGAGACCGGACTTATCAAGATGGACTTCCTCGGACTGAAGACTCTCTCCATCCTGAAGGAGGCTGTGGAGAATATACGTCTGCACACGGGCAAGGAGATAGACCTGGATACTATCCCTATCGACGACCCCGATACATATAAGTTGTATAGCGAGGGACGCACCATCGGAACATTCCAGTTTGAGTCTGCCGGAATGCAGAAATATCTGCGCGAGCTGCATCCTACTACCTTTGAGGACATCATCGCCATGAACGCCCTCTACCGTCCGGGACCAATGGACTACATCCCGTCGTTCATCGCCCGAAAGAACGGTAAGGAGGAGATAAAATATGATATCCCCTGCATGGAGAAATATCTGAAGGATACCTACGGCATTACCGTATACCAGGAGCAGGTGATGCTCCTCTCACGCCAGCTTGCCGACTTCACCCGTGGTCAGAGTGATGCCCTCCGAAAGGCGATGGGTAAGAAGAAGAAAGCCATCGTAGACCAGATGAAGCCTATGTTCATCGAGGGCGGAAAAAAGAACGGTCATGACCCTAAAGTACTCGAGAAAATATGGGCAGATTGGGAGAAGTTCGCCAGCTACGCCTTCAATAAGTCGCATGCCACATGCTATTCGTGGGTGGCTTACCAGACGGCATATCTCAAGGCTCACTACCCGGCAGAGTATATGGCTGCCAATATGAGTAGAAACCTTGCCAACATAACTGAAATCACGAAACTCATGGACGAGTGTCGTGCTATGGGCATTCAGACTCTCGGACCGGATGTTAACGAGAGTCGCAATAAGTTCAGTGTTAACAGTCATGGAGCGATACGCTTCGGACTCGCGGCAATAAAGGGAATGGGAACGGCTGCTGCCGAAGCCCTGATTAGCGAGAGAGAGAAAAACGGACCGTATAAGGATATCTTTGATGTTGTGCAGCGCGTAAACCTCAGTGCCTGCAACCGCAAATGTTTCGAGAGTATGACGCTCAGCGGTGGCTTCGACAGTTTCGGCATTCCACGCGAACAACTGATGGGAGTTAACGAGCGCGGCGACAGCTTCTTCGATACGCTGATACGTTTCGGACAGTCGTATCAGTCGGCAAAGCGAGAGGCGCAGAACTCTCTCTTCGGAGCCTTCGATGCTGTAGAGGTAACGCCACCGAAGTTGCCGGAAAACTTTGATAAATGGAGCGATATCGATCGTCTTAACCGTGAGCGCGAACTCGTGGGTATCTATCTCTCGGCGCATCCGCTCGACGAGTTTGCCGTGGTGCTCAACAGCTTGTGTAACACTAAATGCACCGAGATTGGCGACAAGGAGGAACTTGCAAAGAAAGGCGAAGTAACATTCGGAGGAATTGTTACCGGTATCCGGGAGGGATTTACAAAGAAAGGATCGCCGTTCGGCATTGTGACGATAGAGGATTTCACCGGCTCCGGCGAACTTGCTCTCTTCGGGGAGCCATGGGGCAGATGGAAGGGTATGTTCTCTGAGAATTGCTCCGTGTATGTCAAGATGACCATTTCGCAGAAGTATGCCACATCGAAATTCTATGATGTAAACATCAATGATGTTCAGTATCTGAACACGGTGAAAGATAAGTATATCGAGAAGATAACAATTAATATCGATCCGCAGAAGGTTACGCAGGTCATGGTGTCAGACCTCTTCGAGATGGTGAGCGAGACACCGGGCAAGACGCAGGTGTTCATGCAGATTAACAGTGTGGAAGACCGTCGTGGAGTGTTGATGCGCTCCAAACTACCTGGTGTAGACGTTACGCGCAATCTGCTGCTCTTCATAGACAACTGTGAGGCTATGGATTATCATATAAACTGATATATAATAGAATATCTCCAGCCGGTCGTTCACAGTTTCATTTATGAATATAATTGGCAGATAGACGGTTTCTATTGTCACAAAAGGAAATATGGCATACTGTTTGCCGTATAAATAAAGTAAACAGAATTATTAACAACAAAATAGAAAAAGAAAAATGGAAGTAACAATTACAACCGAGAACTTTGAGAGTTTGAAGAATGGCGACAAGCCTTTAGTAGTAGATTTCTGGGCTACATGGTGTGGCCCTTGCCGTGCCATTGCTCCTTATATCGAAGAATTGGCAAAGGAGTATGATGGCAAGATCGTTGTAGGTAAGTGTGACGTTGAGGAAAACGACGATATCGTTATGGAATTCGGAATCCGCAACATTCCTACAATCCTCTTCTTCAAGGGAGGCGAAGTTGTAGACCGTCTTGTTGGCGGACAGTCGAAGTCGGCTATTCAGAAGAAGTTTGACGCTCTGCTGTAATCCTGCAGACTGACTTCTATAGATAAAGGATAACCTATTAATAAAGGAACCCTATAGATAAAGGATAACCTATAAAAAAAGTAAACCTATAGATAAAGGGAAAACTTACAGATAAAGGAAAACTCCGTGCTTGGCATTGTTGTTCTCAAAAGAGAACATGTCAAGCACGGAGTTTTCTTCTGTAATTTGCTCCATACGCCTATAATTTATTAATGTTCTGATTTACTTTCATCTCCTCTGTTTAAAGAAGTCTTGCATCAGTGAGCGACATTCGTCTTCAAGCACACCGCTCACGACTGTCGCCTTAGGGTGGAACACATTAGGTGCAAACTTGCGGTATCCCCGTTTCTCGTCGGGAGCTCCGTATACGATACGCGGAATCTGTGCCCAACCGATAGCCCCGGCACACATCGGACACGGTTCAACTGTAACGTAAAGAGTGCACCCTGTAAGGTATTTTCCGCCGAGAGCATTGGCAGCTGCCGTAATAGCCTGCATTTCAGCATGTGCGGTAACGTCAGTGAGAGTCTCCGTCAGGTTATGGGCACGCGATATTATTTTCCCCTGGCAAACGACGATGGCGCCTACAGGGATTTCTCCTTCGTCAAAGGCTGTCTGTGCCTCGACAAGAGCCTTATGCATGAATTGTTCGTCTTGGGTCATCAGAAACATACAGTTCTTGTGCCGTCCTCATTCTCCTTAATGTCTACGTGGATAGCGTCTTCGGGCAATAAGTCTTCAATCAGTTCAGGCCATTCAATAAAGCATACTCCGCCACCATAGAAATAATCCTCATATCCCATGTCGTACACCTCCTCGAGCTTCTTTATGCGGTAGAAGTCGAAATGGTAGATAGGGTAGTCCACCTTATTGGAAGAATATTCGTTAACGATGGCGAAAGTTGGCGAAGTGACGGTATCGTCGACACCGAGACATTCGCAGATTGCTTTAATGAAAGTTGTTTTTCCGGCACCCATCTTGCCGTAGAAGGCAAAGACCTTACCTTTGCCCATGTTCTTTACGAATTCTTTGGCAGCATCGTTGATGCTGTCGAGACTGGTTATTGTTATTTTATTGTTCATTTTTTGTTTTTTTTTATTATTTAGGCATAATAGGCATATTAGGCATAATAGGCATAATAGGCATATTAGGCATATTAGGCTTATTAATCATATTTTATTATTCTCTTCTTTTCCTTTTCATTGTTACCAGCGGGATAAGCATCTCTTCCATAGAGATGCCGCCGTGCTGGAAAGTATCTTTATAGTAAGACACATAATAGTTGTAGTTGTTGGGATATGCAAAGAAAGCATCGCCGGTGGCAAAGACATATGATGTACTTAGATTCGGTGATGGCAACTGTGCCTTGCCGGGATCCTTTATGGTGAATACCTCTTTGGCATTATAGTTGAGGTTCTTGCCCAACTTATAGCGCAGGTTGGTGTTCGTATTGCGGTCGCCAACAATCTTTATCGGACGGGAGGCACGGATGCTGCCGTGGTCGGTAGTAAGCACAATGGTATAGTTGCTGTCGGCAAGACGACGGAAGAGGTCTGACAATACCGTATGGCGGAACCAGCTCAAGGTTATACTTCTGTAAGCCGACTCGTTGTTGGCAAGTTCTCTAACCATTTTTGATTCCGTTCGTGCATGGCTCAGCATGTCGATAAAGTTAATCACCACCACATTGAGGTCGTTGTCGCCCATGCTGTTGAACTGCTGCAGCATCTTGTCGGCACCGTTAGAGTCGTTCACCTTATGGTATGAGAATTTCATGTTACTTCTGCGGTATCTGTCGAGCTGTGTCTGTATCAGCGGAGCCTCGTTAAGATTTTTCCCTTCTTCCTCATCCTCGTCGACCCACAGCTCCGGAAACATCTTGGCAATCTGGTTAGGCATCAGTCCACTGAATATTGCATTTCTTGCATATTGCGTTGCCGTTGGCAGAATGCTCATATACAGACTCTCGTCGATATCAAACATATCACCGATTTCCTTGGCAAGCATCCGCCATTGGTCGTAGCGGAAATTGTCGACAACGATAAGAAAGACTTTTTCACCCTTGTCGATAAGCGGGAATATCTTTTTGCTGAAGATGTTGTTGCTCATTATCGGACGGTCTGGGTTGTTCATTCCTTTCGGGTCAACCCAATCGAGATAATTGTTGCGTATAAACTTTGCAAATCCGTTGTTAGCCTCACTTTTCTGCATCATCAGCATGTCCGTCATGTTGCTGTCGGTGCTGCTCAGTTCCAGCTCCCAGTGTACGAGCAGTCGGTATACCTCCATCCAGTCGTCGGCATTTCTGCAGCTGTCGATTCTCGAAGATATATCCATAAAGCTCTGTTGGTAACCGGTCTGTGTAACCTCCGTAACGATTTCCTTGCGGTGTATATTCTTCTTGAGCGTAAGTAATATCTGGTTAGGGTTAACAGGTTTAATAAGATAATCGGCAATTTTGGAGCCGATAGCCTGGTCCATGATATCTTCCTCCTCACTCTTGGTAACCATTACCACAGGTGTTGCAGGGAGAATGTCCTTAATCTTCTGTAGCGTTTCCAGTCCGCTGATTCCAGGCATCATCTCGTCGAGCAGGACGAGGTCGAAGTTGTGTTTCCGACATTCGTCAATGGCGTCAGTGCCGTTGCTAACGGTAATGACTTCATATCCTTTCTTTTCCAAAAATATTATGTGGGCATGAAGGAGTTCAATCTCATCATCAACCCATAATAATAATCCGTTGCTCATAGTTCTTTTTTTTATAGGACAAATATGACAAATAGGAGTAATAAAGCTTCAAACTCCTAACGTCAAGCTCCTAATTTCTAACTTCATATTATTAAAATCCGTCCAACTCATAATAGTCGTCTTCAAGATTGATGTTCTGCTGACTGTTTTTATTGCTGTCGTCAGAAGGTTGGATATTGTAGCTGTTGCTGTCAGTGTCATCGTTGAAGTGGATACCGGTGTCTTGAGATTGTTGGGAGGACTGGGAGTTCTGGGAGTTCTGAGGACTCTGGGAGTTCTGAGGACTCTGGGAGAACTGAGAGTTCTGTGAGGACTTTGTGTTCTCAGACTTTTTAGGAGTCTCTGGTCCCTTTGATGGCTCCTTAGATTTGCTCGTATTGTCGTCAACAGATATCGTTATGCTGTTGTCTTCCGACTTAGAGACTTTGTCGTCAACAGGTATCGTTATGCTGTTGTCTTCTGACTTAGAGACTTTGTCGTCAGCAGGTATCGTTATTGTCGTGTTGTCTTCAACAGGTACAGTAGTCGTGTTGTTTTCAACAGGTATCGTCGTAGAGTTATCCTCCGGCACAGAAGTATTGTTGTTGTCGATAGGAACAACAGTGTTGTTGTCCTCCGGAACAAGAGTATTATTGTCCGTAGGAACACCAATCTGCATAAATGTGTCATCATCAATGACACCGCCATTCACGAGTTTGTTCTCCTGTTCCTTAGTCTCTTCCGTCGGCTTCTGGTATTCAATCTCAGCAGGTTCGGTGAGCAGTCTTACTGTGCTGACGCGCAACGGTATGAAATGCTTCTCGTAGAACTTGTCGTAGTCGTCGTAGCTCAGTTGTGTGCCGAGCAGCTCCTTGTTCTTGTCGCTGATAATGATAGAGCGGCATTTGCGGGTAAGGGCGAGAATCTTCTTGTTGGCAAATAACTGGCGTGCATACTGTAGAGCTTCGTCGTAGTTGCGGAATCCGCCAACGACCATACGTTTCAGTCCTTCCACCTCCTCGGTAGTTATGGCAAAGTTTCTCACGATAAAGTTAGAGAAGTTGTATTTTGCCAGTTCATAGAGCAGCTGGTTCTCGTTAATAGAGTCAGTTTGGTAAGCAATGATAAACGAGAAGTCAACATTCCTTTCCGCAGTGAACTTACGTGTTTTTATAGAATCGCTGTCGCTCATCACCACACTTCGTCTTGCCCAGACATCGCTGATGTCAAACTTTCCGCCATGCAGTTTCCGTCCCTCCTTAACGCCGTTTATAATCATTCCGGCGAGGTTGCTCACTTCACTCTTCGGATATTTGTCGACCACCGTCTTCATGTCGTCGATACATCCCTTGGCGTCGCCCTCGTTGAGTTTCGCCATACCGTTGAAGAAGATAAACTTGTCGCGGTTAGCTCCAAGCGGGAATCTCTTCTCGGATATCTCGACATTAGCCTTCACCTCAGCAAGGCGGTCAGCCTTAAAGGCATCGTAGGTGCGTGCATAAAGCGAATCCTCGATATGAACGCCAAACTTAGCATTCTCTACGAAATTCGGGTCGGAGAGAAGAGTCGTCCACTCGCTGTCGGGGAATCCGTTTTTAAGTTTTGCTATATAAGAGGCTGCCACATTAGGCTTATGCATGCGGCTATAGAGCAAGAACAGGTGATAGTAAGCCTCGTCCATGTGCTCATAGTCAGTATATTTGTCTGTCAATCTTCTCAGGGCTTTTTCGCTCAGCGGCAGATTGTCGAGTTTATCCTTAAAGATAACTCCAGAGTGGAACAGTCCGTCCATAATCGTTTTGTTGCTTTCCGCGATTTGTTCCTCAGAGAACGGAATCTGTGCAAGATAATACTCCCTTTTATGAGGGTCGTTTTGTGCACTGTCAGCCACATTCTTTATAGAGTCCTCCATCGCCGCCACATTGGCAAGCGAATCGCGCATCTCGTCAGTCATCTCGTCGACGCCTTGAGCTTGAGCGACAACCGTCTTGTTAACACGCTGCCAATCGTCTACATTCTCTCTCTTTCCCCAGAGTTTCTGGAAAGTCGCCTTACCCTGGTTAACAGTCATCTGGTTATAGAAATACCAGAGTGCGTTCTTTTGATTAGTATTGTTGTTTTGAGAATTATTATTCCTGTTATTGTTGTTAAAACCGGTATTACCGCCGTTTTCTGCAATTTTCTGTTGTGCTTCAGCTTCCGCTTGTGCATCTCGTTCCGCCTTTTCCTTTTTCTTCAGCGCCTCTATAACGCGGTCGATGGCAGCGTTGCGTTCCTTTTCAGGCATTTTGGCAAGCGACTGCAGTGAGTCTTGCAGGTGTACCGCCTCGGTATAAGGTACGAGTTCATCAAGAATCTTCGAGCGTTCAGACAGTTGCTTGTAGTCCTTACGGTCCTTGTCGAGCAGTCCGATAGCCTCTCCATAGCATCGCTGTGCATTGCTATAGTCCTCTTTATTCCAGTACACATCGCCGAGGGTAAGCAGCAGCACACCCTTCTCAATTCCGTTTCTTGTAGACTTTGCATTACCCTTTTCGTAGGCATCAATAGCCTTGACGGTATCCTTCTGAGTCATGTAGATATTTCCGATGGCATAATAAACCTGGTCGAGATACTCCTTGTTGTTGTCGTTTCTCGCCATGCGTTTCAGTTTGCCCACCATCTGCTTCCATTTTCCGCCCGCCATAACCTCAGTCATGGCGATACGTGCGTTGAATTCCAGTTCATACGGAGGATTCTGTCTGATAACCCTCTTATATGCCTTGTAAGCCTCGAGCCGGTTGCCGAGCATCGTCTGCAGCTGTCCCATGATATACCATTCGCGTGCCCGCTGTTTCCTTCTGCCCTCATGGCGGATAACCTTACGCAGATACGGCACCGCCTCGGCATAGCGTCCGGCTTTGATATAATAGTCGGCATAAGCATAATCCCAGTCTTTCACCGCCCTCCAGTTCATGGAGTCGCGACGCATCTTGTTCATCACGTCCTCAGCATCATAAAGCCAGTCCTCTTCGGTGTAACACCTTGCGAGCCAAGCCCTTGCCTTGCCGTAGATAGCCGGTTGAGTGGCATACAGCCTACTCATGTATGCGAAAGTAGAGGCAGCCTCGTCGAAGTTGCCCTTCATAAACTGCGAGCGTCCCATCAGGAGCCACGCCTTCCAGAGAAACGGGTTATATTCCTTACGGTTAAGCCATTCGATATCCTTAGCCGTCTTTTTTCTTGATTTGTTCCATTCCGGTCGTTTCTTGATACTGTGTAGCTTTATCACCTTTTGGCATTTCTCGATAGCACGGTCGTAGTTAGCTTTTCCGATGTCGCGGCTTGCCTTGTTGCCCACGGTATATAGCGGCAACAGTTCAGTGAAGTTATCCTTGTTGCCGTTTTCCTTTTCAAGAGAGGCATCGATATACGCCAAGGAACCATTATAATAAGTGTTGTATCTTGCGTTGAAGGAGTGCCACCATCGGCTGGTCGACGTATTTTTCTGCGTCGAGCATCCGATTGCCGTCATTACCAAAACGAAGGTAACGAGGATAGCTATCTGTTTATTTCCGTTAGTTTTCACTATTAATTAACTTTGAAATCCGCTTTTTATTGTGCAGTACATATAATAAGGTGAGAATTAATGTGCTGCAAGGTCAGTGCAAAGTTAGCAATTTATATCGTGGAATGCAACGATATATAAGTCAAGTGAGCATTTTTGCCGTAATTTATTGCAGTCGTAGATAAAAGACACAATATCAGATAAAGAAAGAAGGGCTCTGTTACTATAAAAAGAAACAGAACCCTTATACCTTTTATTTTTATGAAATCTTGAATCCGGCAAACTTCAAGTCGTCCCAAAACCGAGGGTACGATTTGCTTACCACTTGTGGATTGTTAATCTTTATACTTCCGAGCTTCATAGCCACAGGGGCAAAAGCCATAGCCATACGGTGGTCTTCGTAGGTGTCGATGGCAATATCTTCTTCCGGCGAGCAGCGTTCACCGTTCCATATAAGTTCCGAACCATCGCCGTCGCTTATCAGATATCCGAGTTTCCGCATTTCCGTTTTCAGCGCCTCTATACGGTCAGTCTCCTTGATGCGGAGCGAGGCGAGCCCAGTGAAGTGGAACGGGATATTCATCATTGCACAGGTTACGACGAAAGTCTGTGCCAAGTCGGGCTGGTTGATGAAGTTATAGTCGAGGCGTGCAGAGTGGAAACCGGTTTTCTTCAGAGTGACAGTAGTAGGCACCCCTCTCTGTCGACTGCTGAAAACAGTCTTTATGCCAAGCATACTAAAGAGGTATTTCACTACCGAGTCCCCCTGCAGCGACCCGTCCATCAGTCCTTTCAGTTCAACCGTAGCCTCCGCCTCGTCAGAGAGAGCCATCATTTCATACCAGTAAGACGCAGCGCTCCAGTCGTTCTCGATATAATATTCCGTAGGAGTATACGGCATTGGTTTAACATCAATCGTCTCATTGTCCGTCCAGTCAGCTTCCACGCCGAAGTCGCGCATCGTGCAGAGCGTAAGGTCAACATACGGTCGCGAGATGATATCTCCGTCAAGTCGGAGCTTCAGTCCCTGTTTCAGCTTCGGGGCAATCATCAGCAGTGCAGATATGAACTGCGAACTTACGTTCCCCTGAATATCAAGGCAACCGCCCTCGAGGTCGTGTCCCGAGATACGTAGAGGCGGAAACCCTTCCTTCTCCACATACTCGATATCAGCCCCAAGCCTTCTCAGTGCATCGACAAGAATATAGATAGGACGGTTTTTCATCCTTTCCGTTCCAGTTATGACATGTTCGCCCGGAGTAACGGCAAGAAAAGCCGTCATGAACCGCATAGCCGTTCCGGCAGCCTTGATGTCGATAATCTCCGGCATGTCATTAAGAGCCCGAATGATAACCTCAGTATCGTCGCAGTCAGACAAGTTGTCGGGCAGAATCTTCCCCCCTGAGAGGGCATAGATAACAAGAGCCCTGTTGCTGATGCTCTTCGATGAAGGCAAGTCAACGGTAGTCTCAAGATGTTCAGGTGAAGACACGCAGTATGTCATATCCATATTCAGATGAATTTTTTATTTATAACTTCCTGAGAAGACGTACTGTAAGTATGCCACCTCTGTATCAGTCATGCTTGAGGTATAGAGAGCATTGCCGTCGAGCAATTCCTTTTTACCGTTAGCGTCGAGTCCCGTAGATATTCCATAGATATAGAACGAGAATTGAGCATTCTTGTTTTCCCAAATTCCGAGACTGTTTGCAAGGAACATGACAGTAAGTTCTTGAGTGCTTCCGCCGTATGTTAGAGGAATAGTAACCTCATACGGTTGCATGTAATAGCCGATTTGAGTGTCGTTGGCAGCATACGGAACATATTTCATCTTCAGGTCTACCGGGTCGGCATTCTCAGCTGCCTGTTTAATTTCGTCGTGATTCTTCAGCTCCTTGAAAAACAGCTTAGCCGGAACGTCGTAGATAACTACAGAACTCTCCGGATAACTGAATCTTGCGTTTATCTGCTCAGTAGAGTCAATTTGCGACTTAGTCTTATCATCCAGTTTGATGTCCCTATTCATGAAAAAGATTTTTCCGGAATAGTTACCGCTCATGGTATTGACACAAGCCTGCTTCTGTTCATCGGTCAGCTCCTGGTTGTCATCATCGGAGTCGATACACGAAGTCATTGCAGTTGCAGTAAAAAGCCCAAGGAAAAGGGCTGGTAGAAGAGATTTAAGTTTTTTCATTTCTTTAAGCGTGTTATAATTAAAAATGTTGTCATTCTCGAACATATAAACAATACATTGCAGATGTTATTGCATGAACGATACGACAAAATCATTTGTTCATTTAACTCTTGTGTATAAGATTCATAAATTCCTGTCTGGTCTTAGCCTGTTCAAAGGCGCCACAGAAATCACTCGTTGTAGTAATCGAGTTCTGTTTTTCCACACCGCGCATCTGCATGCACATGTGTTTAGCTTCAACCACAACGATTACGCCCTGTGGGTGGAGCGTCTCGTTGATACAGTCCTTAATCTGCTGCGTCATTCGCTCCTGCACCTGCAGACGGTGGCTGAAGATGTCAACAACGCGGGCGATTTTGCTCAGTCCGGTGATGTATCCGTTAGGAATATACGCCACGTGCACCTTGCCGTAGAACGGCAGCATGTGGTGCTCGCAGAGCGAGAAGAAGTCGATGTCTTTCACGATTACCATCTGGTTGTATTCCTCTTTAAAAAGAGCATCGGTAAGCACCTTGTGGGCATCCTGAGTATATCCTCTTGTAAGAATCTGCATAGCTTTTGCCACGCGCATTGGTGTTTTCTGCAGACCTTCGCGTTCAGGGTCTTCGCCGAGAAGTTCGAGAACGCTTTTATAATGTGATGCCAAGTCGTCGAGACCTGGACGGAATTCGGTTTCTGGGTTCATGTTTTATTTTATTTTTTATTTTGGGAGAACTGGGAGTTCTGGGAGTTCTGGGAGTTCTGGGAGAGCTTGGAGTTCTTGGGAGAACTGGGAGTTTCAGGGAGAACTTAGAGCTCTTTAGTAGGCAACATTTATTTTTCCTTTAACAATACAAGCCTGGGTGTAACCCATAGCCTTGATGCTGCGCAGTAATTTCGCAGCCTCGCTGTATGAACGGAAATTTCCGACGCGGCAAATCCATCTTGGAGAATAGAAATGCACGTAGACCGGCTGGTCTGGATATTTCATTTTTATGGCGTCGCCAATTTTGTTAGCCTTCTCGCGGTCAGCTCTCGAGTTTCCTCCGGAATATGCCTGGATGCGATAGCCCGTTACCTTGTAGCTGTTTCGCATCATCTTCTTACTGGTGTCTACCACCGGACGTTCTGGAACCTCCGTTTCCGTGGCAGATTTAGCAGTATGTTTCTCGTTTTGTTCAGTCTTGCGCTCACTTTCAGCCTTGTGCTCCTGTTGCTGTTGGCGCTTTTGTGTCAGGGAGTCGCCGTTGGCACGCTCCTTCCTGTTGCTTTCCTGTGATGTCGCAGCGTGATGTATTTGTTCCGTATGTATATTTGTTGCAGTCTTGTTGCTCGGCTTGACAATGGTTTTCTCCTGCTGCTGCCTGTGTTGAGGCTCGCTGGCTTGCTTTGCAGTTTGCTGGGTCTGTGCCGCCTGTGCCTGACTGCTGGCTTTAAGTTTGGCGTTGTTCACCAAGTTGTCTATATCGGCACTTTGCTTAACGGTTACTGTTCCTTCCCCTTGCTTCTTCTGCTGCAGATCGTTGAGAAACGACTGTGCGTTGGCTTGCAGGAATGTGCCTGCTGCAAAAACTAATATAGCGATGAACTTTTTCATATAAATCCTGTTGAGTTAAAATAAGAGAAATCCTCTGCGGCATTGCCGTTGCCGGCAGACTGTTGTGCCGCAGAGGATATATTTGTCAGTATTATCTTGCGTCGATGATACCCTTGAAGTCGGCAGCCTTCAGAGAAGCGCCACCAATCAGACCACCGTCGATGTCAGGCTTTGCAAAGAGCTCAGGAGCATTGCTTGCCTTGCAGCTACCACCATACAGGATAGTGGTGTCGTCGGCAACCTCCTTACCGTATTTCTCGGCGATAACGCTGCGGATGTAAGCGTGGATTTCCTCAGCCTGGTCAGCAGTGGCAGTCTTGCCAGTACCGATAGCCCAGATTGGCTCGTATGCCACGATGATATTTTTGAACTCCTCGGCAGAGAGGTTGAACACGCTACCTTCGAGCTCAGCCTTTACCACTTCGTTCTGCTTGTTGGCCTCGCGCTCCTCAAGGCTCTCTCCGATACAGAAGATAACCTTCAGGTTGTTTTTCAGAGCGAGCAACACCTTTTCCTTGAGAATCTCCGGAGTCTCGTTGTAGTATCCGCGACGCTCAGAGTGGCCGAGGATAACATACTGAGCACCAGTGCTCTTTACCATCTCTGCAGAAACCTCGCCTGTGAAGGCGCCCTTCTCCTTGTCGGCGCAGTTCTCTGCACCCAGTCCGATGATGTCCTGGTTGAGGAACTGTGCGATGCTTGCCAAGTGGATGAAAGGAGTGCAGATGATAACGCCGCAGTTAGGCTTTTCTGCTGTAAGAGTTTCGTTCAGCTCCTTTGCAAGAGCGATACCGTCTTGCAGGTTCATGTTCATTTTCCAATTACCTGCTACAATTTTCTTTCTCATTATTGCTAATTATTTAAAATGATTATATTATGTTGTCAGAATTTTCTTCCGGAGTTTCACTTTCGTCCGTAGCCTCATGCTCTCCGGACTTTCCCGTAACTTCCGTTTCTTTCCTTCTTCTCACCCATTTTGTCCATGCCCATGTCCTGTCGGCTAATGCCAGCAGCAGCAATGGCATGAAGAACCATACCAGGGTGTAAGTTATTCTCTTGCCGATAGAGTTTTCCGGCATGTGTCCCTCCGGAATCTTCTGGAGTGGGGGAGTCTTCTCGTCGAGTTGCGGCAGTTGGTTGTGGCTCCATTTCTGAATCACGATGCCGTCTTTCAGCAGAATCAGTCCGGGATTACTCCGGATAATAGTTTTCAGTGTCGTTTCGTCCGTGAATAGATATCTGTATTCCGCTCCAGTAATGTCAGTCCAGTGTTCAATCGCCTTTTTGTTACTTGCCGTCAGGGCATAGAAATGGTATTTGTTCCTCTTGCAGTAGTCGTAAATCTGGTTAATGTCTCCGAAATTAGAGTCGTCGGCATTCTCCAGATGCGGAGATATGAGCAGGAACGTATAGCTCTTGTCGCTCAATACGCTGTCGGTAAGGTCATCGCCGCTTGTCGGGTCCTCCATACTGAAGTCGTGTATCGGCGGCACATATCCTTCGCTCAGCTGTACCGTCTTGCTGTCAACGAAAGTCCAGGTGGAGTCGGGGTAGTTCTCGAGTGAAAACTCTTTCGTTACTCCATTCTTTTTAAGAGTGAATGTAGTTTCGAATTTCGGTTGTTCGGCACCTGGCGGAATTTCCATCCCCTTGCGTATGTCAGCCCCGATGTGGTAAGGACGGAAGTCGAATGTCGGTAGGCTATACAGGCAGTAAGAGCTTGTTGCGATGCAATATAATATTGTGTAGTTGATAACAATCCATTGGTTTGACCGGCTGATGAACCTCACCATGGCAGACGGAGCCTTGCAGATGCATACGGCAGCGAGCAGCAGGATTATGTTCTTGCCGAGCGTTTGCCAGTTTGTCAGCTTCAATGCGTCGCCGAAGCAGCCGCAGTCCTTTACCGGGTTTGCCAATACTATCCATACCGTAATAGCCGTCATTATGGTCATGAGGGCAACGATTAATTTTGACACGAGGTGCCTGCGGATAGCAAAGAGGAGAAAAATACCCAGACACAGTTCGACGGCTGCAAGAGCTACCGATGCGCCCAGCGTGATGTAGTCGGGGATGAGGTCCCCCAGTCCGAGGGCAGTAAGGTAGTCGTGTATTTTATATTGTGTACCGATAGGGTCGATAGCTTTCACGTATCCGGAAAAAATGAACGTTGCAGCTACGATGAATCGGCAAATATTTACTGTAATGTTTTTTATTATCATTCCTTTCATTTTCATTGCCAAGCCTTTACTCCCCGTAAGTAAGTTTTATCACTCCAAACACGGAATAGTTAATTATATCCATGTAGTTAGCGTCGATACCCTCAGACACGAGAGTTCCTCCGTTGAGGTTCTCTATTTCCTTCACCCTCTCAATCTTGGTAAGTATGAAGTCGGTATAGCTGCTCACTCTCATCATGCGCCAAGCCTCGTTATAGTCATGGTTCTTGCGCATCATGAGCTGTAGCGCCTCCTCCTGATATTTGTCGTAGTATTTCATTGCCTCCTCGTTCGACATGTCGACAGAGTCGGCAAATCCCTTCTCCAGCTGTATTAGTCCAACGATGCCGTAGTTTATCAGGGCAATAAACTCAGAGCGAGTGTCGTCCTCGACAAGAGCCACACCCTTCACCTCGATGCTTCTTATCCTGCGTGCTTTAATAAGAAGCTGGTCAGTAAGCGACGACGGGCGCAGCATGCGCCACGATGCGTTGTAGTCATGTAGTTTCTTCTCGAAGAGCGAGCGGCATTCGCGCATTACGCTCTTGAATTGTTCCTCTGTATTTTGAATTTCCTTAGCCATTATGTTTTATATATGAGCGCAAAGTTACACATTAATATTGACAATAAAGATAATCTGCATTTTTTTTAACGTTTCCGTTTCTCTCTGATAACCCTCACGGTGGCACACTGTCCGTCGAAACGTGCTTGCAGTGAGTCTCTTCTTATTTTAGCCTTAGTGAGACTTGACAGTTCTTCTGCCGTTGCTTCGCCGCGGCTTTTCTTTGCGTTCACGATTTTTGTAAGATTGTCGAGCACTCTTTGTGCCTCCTGCAGTTTTCCGTCAGTGTCAATGATTTGTTTTTGTGCAAGTTTCTCCGAAGCGTCCTGAAACAGTTTCAGTGCTGTTTTTCTTTCTTCGATAGCCTTCGGGTGAGAGTTGCGTAGAGAGTCGATAAGGAATAAGGTCTTCTCGTAGTCCCCCCTTTCGAAATTCTCTTGTGCGGCTTTCAGAATCGCCTGTGCTTCAGTCTTGTCCTTGTCGTTGCATGACGAGGCGATAGTTGTTGCTGCAATGATAGCAGCTAAAAGTATATGTTTCTTTCTCATTATCAATTTTTTTGCAAAGATAATGCAAAAATCCGATTAAGCGAATAGAATGACAATGCTTTGTCATTCTTGAGCGTGAGGATTTTATTAAAATCGAGAGGAGGACAAAATGTTTTTTTCTGGAAAAAGTGTCATTGTATCATTTGAAAGTGGTACTGAAGATACAAGCTATTGAAAATCAATAACATACGATAATTGGTATTTTGTTTGCTTTGCGAGAAGTGTCATAGAAGTATCATGGAAGTGTCATTGAAAATGTTCTCTTGTCAAAACAACGGTCTGTTTATTGTTTTACCTATTTACTGCTGATACCAGTGCCAGTATACTGACATTTGCGGAGCGTTTGAGCGTTCCGCAGGTGTTTTAACTACCGTTACAAACAC
>DBKQ01000023.1:36362-38962 GCA_002298545.1 Prevotella sp. UBA746
ACGGTAGTTACAACACCTTCTTTTCGGCGTTTAATTACTCCTGTCAGGCTTTATCCCTCCCCTTTGCGCTTGAAAACAACATCTTTTATGCTGCCAAACATACGACCGGTGTTTTTAATGTTTTTGTCTAAAATCGAAACTTGAATTCAATAATTCTCCGTTATGTGTTCAGCTAAACCACACATTTTATGATACTTTTCCGTAGTTTATGATACTTTTTATGATATTTCTTGTAAAACAAACAGAAAAGTATCATTCTTTTATATCGCTGATAATCATTATGTTGAGAATTATAAAACTCTAATTTATGATACAATGATACTTTTCTGCATGTTTTTAAAAAATATATGTATGCGCGATAAAGCTTGCGGCTCCGCAAATCGAACGTAACTTCCATAAATAATGTTAACAGCAGAATTCTACTTATTTGGTAAGAGGAAAAATCCAAATGAAAGTATTACTTTTGCAAGCATAATACGTATTAGAAAAAAATTATGAGTCTTGATGTTTTGACAGCCGTATCTCCAATCGACGGCCGCTACAGAAGTAAAACCGAGAAACTGGCACACTATTTCTCGGAGTATGCGCTTATAAAATACCGCATACGAGTTGAAATTGAGTATTTTATCACGTTGTGTGAACTGCCTTTGCCACAGCTCGCCGATTTCGACCACAGCAAGTATGAACCCCTTCGCGATATATATCGCAACTTTACAGAAGAGGGAGCTGCAAGAGTGAAAGAAATCGAGAAAACGACAAACCATGATGTTAAGGCTGTGGAATATTATATCAAAGAGCAGCTTGACAAAATCGGTAACTTCGAGAAATACAAGGAGTTTATCCACTTCGGACTTACATCACAGGATATCAACAATACCTCGGTGCCTCTCTCTATCAAAGACGCACTCAACGAGGTGTATATTCCTCAGATAGAGGAACTGATAGCACAGTTGCAGACTTATGCCGATGAATGGAAAGATGTCCCGATGTTAGCCAAGACACATGGTCAGCCGGCGTCGCCAACACGCTTGGGCAAGGAGATAATGGTATTCGTCTATCGACTGACAAAACAGCTCGAAATGCTGAAAGCCTGTCCGATGACAGCAAAATTCGGTGGGGCGACAGGCAATTTCAATGCACACCACGTAGCTTATCCGGAATACGACTGGAGAGAGTTCGGAAACAAATTCGTTAGTGAGAAACTCGGACTTGAGCGCGAACAGTATACCACTCAGATAAGCAACTACGATTGCCTCGGAGCCGTGTTCGATGCATTGCGCCGTATCAACACAATCGTAATCGATCTCGACCGCGATTTCTGGATGTATATCTCTATGGAATACTTCAAGCAGAAAATCAAGGCAGGCGAAGTAGGGTCAAGTGCCATGCCGCACAAGGTGAACCCTATAGACTTTGAAAACAGTGAGGGCAACATGGGAATGGCAAATGCCATACTGCAGTTCCTTGCACAGAAACTCCCGGTTAGCCGCTTGCAGCGCGACCTTACAGACTCAACGGTGTTGCGTAACGTAGGCGTTCCTATGGGACACGGCATGATAGCAATGCAGAGCACGCTGAAGGGACTGCGCAAGCTTATCCTCAACGAGGACAAGATAAATGCCGACCTCGACAATACATGGGCTGTCGTGGCTGAGGCTATTCAGACCATCTTGCGCCGCGAGGCTTATCCGCACCCTTACGAGGCACTGAAGGCTCTCACCCGTACAAACAAGAAAATGACGGAAGAAACAATTCATGAGTTTATCAAAGAACTCAACGTGAGCGATGCTGTCAAGGCTGAACTTATGGCAATTACCCCTCATTCTTATACAGGAATCTAAAAAGGAGCGTCCCGCAAAAAACATTTGGATGACTCCTGTCGAGAATAGAACTATACATTCATTACAGCCGTGAGGCTACTATTAACAAACAACTATTTTTAATTATGGCAGAAGATTTTGAAAACAAGCCTGCGGAAAATACATCCGCACAGGGAAACGAGGGTGGCCGTGAGGGCTATCGCTCGAACGATTATCAGGGTGGTGGATACCACAGTAACGGACGTCCTATGCGTCCACGTATAAATGCACAGCGAGCATACAGCACAAATCGCAGCAATAACTATGATAACGACGGCGGCGGTTTCCGTCCGGAGGGATTCGGAGCAGGACTGCAGTCGGACGGTGCACAACGCCGTCAGAGCAGTTATCGACCACGCTATAATCAGGGTGGCGACAATGGCGGCTATCAGCAGCGCTCAAGTCAGGGAGGCTACGGCAATAACCGCGGCGGCTACGGACAGCAGCGCCAAGGCGGCTATCGTCCTCGCTACAATCAGGATGGCGACAACGGCGGTTATCAGCAGCGCTCAAATCAGGGTGGCTACGGCAACAACCGCGGTGGCTACGGACAGCAGCGCCAGGGCGGCTACGGCAACAATCGCGGCGGCTACGGACAGCAACGCCAGGGCGGCTACGGCAACAACCGTGGCGGCTACGGACAGCAGCGTCAGGGCGGATACGGCGGTGGCTATGGCAACAACCGCGGTGGCTACGGACAGCAGCGTCAGGGCGGATACGGTGGCGGCTATGGCAACAACC
>DBKQ01000023.1:39026-41012 GCA_002298545.1 Prevotella sp. UBA746
TGAAGAAGCGTATAGAATATAAAGAGGTGAACATCGATCCGGATGCACCGGTACGTCTTAACAAATTCCTCGCTAATGCTGGAGTTTGCAGCCGACGCGAAGCAGACCAGTATATACAGGCTGGAGTTGTAAGCGTAAACGGAGAAGTCGTTACAGAGCTCGGAACAAAGGTTAAGCGCACTGATGAAATCAAGTTCCACGATCAGCCGGTAAACCTCGAGAAGAAGGTGTATGTATTGCTTAACAAGCCGAAAGACTATGTTACCACAAGCGACGACCCACAGCAGCGCAAGACTGTTATGGATCTCGTCAAGAACGTTTGTCCGGAGCGTATCTATCCGGTAGGACGCCTCGACCGCAACACTACTGGTGTGTTGCTGCTTACCAACGACGGCGACCTTGCCAGCAAGCTGACTCATCCTAAGTTCCTAAAGAAGAAGGTTTACCACGTATATCTCGACAAGAACGTTACTGCACACGATATGCAGCAGATTGCCGAGGGCATAACGCTCGAGGATGGAGAGGTGCATGCTGATGCTATCGAGTATGCTCACCCTACAGACAAGAGTCAGGTGGGTATCGAGATCCACAGCGGACGCAACCGTATCGTGCGCCGTATCTTCGAGAGTCTCGGATACCGTGTGATAAAACTCGACCGCGTACAGTTTGCCGGACTCACAAAGAAGAACCTGCGCCGCGGCGACTGGCGATTCCTTACAGAGAAGGAAGTCGACATGCTGCGAATGGGAGCTTTTGAATAAAAGTGATATAGAATAGATGTTCTGGGAGAACCAAGAGTTCTAAGTTGTCTTAGTTCTCCCAGTTCTCCCAGAAATCTTTTAACAAGGAATAATTATAACAACAACACAATATGAAAAGAACAAAAGTTGTCGACGCGCTGAAAAGTACTGATTTCGGCGCAACGGTTAATGTGAAGGGATGGGTTAGAACTCATCGTAGCAGTAAGGCGGTAGACTTTATCGCCCTTAACGACGGTTCTACAATAAAGAATATTCAGATTGTCGTTGACCCGACAAAGTTTGACGCCGAGATGCTCAAGCAGATTACTACCGGAGCATGTATCAGTGCTACCGGTGAACTCGTAGAGAGTCAGGGTGCCGGACAGACTGTAGAGATTCAGTGTCAGAATATCGAAGTCTACGGACTTTGCGGAAGTGATTATCCGATGCAGAAAAAGGGTCAGAGCTTTGAATATATGCGCCAGTATGCTCATCTGCGTCTGCGCACCAACACCTTTGGCGCCGTGATGCGTATCCGCCACAATATGGCAATGGCAATACACACATATTTCCATGAGCACGGATTCTTCTATTTCAATACTCCGCTGATTACGGCAAGCGACTGCGAGGGTGCCGGACAGATGTTCCAGGTAACGACAAAGAACCTCTATGACCTGAAGAAGGACGAGAACGGCAAGATTAAATACGACGATGATTTCTTCGGCAAGCAGACTTCACTTACTGTGAGCGGTCAGCTTGAGGGTGAGCTCGGAGCTACGGCTTTGGGAGCCATCTACACATTCGGTCCTACTTTCCGTGCCGAGAACTCAAACACTCCACGCCACCTGGCAGAATTCTGGATGGTTGAGCCAGAGGTTGCCTTTATCGATATGGCGGAGCTTATGGATCTTGAGGAAGACTTCATCAAGTATTGTATCCGCTGGGCGCTCGACAACTGTAAGGACGACCTGGAGTTCCTCAACAAGATGATTGACAAGGGACTTATCCAGCGCCTTGAGAGCGTGCTCAACTCCGATTTCGTTCGTCTGCCTTACACCGAAGGTATCAAGATTCTTCAGGAGGCAATCGCCAATGGCAAGAAGTTTGAATTCCCATGCGAGTGGGGCGACGACCTCGCTTCTGAGCATGAGCGCTTCCTCGTTGAGGAACACTTCAAGAAGCCTGTCATAATGACAAACTATCCGAAGGCTATCAAGGCTTTCTATATGAAGATAGACGAGGAGGA
>DBKQ01000007.1 GCA_002298545.1 Prevotella sp. UBA746
ATAAACTATAACCCAGAGACCGTATCTCCCGATTATGACATGTGCGACCGCCTCTATTTCGATGAGCTTACATTTGAGCGTGTCATGGATATCATCGACCTTGAGCAGCCACATGGCGTGATTGTATCTACCGGTGGACAGATTCCGAACAACCTCGCAATGCGTCTTGATGAGCAGCATGTCAATATCCTTGGAACAAAAGCACAGGATATCGATAATGCCGAAGACCGCGCGAAGTTCTCTCAGATGCTCACCAATAATGGCATTAACCAACCGGAATGGAGCGCGCTGACGAGTATGGAGGATATCGACAAGTTCATAGAGCGAGTTGGCTTCCCTGTACTTGTCCGTCCAAGTTATGTGCTTTCAGGAGCTGCAATGAATGTATGTTCAAACGAGGATGAGTTGAAGAGATTCCTTCAGCTTGCAGCAAATGTCAGTGAGGATCATCCTGTTGTTGTCAGCAAGTTCATCGAGCATGCCAAGGAGATCGAGATGGATGCCGTGGCTAAGGATGGCGAGGTTATTGCCTATGCAATTTCTGAACATATCGAATTTGCCGGAGTTCATTCTGGTGATGCTACAATCCAGTTTCCGCCACAGAAACTATATGTTGAGACCGTGCGCCGTGTGAAGAGGGTTGGGCGTCAGATTGCCAAAGAGTTGCATATCAACGGACCGTTTAACATTCAGTTTATGGCTCGCGACAACGATATCCTTGTTATCGAGTGTAACCTCCGTGCTAGTCGTTCGTTCCCGTTTGTCAGCAAGGTATTAAAGATAAACCTTATCGAACTTGCCACTCGAGTTATGCTCGGTCTGCCAGTAGAGAAACCGAACAAGAATCTATTTGACCTTGACTATGTAGGTATCAAGGCTTCACAGTTCTCGTTCAACCGTCTGCAGAAGGCTGACCCTGTACTCGGCGTCGACATGAGTTCAACTGGTGAGGTGGGTTGTATCGGTAATGACACAAGCTGTGCATTGCTTAAGAGTATGCTTTCAGTAGGACAGCGTATTCCAGAGAAGAATATCCTTCTTTCAACAGGTGGTGCAAAGCAGAAAGCAGATATGCTTGATGCTGCCCAGATGCTTGTTAAACATGGATACAAGCTTTATGCAACAGGTGGAACAAGTAAGTATCTCACAGAGAACGGTATTGAGAATACACGTGTGTTGTGGCCTTCTGAGGAAGCTGAAGGCGGAGCACCTAAAGCTCTTGAGATGCTTCACAATCATGAGATAGATATGGTTGTGAATATTCCTAAAGATTTGACGAGTTCAGAGCTTTCAAATGGCTACAAGATTCGTCGTGCGGCAATCGACCTTAACGTTCCGTTGATCACCAACAGTCGTTTGGCAAGTGCCTTTATCTATGCTTTCTGCACCGTGAAACTTGAGGATATCGAAATCAAGGCTTGGGGAGAGTATTGATAGAATTTAATATGATTAACAATATAAAGAATAAGGTCTGAATTTAATGACTGTAATGTTATTTCTTTATTGATATGTATAAGGCTCCGTCTATAATAAAGACGGGGCTTTTTATTATGTATGATTTGCAATATAGACCTTATTTCTATAGCATTTATTAAAATTTCGGATTCCGTTCTCTATTTATAAAAATAAAAAAACATAGCTTCGCGGTAAGGAAAGCTATGCTTTTAAAATTCGTTCTTATAACCTGGTTGTATTATTTATTTTATCATAACAGCCGAGGATTTTGCGCTTCTTAAAATGTATGTGCCATTAGTTATCGGAGCTTTCATAAACTCCTCGTACGTCATATTTCCAACAAACATGCCAGATAAGGTATATACATCAATGCGAGAGTCTTTTGACATTTCAATATCCTTGATACATGATGGAGTACCGATAGTAACATCCATCCATGAAGTCCATGTCGATACGACATTTCCTTTTACAGCTTGAACGCGCCATTGATAGTCGGCAGCTTCAAGACCGGTGAATGTATAAGAATTTTCTGTAACGCTATTTTTCGTTTCCGGAGCCTTCATTCCGATTAATATCTTTGGAGCATTGTTTGCGTCAGTGAAATCTTCTTCAGAAAACTCTCCGTCGTAAATTCCAATATACTCTACATAGCAACGTTTCTTTGGAGCAATTTTCACCTTATAATCATTTTCTGTAGGATTTTCGATAGTTACAGTCTTCATCATTCCGTCGGCAGTAACTACAGTAGATGCTACCGTCTGTCCCTGAGTGTCAAGCAGAGCCACCGTTACTTGATCATCATCAGTGCCGTATTTCAAAGTTTGAATTCTCACTGTAGCGCAAGCCGTGGATAGATCTGAAACAGTAGGAGATACGAGATACCCTGGAACTTTGCTGCTACCGAGTTTCGCTTTACCAGTAGACTCATAGACTTTCAATCCAGTCCATCCCATATTCTTCATCTTGCTGTCGAGTTTCGATGAGATATCGCTATTACTGTCGCCAGTAATATCCTTCCCCCATGTAGTAAGGTCTTCAATAATTTTTCCTGACTCGTCTACAGAAGGTTTATCTGATTTCTTCCTCAGTTGAAGGTTGTATGATTCAGCACCATCCGTGGCATTCCACTGTGCTGTAAACGAATTGTCTGTTACATCAGTCGTCTTTAAATCCGTAGGGGTATCAATTGTTTCGCCTCCCATAAAAGTAAAGGAAATTTGTCCTTCGTCTTCAGCTATTTCTGTAACAGGCTTTCCAAGGAATTTTCTACCGTCAGAATTTGCATTGAATAATGTTGCAGCCGGTGTAGACACGTCAGTGAGCGAAGTATTGCGACTTGTTCCTGGGTATGTATCTCCGTCTTCTGTATTATCCGTCAGCTTGTTATCCGCAGGAACGATAGAAAAGCGCTGATGGCTCGGAGTGTCGTTTACTCCATTGTCTTCCCATACCGATTTGTTGTAGTCCATATGAATAACGAGCATGCCGTGAGCCGGCAGTTCAGAGTCTGTACCCCTAAGCTGTCTATTTTCGAGCAAGTAGTATTCTGTCGGCATCTTGTCATTATATATAATATAAGCTTCAGGAGACTCAGAAAGCGGTTTCAGTCCTTTCACATAACAAGCAGATTTCAGTTCCGTAGGCTGCATCCATCCGCTCACCCATTTCTCGTAAGTATTGTAACCAACAGGTTTGTATCCGTCTCCGCCGTATGATCCAGCGTCCATCACGTCCCAGCTGCCCATACCGAAGCCGCCGGAATAGTCTGTATCGTAGATGTCGGGCAGTCCGAGACAATGACTGAACTCATGACAAGCCGTACCGATGCCGTCCATATTAGTTCCTGTATATCCGTAAAGTTCCGACGAGCAACCGTAGGTATTAATTTTTACTCCGTCGAGAGAGAGTGAATAACCAGCAGATGTCAGATCCCATTCGTGTTGCCATATTGTCTCCGGGTAGATATCGTAAGCTGAAGCCTCGCCATACCCAGCATAGATAAGGTACACTTGGTCCACCTCGCCGTCGCCGTCCCAATCGTAGTCAGCAAAGTTTACCTGTGAATCAACCAATTTGCATGCCTCATACACCATTCCTGCAGGGTCCTTATCGTTGCCGCTATAGTCGTTGCCGCCGTATTCCGCCATGTCTTTAGATACAGTAACAGGTCCAACAACATCAAACTCGAGGTCAAACAATCCGTAGCTTTGAGCTTTGAAATAGTCATGTACAGATCCTGAGTTGCCATTCTTGGAGTATCCCTCCTGATTGAAATAGTTGTTCCATTCCTCCTGAGTATGCGTAGCCTGCATCTTCTTGTCCTTGAAGTTTACGAGAATAACAAGTCCCTTGCGCTTTCCCGTCACTCCGATGCCATCGCCTCCCCAAGCACCAGCCATATCCTTCTTTTGGATATTTGGTTTACCTTTAGCGTCAACAGTACCGCGTTTTTCCAGTCGTGCCATTCTTGCAGTGTTGCGTTCCATGGCTTTTCTTTTTCCAAGCGAGCGAACTGCAGTAGCCTGTTCTGAGTAACTTTTTAGGAAAGCAAGCTCTTTATCGTCTCTTGTTGTAGCATCATGAGCTATTTGGCTTGACGCTATCAGTTTATTGTCTTTGTTGAGAACAGCATAACAAAAACTCCCGTCAGTATTTTTTACGAGCGGCATACCATCCGTGGTACATGTGAAATGAAAGTTCTCGTCACCCCTTACCATGACAGTTAGAGATGTACCGTCAGACTGTTTAATTTGCCATTTTCTTGGTTTTGCAGGAACAGCGCAAATGGATATGGCAAATGATATAGCTGCAGCAAAAGTTAGAATACGTTTTTTCATATAAAAAGCTTTTGTAAAATATGGATAGAATATTAGAATCTTCTTTAGTTTTATTTAGAATTCAACCTTTATTATATAGTCAACCTCGTTGTCTTGGTGGTTTGATGTTACGAATGTTGTTTTTCCAGTTTTATTATTCTTCTTGAAAAGTATTTTTTCTCCAGTAACAAGATTTATTGCACGTTTAATTTTCCCTTGTATAGAAAGCGAAACATATTTTGTTGCTTCATCTGTAAGCACATGAATATAGAGAGGGGCATTCTTTCCTTTTCCCTTTGTCGTAACAATGCTGTCGCCGATATTAATGTTCCCACCAACAGTACGGTAGATACTCTCGCCGGCTTTACCATTTAGAAACTCTCCAATACCTTTCAGTCGGTCGAGAGCCGTAGCAGGCAGTTCGCCGTTAGGCTGCGGACCGATATTGAGCAACAGATTTGCTTCCTTTGATGCTGTGCGCACAAGTAGTCTGATAAGTTCTTTCGTTGATTTGTAGTTCTGGTCCTTAATCTTATATCCCCACATGCCGTTCATAGTCTGACACGTTTCGAGAGGCAGTTGGCTAATCGACTGTCCTGAGAGTCCGCTTTTGTTCTCCCCCGGAACATCGCGTTCAAACATCTGCATGTCTTCACCCTCAAAAGGAGTTTGATGATGATTGTTTCCTATAATGCAAGCCGGCTGTAAGTGATGTATAAGAGCATATTGTTCTGGCAGTTGCCAATTGAAAGGAATAGAATCCTCATCATGGTCCCACCATCCGTCAAACCATATTCCGTCCACTTTACCATAATTGGTGAGCAGTTCCGTCAGCTGTGCGTTCATAAACTTATAGTAATGTTGCCAATCCGCCTTCTTCGGATCCTTACCCGTCGTGCGCCCAGTTCGTCCGGCTGGATAATCATCGCGAGTCCAGTCGATATGAGAATAATAGAGATGCAGTCCGATACCTTGCTTATGACATTCGTCAGCCAGTTGCCTTACGATATCCTTGGCATACGGAGTGTGCATGATATTGTAGTCCGACTGCTTAGTGTCCCACATCGAAAAGCCTTCATGATGTCTGGTAGTAAAACAGATATATTTCGCACCAGCCCCCTTAATAGCCGAAATCCATTTCTCTGCATTAAAAGAATGAGGATAGAACGCATCGGCAGCCTTTGCATATTCATCTTTGTTAGGACCATAGTTAAGATACCATTCGCCCTGGGCAAACATACTGTACAGTCCCCAATGTAGGAAAATGCCGAAGCGGGAGTCCGAAAATTGTTCCCGTGCTTTTAGGTTCTCTTCAGCAGGGATATAATGAGTATTGTTATCAGGCGTTGCCGTCTGTGCACTTCCAGAAAGGCAAGATGCTGCAAGGATGCATGATAAAAGAAAGTGTTTCATAGAAAGGAAAAAGTTTATGTAGCTCAAAAAAAAACTAATTCATAATTCATAAACGGGACAGTTGTAGAATACATCTCTATTCCCAATTATGAATTATGAATTATGAATTATTCTTACGGTCTCATCATATTCGGCAAGGTATAGTCCTTAGTGAAGATGTCAGACACCTTGTCGATTTCGAGGAATGTGGTGCCTCCACCGCGTCCGAAGCTTCCGCTGAGGTAAGCAATCTTGTCGTCCATGTTCAGATAACCCTTCTGACGCAACATTCTTAGCGCAGCAACAAACTGGTCTTGCGGTTGCAGCTTCTCGTGCTGATAAACCGGGATAACACCGTAGCTCAGAGCAAGCAGACGCTGAGTGCGCTCCTTCACACAGATGGCGAGCACAGGGTTAGGACCGCGGAAGGCAGCGAGGTTACGAGCTGTACGTCCGTTCACACTGTCAGTGATGATACCGCGAACGCCAAGTCTTTCCGTTGCCTCGATAGCCTGCTTGGATAAGAACTCACTAACATTACAGTTCTCGCTCAATGGAACAGGGATGTCATTCTCGCGCATCTTGTCCTTCTCTGCCTGCTCGGCAATAGCAGCCATTGTCTTAACAGCTTCTACTGGATATTTTCCGGAAGCCGTCTCACCGCTAAGCATCAAAGCATCAGTGCGGTAATAGATAGCGTTGGCGATATCCGTAACCTCAGCACGAGTAGGTCGAGGATTGTTAATCATCGTGTGAAGCATCTGAGTAGCCACGATAACCGGTTTCTTCGCTTGAATACATTTTTTGATAATCATGCGCTGAATGCCCGGAATGCGCTCTATCGGCACCTCAATACCGAGGTCGCCACGTGCAATCATAATACCGTAAGAAGCCTCGATAATCTCGTCGATATTGTCTACACCCTCCTGGTTTTCGATTTTAGAGATAATCTTAATCTCGCTGTTGTGCTCATCGAGAATCTTCTGAACAGCCATAACATCCTCCTTGCTGCGTACGAAAGAGTGTGCAATGAAGTCGATGTCCTCATCAATAGCGAGTAGGATATTATTCTTGTCCTTTTCGGTGAGAGCCGGCAGGTCAATATGTTCGCCCGGTACGTTCACACTCTTTTTAGAACCGAGCATACCGTCGTTCTGCACCTCAACACAAAGGGCATCGCCGTCTTTCTCCACAACCTTCATGTCGAGCTCTCCGTCATCGAAGAGCACGTCGTCGCCAACCTTCACGTCGTTTACAAAGCCCGGGTATGAAACGTTAATGCTGTCGTGAGTCGTTTCTTCCGTGTTATGTCCGTAAATCTTCACTTTTTCTCCAGTCTTATACTGGATAGGAATATCAGTACCGGTAGTTCTAACCTCCGGTCCTTTAGTATCGATAAGAATACCGATATGTTTCGATACCTTCCTTGTATTCTTTATAATCTCACGGATACCTTCCGGAGTAGCGTGAGCCGTGTTCATTCTCACCACGTTAACACCAGCCAGAAATAGTTGGCGAATAAAGTCAACGCCACATCTGCGGTCGCTGATTGAAGCAACAATTTTTGTTTGTTTCATACGATTATATAAGTTTCTTGTTTTTATTTTTTGCAAATATAGATAAAATTCCCGACATATAAGCCTGTCGGGATAAAAAAGAGATATAATAATTCAAAAAAAAGCAGGCTGCATATTCGAGAACAAAATCGAATATGCAGCCTATGTAAATTATACAGAAAGTATTCTGTTATTTCACGACAGTCTTAACTGTCTTTCCGCCGATGTTAACAAGATAGATACCATTTGAAAGTTTAGCGCTCAGGTTTTTGCCGTTACCTTCAATAACAGTTCTTCCGCCCAAGTCAGTAACCTTGATACGTGTTGTCGATTTTGAAGAAACCGACAGCACACCGTTGTCTACGGCAATTGCCGTGTCAGCTCCAGCCGGCATTGTAGAGATACCATCCGTTGCAACCTCTTTTACTGAGATATTATAAAGGAAGATATACTCGCGGAACTTCTCCGACATGGCGTGGAAGGCAAAATAGTACACGCCGTCTTCTGGTACGGTAAATTTAGCCGAATAAGAACTTGGTGCATCAGCCTCGTCAACGGTAGGCAATTGCAGCAAATTGAGCAGCAGCTCATTCTGTGCATCAACCGTCTTGTCGTTTCCGAATGTAACCTCCATGTCCTCCTTATATGTATAAGACGATGAGTAGGCTGTGAAAGTAAGTTCGTAAGTCTTACCCTTCTTGTAGTTTATAGCCGGCGAGATCATCCAGTCATCGGCAGCGTTTGCCATACTGTAATGGTAATAAGCTCTGTTTGTATTGTCGTCATACATCCAAGTATATCCGTCAGCGTTTTTGTCGATGATGGTATAATAGTTATACATGTCGTATGCGTTGTTGAACTCCCCTCCGTAAGGCACATCGAGTGGAGTGCCGACAATAAGGTTATTAGACATTCCCGCTTTACCCTCCTTCTTATTGGCATAAGGAGTAACTGTATATACATAGCGGGTCATATCGCCAGGATGCTCCTCGCTAAACGAGCAGTCCTTTAGATTTTCAGCTACAGTAACCTCTCCAGGATATCTTACAACCTTATATGTCAGGTCTTCAGAATTTATAACTTTTCCGTTGATACCCTCAGTCGGTGCATCCCAAGAAAGAGTAGTGCGCAGTCCGTCGGCAACGAGTTTCACGTTTGTTGGAGCCTTCGGCGTGTCGTATCCGGCAAAGAACGAGCGCTTCACCTTCGGACCGTCGCCGGCGCTGTTAGAAACTTGAATACTCAGCTCGTTCCATTTGTTAGGCATGTTGTCAACATGTTTTGAGAATTTTTCTCCCGGAGTAGCCTCTCCGTTGAAGAACACCTCGTCGCCGTTCATTACATTAAGCGTAAGACTACCCTTCAGTTCATTGTCGCCGTAAGTCTTCGTAGGCAGAGTGAAGCTAATGGTTCCGCTCTCAGATCCCGGTTCGTCAGGAGTCCATGCAAAGTCGCTGATGATAGCCGGAGCTTCAAGACTCGGTTCGAGGAAGAATGCTCCCGGTCCTTGTAGCTCGTCTTCGGTATAGGCCACCATTACAGCGTCTGCCGTAAGAGGATCCACTTCATAAATCTGTGTAACCTCTTTATATAGCATAGCACTTGAGCCCTGGAACATCCAGTAAAGCTTTCCTGTTGCGTTGTTAAAGAACATCGCCTGCTCGTATGCACCGTTGATGAAAGAGTCGCCTGGCAGCAGGTTTGTGGCGCTGATACCGCTTACCATAGATACTTGACCGGTAGACTTACGGAATTTTCCGAGATATATGGCGTCTGTGGCTTTGTTCAGATAAGTACAATAGATAACTCCCGTCGGACTGCATGCAATAGCAAGATACTTGGTATAGCTAAGATGGTCGAGCATAGAGCCGATACGTGTCATGTCGCCGGTTTCAGGATTAATCTTTACGAGGAAAGTCTCGTCATAAGTCTCGAGCAGTCCGTAGAGATTTCCTGTCGTCTGGTCGTATGTAATACAAGTAGTAGTACTTTCGCAGTTGTCTTTCAGCGTATGCTCAGAGAGAAGCTTAAAGGTCTTGGCGTCATAAATTCTCCATACAGGTTTGATCTTATGACTAAGTTCCGAATATTCACATGAGTAGATTTTTCCGTCGTGATATGCACATCCGCCCATAGGTGTCGCCTTGAAAAGCGGAGCCGTCTTGTCTGGCGAGAATTTCCTGTCGTAGCTGAATTCGTAATATCCGGGTTGCATAAGAGTGAACTCGTCCACTTTTCCCCAGGTTACGGCACCGATAAGTTCTACGCCTTCCATGCTGAGTCTTTGGAAATACTCCACAGCCTGAGTTGCGGCGGTAGACAGAAGCATAGCCGTTACGGCAAAGGCTTTAACTGCCATTTTGTAGAATGTTTTGTTCATAAACTAAAGTTCTTTTTGTTAATTTTGCCACAAAGGTACTTGTTTTTATTCTTATTTTGCAAAAAATGTGGATATTTTTGTTTCAGAATGAATATTTGTTTCAGAAAAGAATAATGCAAACAAGAAAAATCAAATTTCTTTTTTATCTCTTATTCATCATCTTTATCCCAAATGCTTGCCGATTATCCGGTTTTTTATATTACATTTATATAAGATAAGCTGCATCTCGGGATAAGAAATGAATAAATTCATTTCGTTCTCCTCTCGATTTGCATTAT
>DBKQ01000031.1:0-3213 GCA_002298545.1 Prevotella sp. UBA746
GAGGCGGGGGAGGGGAAGATTACGAATACGTATTTTTAAGAAAAACTATTCGTCGTCTTCGTCGTCGGTATTCCACGAAGTATCCCAAAGACCTGAAGTTTTGTTGTACTTCGAGAGGACATCAGCGGTTTGGTAAACCTTTTCCGTATCTGCCTTATCGCTGAACGTATCAGCGAGGCCGCTGGCTGCGAGGATATTTGATTCCGTATCTGATTTTACCAGCATGATGGCTGGCTGTATATATGTCTTTTTCATTTTGACGCTTTTTTGTTTGTTAATATTAAGAATTTGTCTTTTGCCGTCCGTCCCCCGTCATCATCCTCCTAAGAGAAGAATTGTACCACCTTCANNTCAGCAATGAAGGGTAATCACTCCCCTCTCCTTACGGGGAGGGGGGGGGAAGCCGCCCAGAGGGCGGCGCGGGGGTGGGGCTTTACTTCATATACTTCTTTCCGTTGTGGATATAAAGTCCCTTCAGAGGCTTAACAGTGCGCTGACCGCCGAGTGTATAATATACATCGTTCTGTGTCTCTGTAGCGTTCTCCACAGCGTTTATACCTGTTGTCTCGCCATTGATGTCGATAGAGAGCTGCTTTGCTGCACTTGAATCAGAGATTGTGAGGTATGCCTTGCCCTGAGCAACGGTGCTACCCTCGGCAAGTCTGCCGAAGCAAACCTTACCAGTCTTATTACCCTGAGCATCTTTCTCAGCTACGAGTGCGTATGTTGTGTTGTCCACTACGGTATAAGCAGCATTGGCTGTAGAAGCGAGGTCGTTGTCTGCAAGAGTTGCGTCTGTTGTTGTAAGATTGGCTGTATATGTACCTGCATTGCCATAAAGTACTACACCTGTGTTGGCTGGAACAGTACCTGTAACCTCTGTAAGCTTTATCTTGTTATCAGCATACTTGGCTGTATATGCCTGTACTCCAGCTGGGATTTCCCATGCACTTGTGTTGCTGTAGGTTGCCATCTTGGCGGTGCCGATGGTGATGTCGGTAGTCTTATCTGCAGTAAACTTAACACTATAAATACGGATTGCATTATTCTGTTGTTCTTTAAGCATCCATCCTACAATAGAAACATCACCAGCTTCTACTTGGCTTTTTGCCGTAACATTCGTGCTTCCACTTGCAGAACCCTCTTCTTCACAAATTTTATCGCATATCTTTGCAGTACGTGCATTATTTTTTCCTGTATTGCTGAACACAACTTCTACAGTTCCGGGTACTGTTGTATAGAAGTGTAATTCTGTTCCCTGGAAACATTTATTGCTCTTTCTATACAAATAGACAGCATTCTTTTCCAAAAGATACTCATACTTAAAACCTTCATTAAATGATTCTTTCTTGTTTGCGAAAGGAACAAGAGTTGATCTTCCAGATGCAGCGACATCAGCAGAAGCAGCTGCTGAGAAATCCCAACTCATATCTCCAGTTACCTTCTCATATTCAGTAATCATATCCTCAGTATCTTCGTATGTGAAAGGAATGTCGAGAGTTGTCTCGCCAACAGCGATAGTTATTTTGTCCGAAGTCTTAGCAACAGCGGTCTCCGGCATATATTTCACAGTCAATGTTACTGTTTCGCCATCAGCTACTGTAACATCAGAAGCACCTTCTTCTGGTTGCTTGCTTAAACTTGTTGAAAGTCCTTCAACATTAGGTGTAGTAATCTTTACGATGCCCGAAGTGTTTACTGCAGTAAACTTTATTACTTGTGTTTTAACTTCAGCTCTCTTTACAGAGAAATCGAATGATGTTACGTCTGTTGTAATAGAAGCAGCCTTATTCAATGGCAGATTAATAGTATACTCCGTCTCGCCAATTGTTGCAGTTGCTACAAAATTGTCAATATCTTTCGTTACCGTAGCATTAACATCCTCTGATTCTGTAGAGGTTGAAGCATCTGTATATGTAGTTGTTGTGGTTTTTGTAAATACTACAGCAGGAGCTACAGCATAAGATGTAGAGAGAGTAAGTGTTTTATTTGCTATAAGAGATTCCAATTCACTTGTTTCAATAGGAGTTCCAGCTACTGTAACTTTAGTCAAGTCAACCTTGGTACTCTGCACTGCCTTTGGTACTTCAACAGTTTCAATGTCAGAATTCTCCATGCCTTCATTTGCAATAGCAATAGCCTTAACAGTCTTGCCTGCAGCATTGAATGGAGTAGAATATACCTCGCCAACAGTTGCAGAAGGGTCTGTTCCATCTGTTGTATATCGTATTTCCTTTGGAGTTTTGCCCTCTGCAGGAGTAATCGTTACTAAACCTGCTTGAGTATAGGTGATAGATGGCTTGCTCAGCTTGTTTGTATTTGCAGCTTCGGTAAGAGTGATTGTTATAACAGTTTCCGAATTACAAGGTTTAAATGTGATAGAGCTCGAATTTGCAGGCCAATCATAGGTATAAGATTTTGCCTCAAAGTTGCTTGTCTTTCTACCCATAAAAGTATCATCTTTCTTCTCTTCACCATTATATGACAACCAAGAAGACTTAGAATCATTGTTTGAATATCCATTAAATGTAACCGTGGAAATGGACAATCCATCTGGAATTGTTAATGTATATTCATATCCATTTGAACATTTAAAACTCCCTTGTAATTTGGAATTATCCCCAGTTGCATAAGTTTTTTTTGATTTTTGGGGATCTATGTCACTATATGTTATCTTAAAAGTCTTATTCTTTGACACAAAAGTCCAAGGACTACCATCACCTTTCGTTGGTTTCGTATCTGAATTATTACTTATCTCATACGTTGTCTGTGCATGCACATACCCCCCCGTCGTGAGGATCATCACGAGCAGAGCCAATAGACTAAAAAATCTTTTCATGTTTTTAGTAGTTTTAAATTGTTATTTATATGTTATTAATTTTCTTTTATGGTGAGACGAATGGCAGAGAGATACGTTCCCTTCTCCCCCACTCAATCAAATACTTAGCCTTACGTTATGCCGTTAGTAGTTATAGTAGATATAAAAACTTTAGTAGATAAACCTTTAGCCTTGCCGCCCCATCATGCTGCGTACCCAATGCAACAGACAGCGACCTTTGATTTTTGCTACGACAACTTATAGATTTGCCATAACACGTTGCAAATGTAAGGATAAAATCCGAATGTGCAAACGATTTCTTTATATTTCTTTAACAAGAGAGTAAGTTTAACAGAAATTAAGATAAAGGCGCGGTTTATAATCTTCCCCTCCCC
>DBKQ01000031.1:3271-7964 GCA_002298545.1 Prevotella sp. UBA746
CGGAGCAGTTACCTTTAATTGCCATAACATTACATATTTGTTATTACTAAATCTGTATCATTACTAATTCAAGTTTCGAATTTATGATCTTCCCCTCCCCCGCCTCCCCCTCCGGGGGCGGAGCAGTTACCTTTAGGTGTCATAAATTTACATATTTGTCATTACTAAATCTGTATCATTACTAATTTTACCAGTAAACATTTAAGCTTTTAGCAGAAAGAGTAACTGCTCCGCCCCTGACAAGGGGAGGCGGGGGAGGGGAAGAAGAACTAAATCAGAAACTTCAGTATATTATCCTATGAATTTACTGGTTAGAAGCTCTCGCCCACGGCATAGAGCGGAATGTTCAATATATTGTCTTGTCGTTTTAGCGGAAGCATGGAAAAGCGCAGGGCATGGATGTCCCTGTGGTCAGCCAGATAGTTGTGCAGAGATGTAGCTTTAACGCTTGTGCCCCCCTTTACCTCTATCGGAAGCAGTCTGCCGTCACTCTGTATAAGGAAATCCATCTCCATCCGGCTGGTGTCAGAATTGTAGTAGTAGACATTTTGTATGCCTGTCGCCAAGAGCTGCTGCAAGACATATTGCTCTGTGAACGCCCCCTTATATTCCCCGAATACAGAGTCGGACAACAACACATCCTTAGGCGCAGTATCTGCCATTGCGCCCATCAATCCGCAATCGCACAGATATAGTTTGAAAGCCGAGAGGTCTTCATAGAATTTCAATGGCAGTTCCGGCTTCGTCACCCTGTTCGTCTTATATACCAGTCCGGCATCTACAAGCCACTGTATTGCCATTTCAAAATCCTTTGCCCTTGCCCCTTTTCTGAGTGCTCCGTAAACAAACTTCTTGTTTTCTTTTGCCAACTGACCGAGTAATGACTTCCACACCATTTCAATTCGCGGCACCTCATTTGCCGGTGCATGCTTCGAAAAGTCTCCGGCATAGTTTGAAAGTATTTCATTCTGTAGAGTGCGCACATTGTTCAGGCTCTTATTTTCCACGTACGACTTGACGACCTCGGGCATTCCGCCAACATAATAATACTGACGCAGGAGTTCCTTCAATTTCTCATGAAAGGCATTGATCAGCGACTCGTCGCCGCTTTTGATTAATTCGAACAGCTGTTTCTGTCCGAGAGCTACAAGAAACTCCCCGAAGTCCATCGGAAACAGACGCAGAGTCTGCACCTTGCCGACAGGGAAAGACACTCCCTCATGCAGAGCCACCCCCAGCAATGAACCGGCAACAACAATATGATACTCCGGTGCATCCTCACAAAAATACTTCAATGCTTCGATTGCCTTAGGAAAAGCCTGTACTTCGTCAAGAAAGATAAGAGTCTTGCCGGGGATTATGTCAACTCCCGTCAATGCACTAAGTCCGCGGATAATCCTCGGAACGTCGAACCCTCCGGCATATACCGCTTGAAGGGTCTCGTTCCTGTCGCAACTAATATATGCAAGACTATCAAACTCATTCTTGCCAAACTCTTTCAAGATGTAAGTCTTGCCACACTGTCTTACACCATTGAGTATTAACGGTTTATGACATTTCTGATTTTTCCATTCAACCAATTTACTGTATATCTTCCTTTGCATACCTTACATTTTTTTACACTTAAAGTGCTACGTTTACACACTTTTCGACACATAAAACTATCGAAACACTACACTTTTCGACACATAAAAGTGATGTAAAGGTACACTTTTAGACACATCCTACAAAAAATCCACTTCTAAACGACAAAAATTTAAGGATAATTAGTGGTTAAAAACTCTGTTTTTTATGTTTATCGCCCTTTTGCTGTTTGCAAGAGGAACTTGCATAAGGAACAGAGGTGACCAAGACTTTGTAACAAACAATAAAAACATAGTGAGCGTAATACTGATATTCAAGTTTCGGGTTTATAATCTTCCCCTCCCCCGCCTCCCCCTCCGGGGGCGGAGCAGTTACCTTTAATTGCCATAAATTTACATATTTGTCATTACTAAATCTGCAGCATTACTAAATCTATAGCATTACTAAATTTACAAGTAAATATCTCAGTTTTTAGCAGAAAGAGTAACTGCTCCGCCCCTGACAAGGGGAGGCGAGGGAGGTGAAAACTAATTCAGAAACTTCAGTAGTGATAATCTGCTACCTATAAAGCGGATATCAGTCTGCCATCAGCTTGCGGTAGCGTCCCTTCTTTATCTCCTCGTTGCCGAGGCGGCGCGCCTTGTTTATCTCGTAGTCGGAGTAGCTGCCCTCGAAGAAGAACACCTCGCCGTTGCCCTCGAAGGCAAGGATGTGGGTGCAGATGCGGTCGAGGAACCAGCGGTCGTGGCTTATCACTACGGCGCAGCCGGCAAACGACTCCAGACCTTCTTCCAGGGCGCGCAGCGTGTTCACGTCGATGTCGTTGGTTGGCTCGTCGAGAAGCAGCACGTTGCCCTCCTGCTTCAGTGCCAGGGCAAGCTGCAGACGGTTGCGCTCGCCGCCGGAGAGGGTGCCGCAGAGCTTGTTCTGGTCGGTTCCGGCAAAGTTGAAGCGCGAGATATAGGCACGGGCGTTAACGTCTCTGCCGCCCATGCGGATGGTCTCGTTGCCCTGAGAGATGGTTTCGTAAACCGACTTGTTCGGGTCGATATCCTTGTGCTGCTGGTCTACGTAGGCGAGTTTTACGGTCTCTCCCACCTCAAACGTTCCGCCGTCGGGCTGCTCCAGTCCCATGATAAGTCGGAAGAGGGTTGTCTTTCCGGCTCCGTTAGGACCGATAACTCCCACGATGCCGTTAGGCGGCAGCATGAAGTTGAGGTCGGAATACAACACCTTGTCGCCATACGCCTTGCTGACGTGCTGAGCCTCGATAACCTTGTTGCCCAGTCGCGGACCGTTTGGTATGAATATCTCCAACTTCTCCTCGCGCTCCTTCTGCTCCTCGCCGAGCATCTTCTCGTAGGCGTTAAGACGGGCTTTTCCCTTTGCCTGGCGAGCCTTTGGAGCCATGTGTGCCCATTCCAGCTCGCGCTCGAGGGCTTTGCGGCGCTTAGAAGCCTGTTTCTCCTCCTGCATCATGCGCTTCGTTTTCTGCTCCAGCCATGAGGAGTAGTTGCCGTGCCATGGTATGCCCTCGCCGCGGTCGAGTTCGAGAATCCACTCGCTCACGTCGTCGAGGAAGTAGCGGTCGTGGGTAACGGCAATTACCGTGCCCTCATACTGCTGCAGATGCTGCTCCAGCCAGTCTATGCTCTCGGCATCGAGGTGGTTGGTAGGCTCGTCGAGAAGGAGCACGTCGGGTTTCTGCAAGAGCAGGCGGCAGAGGGCAACGCGGCGACGCTCACCTCCGGAGAGGTTGGTCACTGGCAGGTCGCCCTTAGGGCAGCGCAGTGCCGCCATGGCGCGGTCGAGCTTGGAGTCCATGTTCCATGCGTCGGTGGCGTCGATGATGTCCTGCACTTCAGCCTGGCGCTGCATGAGCTTGTCCATCTTGTCGGGGTCGGAATAGTATTCCTCCATACCGAATTTCTGGTTTATCTCTTCGTATTCTGCAAGGGCGTCGTATGCGCGCTGCACGCCCTCCATGACGTTCTCTTTTACGGTTTTAGCCTCGTCGAGTGGCGGGTCCTGCGGCAGATAGCCCACGCTGTATCCCGGGCTCCATACCACTTCGCCCTGTGTAGGCTGTTCCAGTCCGGCGATGATTTTCATGAGGGTTGACTTTCCTGCGCCGTTAAGACCGATGATTCCGATCTTTGCGCCGTAGAAGAAGGAGAGGTAGATGTCCTTCAAAATCTGTTTGCGGTTTTGGGGGATAATCTTTGATACTCCCACCATGGAGAAGATTATCTTCTTGTCGTCTACTGTTGCCATTTTTTCTGTTTTATTTTGATTTTATTTTCGTTCAATTTTCTGTTTTGTATCAAACGTCCGAAGCGTTTCGCCTAAACACCCGAAGCGTTCCGCCTAAACACCCGGAGCGTTCCGCCTAAACACCCGAAGCGTTTCGCCTAAACACCCGAAGCTAACTTCATTCCCTCCCTTCGGGAGGGTTAGGGTGGATTTTTCTATACTTCCTCACACACCGCCATTTCCGTTCCGTGGAATACCACAACTATACGGTGCAGTGTGGTTGTCTTTACGGCTGACTTCACCATTTCAGTCTCAGCATAACGCCTTACCTGTTCAGTAGCCTGTTTCCTCAGCTCTTCAACCCTTGTTTCCGGGTCTTTGCTCTTGGCATATTTCAGTTCGATGATATAAGAGTGGAGCATGTCGGAATAAATGTCGAGAAGCGGCATCATGAAGATGTCGGCATAGCCGCCCTGGGTGTCACTCTCTGATATCGGACGGTAGAAACGGTTCTGACAGGTCATGGCGAGGGTGAAGCCATGAACGAAGTACTCGCCCTTCTGCTTGTCGCGCTGAGAGGAATAGAGGTGGATAGCATCTGCGATGTATTGGAAATATTCTTTCCACTGACCGCGATAGGCAAGGCGGCTGCAGAGAGGACTCATCTCGTAGTTCTCAAACTTGAGATCGTTTTCTTTGTATGTATCCAACAGATAACGGAATATCTGTTCGCGCACTACCTCGTTTGGGATAACAAACTTTGTGTCGCCCTCGTGAGTACCAGCTATTGTAACCATACCGAAGTAATAGAGCAAACTTATGAAATTGTCCGGATCACCGATATTCTCAGCCGGGA
>DBKQ01000030.1 GCA_002298545.1 Prevotella sp. UBA746
TGTCGATATAAAGGTAGTTACCTTCCCTAATTTTCTCAAACGTCTGTATTCCTACCGGATATCTTCTTGCCTGCTTCATATTATCTTTCGTTTTACTGATTAATCTGCTGCTTGGATGTCATATTATGCTTCCTACGTGCAAATTTAGCGATTATTTGTATAAGCGACAAGTTTTTATTAAAATAAACATATTACTTGAGCAGAGCACACTGTAATTCAAATCAGATAAGATGCGTCACCTTTATTTTCTTGTATACTTTGTTCGAGAGTCCTAACTCTGCCAAGGTGTTGTCCTTGATAATCAGCTCCCCCTTCTGCAAACCGGCAATGGCTTGTTTTATTTCCTGGAAATCACGCCCCGATACACCAAAGAGGTCTTTTATCACGCTGTCGGCAATGGTCTGCTGTTTCATGATAAGCGGATACTGCGCATTTGCATAAAAGTCAAAATGCTTGCTCTTGAAACTGTCCATATTCTGCGTGGCAAGAATAATGCTCAGTCCCTTGTTTCTGCCCACGGCGATAAGGTTGCGAAGCGGATGGTTGTCGAAGTCAAGCATATAATGAGCCTCATCAATAACTGTGAAATGCCGGATTTGCACATAATCGTCGCTCACCGCCTGCTTAGGCAGTTCCTCATAGATACTGTTAAGCTTCGAGATAATGAAATATACAATAGCCTTAGCTATCGGTCCATCCTTTGGAAAGGCATTCATCTTTACGATAAAGCACTCATCGATTAGACTCGCCTTGTCTTCCGAAGCAAAGAGATTGTTTCTGATAAGCTGTTTCAATACCGACGTCACGCTGTCGTCCTTATCGGGATTAGGCATCTTTTCCTGATACTTCGTCAGCATCATGCTGAAAGTGATGGGCTTTCCGGCAGTCTGCTTATAAGCGTTCACGATAGCCTCACTCAAGCGGTTGCTCATCGATGCGCTCACCGTAGCCCGGTCTATGGCACACAGAGCACTCGCCATCTCCGTAGAATATAGATTAATCTCGTTGATGGTCTTACCCGAAAAGTCCTTGAATGGCGTGAAAGGCAATGGAGCCTGAACGGGATCGAGAATACAACTTCTGTCTACATCAAACAGAGCCAGCCAATTGGCATTGGCCGGGTCGGAGAACTCCCCTTTGTAGTCGAAGAGCAGGAAGTTTACGGGATAAGGTGTGTCGGTTGAGAGAGTGCGGAATTGCTGTATCAGCACCGCCAGAAGATTTGTCTTGCCCGAGCCTGTGGCTCCCGCCACCAATATCTGGGCGTTCGACACCGAGCGCCCGTTGATGTTCAACTTCGCCTCCATGTCGTCGGCATACTCGCCTATCAGCAGTTCCAAGGCTGGTATGCCGCTGCCTCCGCCCCTACGGTTGCTCTCGGCAAAGAGGAAAGCATTCAGATTCTCGTCTTCAGAGAGATAATCAATGCCGCGATATATTTCCTTTGCCACGATGCGCCCCACGATGCCCGAGTTCTGCCAATCCACCTCACAATCCTTATACCTCAGTTTTAGCAAAGCCGAGAAAAGTGACTTTTTGTTGTCTTTTGTAAAGAAACTTGGCATGATGCGCAGTGAAGTCTTCGACATCATAATCTGCGCCAAATCATCTGTATTTCTTTTGTCCGACAGACTCAAACTGGCTATCAAGCAGATACGCATCACCTTATTCATAGTGAGAATGCAATTCTTCTCTCCCTCTACCTGTTGCGAAAGGTTCAGCCGTCTTTCCAGTTTCTCCTTTAGTGGCATAACAGCATCTGTCATATCCTCCGCCTGCCGTATATTGTCTAATGCTACTTCCATAATGCCTTTTTTTATTGCTCTTTAATTCCGAAATATCCGTCTTCCACATGCGTGCTCTGGCTCTCCACATCCCTTATCAGCGTGTAAGACCGCGAAACAAACGGCTCCAGTTTCACGTAGTCCTTGTCCTTGCGAATCTCCGATGTGGTGCACAGGAGGATAGTCTGCTCTGCAAGTCCCGGAAAATATTCCTCCATCAGCACATCACGGCTCTCCTCGTCGAGCACACCCATCACCGTGTCGATCATCACTGGCGGATTATAGTCGCCCAAATTTCTCAACACCTTGAGCAACACCTGTATGAAGATTTGCTTGGATGCCGCATTAAGTTGGTTGAGCGAAATTTCATTGTCAGCCTTGTGATACAGTCGTATGGTGAAATTCTCCATTGAGTCAGACAATACCACCTTGGAAATGCAGCCCTTGTAAGAAATCAGCAGTTTGTTGAGCTGCTGCTTCATGTCCTCTTCTATTTTCTCCTTTTTCCGTTTCAGCAAAGTGTCGGCAACGTCCTCAAAGAAAGGCTTCAGGCGTACCAGTGTGTCAAACTTCACATCTGGTTCCTGCTGAATCTGCACGTCAAACTGATGAATCTTGCGTTCCAGTTTGCCTATATTAACCTGTCGGTCGTCATACTCCTTTTTCAGTGTGTCCAATTCATGGCTCACCTGTTCGTAAGCCTTGATGATTTCGGTGTTTCCGCTCACCATGCTCCTCCTCAAGAGAGCTATCTGACTAAGTTTGTTGTCATAATTCTCCAGCCGTTTCTCCAGGTCATACTTACTGTCGTTCAAGGCAATAAATTCATTCACGGCATTGGCATTGACGAGAGACTTCAAGGCTTCAAACTCGCTGTCGTCCAGAAAAGCATACTCGTCCTTGCTGCTCAACTCCTCCTGCTGACTGGCAAGATAAGCCAGCACATCCTCGCCAGACACGCTCTCCGGACACAGCAACTTTGCTTTCAGATAACCGAGAATTTTTCCCGTAACCTCTCTCATCTGCTCCAGCGAAAGCACCCCCTCGCGCTCTTGGCGCAAGGCATCCTTCTGGCGTATGATGTCGTTCACCTTGTTGGTGATGCCTGTGGCAAGCTTCGGGAAGAACACGTTTATCTCCAATGTCTCAACCACCTGCTTCAGTTGAGCGTTGTATCTCTTCGAGAGCTCCTGCGTCTCCTTCACACTCATTTCCAGTTCCTGAATTTTGCGTTCCGTCTCGGCAGAATCCTTTGCCCCCTCCTTGGCTGCATCATATTCAGCCTGGATAGAGACGAGATACTTGTATTTCTCGTCTTGCAGCCTCAAATTTTCTGTCTGCTGCTCACCCAGAGTGTTGCGCTCCTCGCAGAGAGAGTTGTATTCCTCTGCCTCCTTCTGCGCCTCAAGTCGTCGCGCCGCCCATTCCTGCTGCAGATGTTCCGAGGCATTCTTCAGTTGCAGATACTTGTTGAAGCCCATCACGTTCTGTATGTTGTCCTTGATGATTTGGGCAAACACGTTCTCCTTCAGCAATTCGCTCGACTGCATTGCGTCGAAGAGAAAATACTTCGACAGTTCCTGTGGCAGGTTGGCCTTGATGATTTTGTTCACCTGTTGCTCGTTCTCCGCCCGTTGTTGCGGCGGCATCGCCGAGCCATACACAAAACTGCTGCCGTTCATGTTCAGCAACACGCTCTCCACCGGCTTGTTGGCGGGGTTGAGCTTGTAGGTGCGTCGCAACAGATACTTCTGGGTTTGTCCCAGCACCATGCCCTCAAACGAGAGTTCGAGCATGATGGTAGGCTCCACCTTGCCTAAGGCGCCATTGTTCAGCAGTTCCTGAAAATGTGCCTTGTTCTGTATTTTCAAGCCATAGAGTGCGCCACAGATTGCCTCAAACAGAGTAGTTTTTCCGCCGCCGTTCATACCGCCAATCAGAATGATGGGCTGGTCGGCCTTCACCGACAAATCCAGATCCAAGTCCAGATACGTCTTGTAATTCCTTATCTTGATGCGTTTGATAATCATAATCCCATACACTCCTATTTTATCTGAGCAATCGCCTCGGCGATAACCCTCACCGTGTCCTCGTCGTTCATCTCTATCTTGTCCACCTTGGCGGCATGATACTTGCGCAGGATTTCCTCGCTCATCCAGTCGAAGTCAATATCATGCTTCTCACAGAGCGTCCTTATCAGTTCGAGGTCTTCCCGTCGTATGCCATAGTGCAGGAATTTTCCATCCAGTCCTTTTGCCATAGTTGCTATTATTGAATTAAACCTGTTTGTATTCTTTCGGGTAGAAACTGTCCCACTCCACTATATCAGTGGTGTTGCCTATCTTCAGCGGACAATACTTCCAGTTGTCGTGTCGCTCGATGATGATGCCGCCCTTCAGGTGCTTGTCTTTGTTCTCCTCGCTTTCCATATAGTCTATGAGGGCATTGTGTTTCTCCACGGCATCCACGTCGCTCCCTGCGCTCTTGGTGTCAAAGAGAAAAATCTGCCCGTTTTTCATGCGAATCACAAAGTCTACATAGAAGAGCGACTTCTGTCCCTCCTTGTTCTCATAGCTGATGGCATAGTGTTGCCTTCCGGCATCGCCATTCTTATACCACCAGTCAATCCACTCCTTGTTGTCCTCAAGGAAAGCCTCGAAACGCTTCTCGGGCTGCGAGGCGTTTTTAAGTTCCACGAAAGGCATAAGGGCATGGTCGCAGACATCGGCTATTACGCGATGACTCTCCTCTTTATACAGTCGCTCCACGGGCACTTCCCAGTCGTAACTCTTATAATACTTCTCGTCTTGCGTTTGCTGCCTCACTTCCAGTATTTTCAAGTAGCGGTTCAAGGCACGGTCAATCAAGCCGGCAAACACGGGGCGGTTGCTGTGATATAGTATCACCTTCACGGCATCCGTCTCGAATAGTTCAAAGAGTTCTTCCATCAGCTCTTTTAGGGCGAAAGCCAACGTCGTGACACTTACCTTTTCAAACTTCGAACCTATACACTTGGCGCAGAAGGCATTGTAAGAATTGTTCAGCTCTTGCATCGTTCGCACATACCTTGCTTTCTTGTCCACATGCGTCTCGCCAATCTCGCCCGTGATGTTCACATCTTCTATCAGGTCCACACCGATACTTCTCACCCGGAATGTTATCTTGTCCTCACAAGCCTTGCGGTTCTTGGCATAGATGCTTTCGCCGCTGTTTCCGCCGTCATCGTCATCATCCGCATTGCCGTCCAAGTCGTCTATCGTGAAGAGTGAAAGTTGCTGGTTTTTAACAAGCAGAATATCCTCAAACACCTTGGCAAGCACCTTTTTGAAGTCCGGACCAAGACGCTTGCGGGTTGTCGCCGGACGCTCGCAATATTCGGAGCGAAGCACCACATTGCAGAGATGCTCGCGGCGCACGGCATGGATATTCGACATATAGTCCATATCGTCTTGCACTATCTGAATGATGTCCTTGCTCAGGTTGGTGTAGACATATCCCCAGTTCAGGCGGTCGTCCTCATAGAAGTGTTGCTCCGGCATACGGAGGATGCGCCCCACGGTCTGCGCCGTGAACGTGAAGCTCTCTATCTTTCGGAAGATGAGGAGCACGGCGGCACGCGGACAGTCCCAGCCCAGGGCGATGGCCTGCTTGAAGAGCAACACTTCGGTGAGGTTGTCGGGGTTCTCTATGCCGTCGAGGTTCTCCTTCTCGTTGCTGAGCCACACCGCCAGTTTGCCGTTGGCAATGTTGATATTCTTGATGGTGTCGAGATAGAGCATCACCTCTTCCTTGATGCTGTCGTCGTCCTTGTCCATCTTGTCCTTGTCGTTGGGCAACTGTATGAGCAGCAGCGGATTGATATTGACACCAATCTTGCGGTATGCCTCGGCAAGCTCCTCGCGCTTCTTCAGGGCGAGATGCACCAAGTGCTGATTGAGCGAACCGTTGGGGTCGTTGAACTGCAAGGCGGGATTCAACACCACGCCCTGCTTTATCATCCCCTCTCTCACCACAGTCTCTCGCGGCACGCTGACCTGCAGCTCGCCTCTGCTCACAGGCGTTGCCGAGATGCGTATCTCCACTTTAGGGCATATATGGCTCAGCACCTTCTCTGTCTTGTTGGCGAGTTTGCTGGCAAACATGTGTTCCTCGTCGATGATTACGATGATGGGGATGTGCTGCTCTTCCTGTGTGCGGCGAGTGAGGTCGAAGAGCGAGGCGCCCTGCTCGGTGTCGCGTATCATCACGGCATTGTCCTTGTTGATGCTCTCCCAGTTGACGAAGAGTATTTCGCTGGGATGGATATAGCCTTCGGCAGAATGGTCGAGATCGTCGAAGATAACAGGATGCAGCTCCTGACCTTCGGTGAAGAACGAGCGCATCTTGAAATAGCTCTGCTCATGGAGTTTGTTGGGGGCTATCCAGATATATGCCACTTCCTTGCAGGGCACATCGGTGCGGTCTCTCAGCTCGGCGTTTAGGCGGAGCAACAGTTCCGAAGCCATCACGGTCTTGCCAGCTCCTGTGGGTGCTTTGAACACAAGGGTATGTCGGTTGCCGGAATATGTTAGCAAATCTATGGTCTTGTCGGTAAGTTCCCTTACCGCCTTCTGCTGGTATTCTATCTGTTTCATGCTTCGCCTCCTTCGTTTGTATCTTCAAAATTGAGTTCTGTCTGTCGGGTCTCAGCCTTCGCCGCCTCGCGCTCCATCTCGTCGAGTGCCTCCTTCAGGTATTGTGGTTTGCGCTTGGGCAGCACCCTTCGGTAGGCGTTCAGGATGGCATCGGGGATGGCGCAGAGCTTCACGCTGTCGGCAACGTCCTCAAACTCGTCGTCGTAGGCATAGCCATTTGGCGAGAACACATACACCATCAGTTTGTCGTCGCGTTGCGGCAATGTGCCGATGAGCTGCACCAAGGCGCCGATAGCCTCCTCCCGATAAATCACGAGCATGCGCCTTGCGCCGTCAGCACTCTCAAAGTAGCGGGCTATGCGCTTGTTGATGTTCCTGCCGGCAAACGGCAGTTCGGTATAGGCATTGTTGCGGATGCAGAGCATATCGGTAGAGAGGGTAGTGAGCAAACGTAGGTTCTTGGCGGTCTTGTCGCGAGATACGAAACGGGTTTTGTAGTAGCGCAGGGTGTTTCGGGTTAAGCCGGGGACTTTAGTACCATTGGTACCAATATAACCACCAATAACTTTTTTGTTTCTTGGATAAGTCACATCCTCACAAATATTATTTTCATTATTTGTTGCTAAAATTCCAATGCGACGCCCATAATCACCATCATTCATTTTCATAATGGCATCCAAAGTCGTACCACTACCGGCAAAGAAATCCAGAATAGTTATATCTGAACTTTTTCCTGTTATATCAATCAAATATGCAACCAACTCCCAAGGTTTACTAAAAGGAAAGTCTATACCCATATTATTTAAGTATGTAGTTGCAGAAGAATTTTGATAATCATATATAATATCATCAGGGAGATTATAATCAATATCACCATCAGTTTCTTCATCTTCATATTTTTTTTCATATACATTCCAATTTGTATGATTGCCAAAAGAGTCTATCAACGGAGACCTTCTTGATTCGGCAAACATTATACGATCTTTCTTTGCCATATAAGACTGATAAGACCATCTCCAAACTTTATCAGCCCTTGTCTTTGGCAAAACATGTGCAGCATCATATTTTTCAGATGGCATTACACTACCTGGTGGTAATATTAAAGTTCCATCAGGTGCTTGTATATAATAACGCTGATTTTTACAACCTCTCAATGGATCTAATGAAGCTTGAAATAAAGAATGGGCTTTACGATAATGACGACCATTTTCATCTTCTAAGGGATAATCTTTAACTTGAAACTCTTTTGTATGAAAACTTTTTACCATATCCTTATTTTTACAATAAGCTAAAACATAATCTTTTGTAGGTCTAAAGTATGTACCTTGCTTAGAACCTGATTTTGCAACTCTTGGCAAAAAGCCCAAACATTGGCGAGAAAAGATTTCATCACAAAGTAATTTTAATTGTGATACTTCATCATCGCCTATGGAAATAAAAATAACACCATCTTCTTTCAAAAGAGTTTTTGCTATTTTCAATCTCTTATTCATAAAAGACAACCACTTACTATTATAATAAGAGTCTTCTTTATCAACATAAGCATCATTATATTTAAAATCCTTGTTACCCGTGTTGTATGGCGGATCAATATAAATCACGTCGATTTTGCCATTATGGGTATAGCTGAGGGCAGTGAGAGCTTCGAGGTTGTCGCCCTCTATAAGGATATGGTTAGGGGCGGTTGGGTCATCGCTGATGATGGCGCGGTCTGCCACTTCCTCGAGCACAGGCAGTTCGTCTTGCAGACGCGCCTCAATCTCCTCGGGCTTGTCCTCCCACACAAGACCATACTTCTTCTGCGAGCGGAGCAACTTCAGCAACTCCGACTTCTCCTCATTCGTAAGACCCTCGAGTTCATTTATCTTCTTTGCGAGTTCGTATTTGTTCATAAGCATTTGGCGTGGCTTAAAGAACGCTTGTTAGTTCGCGTTCGATTTTATCGCTCACCCCCAAAGCAGATAAATAAATGTATTAGATGTCTGTATATTCTAAAAGAAATTGGCGCAGGGGCTCTGCTCCTTGAATGTCCTTGAAAACTGAGGTCTTAGGAAACCCATAACACCAAGGACAGAAGCAAGAGACACGCCTACGCCAACGCCGTATATATGTATATAGCATAAGTTGCACCCCTTCTATATGAAAGGGCGCACTTGTGCCGTGCATAGATACACGTATAGTAGACGCTCACTGCCATCTACATCTGAGTGTTACTTGAAAGTTCCTAAGTTTCAGTTTATCAGAAGCAAACGTTAGCAAACGTCATTTTCATAAGAATAGCCACACTCCGGACTGTCCGTCGGCAACGCATTGCCTTCATCCGAAGAATGACGCTACAAAATTAATCAAAAGAAAATAAAACGACAAATTTACGGGCACAAAAATGGGGTGGAATGCCAACGTTCCGCCCATTTCCCATTCTCAAGTTCTTTGTTTTTTTATCATATTCAAGTTTCTATAATCTATAATCGTCCCCTCCCCCACCTCCCCCTCTCGGGGGCGGAGCAGTTACCTTTAAAATTCATAAACTTGCATATTTGTCATTACTAAATCTGTAGCATTACATTTACAAGTAAATATCTCAGTTTTTAGCAGAAAGAGTAACTGCTCCGCCCCTGACAAGGGGAGGCGGGGGAGGGGAATAACTAGAGAAACTTTAGTAAGTTACCCTTCTATCCGCCACTCCGTGATGGTGCGCTCC
>DBKQ01000039.1:0-3395 GCA_002298545.1 Prevotella sp. UBA746
CTAAGAAAATAATCATCAACAGCGACGACACGGTTTCGTTCCGCATGGAGAAACTGCAACCTAATGAAACGAAACACCAATATATGCAAACGCCGGAAGCCCTGTTCTCTAAGGTGAAGGTCATGGAACTCCCGGACGGAAAAATTAACAAGATCCGTATTCCTTACGGACAAAAACTCTTTGATATCCTTTACAAGTATCATTCGTTCAAGTTTGCTGTCGGTTTCTACAAGGAAACGGACTTTTCCTGGGCGTTCCGCTTTTCGGACCTTCGCACAAACCTCGCCGTGTTTAAGGTTATTGCTTGTGCAAGAGGGACTGATGAACAAAACTATGAAGTTTCCTATAACTTTTCCAAGTTCTAAGATACGAAAAATGGCGAAATGGTCTCATACCACAACGCCAAAGTTTAAATGGTCTCATACCACATACCAAATGTTAATGGTCTCATACCACAAACATGACACAAAAGTAACTCTTATTCTCTGAATGGCAAAAGACAAGCAACTTTCTTCTGTTTATTCATCCAACTAATTCTTATCATCATGACTAAAGAAACTAAAGAAAACATCCAGATTACTTCTGCAATCGCTATGCTGATCGGCGGATTTCTCCTTGCTGTCGCAGGGTTCGTCGTACCGCCCACCGGTCAAATCCACGAGTCGGTCCTCGGCATTTTCGCCGAGTGCCTTATCTATGCCGGATCCATCTTCGGGGTTACAATCTACATACAAAGCAAGTACTCCGAACTCCGTTCCTATCTCGACAACAAACTGAAGGAGGAGGAGAAGAAATGAGAAAGATCTCCACAATCATCGTCCACTGCTCCGCAACTCCCGAAGGCAAGTCTTTCACTGTCGCCGACATCGACCGCTGGCACCGACAACGCGGATTCGCCTCTATCGGATATCACTTCGTTGTCTACCTTGACGGCAGCATACACACAGGACGCCCAATCGGAGCGGTTGGAGCGCACTGCCAGGGGCACAACACCAATAGCATCGGAGTATGCTACATAGGTGGTCTCGCAACTGACGGCAAGAGTCCGAAGGACACTCGCACGTCAGCACAGAAGGCTGCACTTTTATCTCTTCTCAAAGAGCTAAAAGAGCAGTTCCCCCATGCCAGCATCCGCAGTCATCGCGACTTCACCCCGAAAGCCTGCCCGTCTTTCGATGCCACAAAAGAATATGCAAACATCTAATTCCCCAAATATGAAATATTCTTCAATCTTTCCATTTTTCAATCTTTCCATTTTTCTTTCCGCATTTGTACTATCGTGCAAGAGCGCAAAGACAGTTTCATCATCCCATGAAAGTGAGTGGAACGCCGTTTCACAAGTTCAATGGCAATCCACTCAAAATCTTTCATTCAGCGGTCTTCATCGGCTCACCGCCCTTTCCTTCGACAGCTGCGCTCTATACTTCCCACCCACCCGAAACACCAGTGAGCACTCCGATACCTCTGCGCCACTCCCTGACGTTTCTCCCTCTACGGGCAAGCCCCATAAGAACACCAAGGCAACGCCTACTTCTTCCATTTTTCAATCTTTCAATTCTTCCATTTTAAAGGCTACGCCGTCCAAAGTAACCGTCTACGGACTTCACCTCTCCCGGAAGGTCGAGGAAAAGTCCTCCATGTACCAGCAGGAAGCGGACAGCCTCGCCAAGGCGATGCAGTCCTCATACGCCAAGGCGCAAAATACACAAAAGGAAAGCAAGCCTTTCCTTTCATCATCCGCAAAGCTCACTTTCATCCTCCTATTTATAATAGGTATTATCCTTATTGTACTTCGGCGCTCCCACGCCCGAAGAGAATAAAAGGCTAAAGCCTTCTGCCAACGGCTCCGGCGGTGCATTGTTCATGGCGAGTACAAGCCACGCTGTGGCTAAGAAAACCGTGGGGCGTTCCATTGCGTTCCGGCTCTTCGTTCTTCTGTTGCGGAAAGATAGTGCAAGCCGAACGCAATCAAGCTCGCTTGAATTGCTAAGGCGTAGCCTATCTTATCTAAAGAGTATGCCACTTCCCTTAATCCGTGCCGCAACTCTTTTCTCTGGAAGGGCAGCGGACACATCGCCGCAAGCGTCGACAAGTCCGCTGCGTCTTTCAGAGAAAGTGCAGGCACACGAGTTACGGCACGGGGTAAGCGACACACACTTTCCTTCACGTCAGCCCGAAGCACCTCCACTTCATTCCACGCCCCACGGTTTCACGGCTGCGCCGGTCCTCGCCACCGAACAATGCGCCACCTCCGCTTATGATTGACGCTCCGCCCAGCCAAGCAACGCTTTCAGCGTGCTTGTCTGACCTACACGTCAATCATCAACACGCAAGCGTCAATTTCATTTTCCACATCTTCGATGTCTGTCTATATATAAAGGTGAACAGTGTTGCACACCCTTCACCTTTCAGAATTGCGAAAGGACGTTGCGCTCCATTCCATTACGTTTCCATTCCGGGTTCCGCCTTGGCTCTTCGCGCCAAGCCGAAACCCTGCATTCCCACTTCATTGCATTTCTCTCCACATCCATTCGCTTTTTACAAAGCTTCGCTTTCTATTGTCTGTCAATGCGAGAAAGCCGTCTGACTTATGGCAATCAGAGATTGCTAAAAGTCAGCCAGCACTCTCGCTTATTCAATAGGTATGGCAGAGGTGAGCATTACTTCCCCCTCAGTAAAACAAGTTTTATTGAGAGTGAAGTAAAGCCGATGAAAAGCCGATGCGCCCCCATGTCGGCTGAAGACCGACAGGCGCATCACCTTTTCATCTCTCACCACTGCCGCATTACCGCCCGATGCCTCCCTCGGCTCGTTGCTCGCTTTGTAGTCCTTGACACCATCACGAAACCCTCGCTTTTTCCCCCTCTCGTATTCGTCCTATTGGTCGTATCAGTCCCATTTGCCTTCCCGATACCCGATTTTCCGAAACCTCGGCTCTCACTTCATCACCCGAAACCCTCGCTTTTTCCACCTCGTATTCGTCCTATTAGTCGTATATGTCCTATTCAGCATCACGATACCCGATTTTCCGAAACCTCGGCTCATTTCTCTTAGTCCTCCCATTTCTCCCAATCCGAAACCATATATCTTCCCGAAACTCGGAGTGTCGCTTTCATCATTCCGAAACTCGGAGCATCCTTATGCCTTTGCGAAACTTTGCAGTCGCTCTCGCACCTCTCGCAACTTAATCCGCCTTTTCTGCTTATTCTTCCTTTTCGCCTTTTTCGCCTTTTAGCGCAACTTCGGCATTTTGTCGTAGTTGAGAAACTTAAAATTAACATTTGTTCACATATTCCGCTTCCTTGAAAGCCTCGGAGCGGTTCGGCAGTACAGGGCGGTCGGGGGGTCTTTATCAAGACGGGTTAAGGGAATTTCCCTTAACAATCCCTTTTCTC
>DBKQ01000039.1:3465-4225 GCA_002298545.1 Prevotella sp. UBA746
TTTCGGGCTTAACGTCTTGATTTTGCGTCTTTTGATGAATGTTCCCGTGTCGCTATTTTTGCTGTCGTATAACATTCAAATTCGAAAGGACTATGTCATCTATTAATGCTAACGCAACGGTTACCCTTACTGTAAACGGTAAACAGGCGGAGGATATGCTTGCCAAACTCAAATCGCAAGCTTCCAATCTTGAAAAGGCTATCGAGAAAGCGGCTGCGGCAGGGAACAGGTCGCAACTGACTCGATTGAAGAAGGAGTTGAAGGAAACGAACAGGCAGATTTCTCAAATTGAGAGTGCAAGTAAAGGAGTGGAGAATGTTTTGGCGAGGTTGGACCAGACGTCGCCTAAGGAACTGAACCGCACTCTTTCGCAACTCAAGCGCAGTCTTAACGGACTTGAGCGCGGCAGTGAGGAGTGGAACCGCCAGTGTGAGGCTATCAAGCGTGTTAAGGCGGAGATTGCCAAGGTAAACTCGCAACTTCGGGAGAATGAAAGTCTGTGGGAGCGCATGAACCGCAAGCTGAATGATTGGCAGACGGCTATCGCCGGAATGGCGGCTGCCGTTACAGGTCTTTTCATGGCGGGGCGCTCGGCGGTGAACGCTTTTGCGGATATGGACAAGGAGATGGCGAACGTCCGTAAGTTTACGGGACTTTCGGCTTCGGGGGTCGAGGAACTGAACGAGGAGTTCAAGAAAATTGACACACGAACGGCTCGGGAGAATTTGAACAAACTTGCACAGGAAGCCGGAAGGCTCGG
>DBKQ01000039.1:4237-6231 GCA_002298545.1 Prevotella sp. UBA746
TCACAGGAGGATGTGCTCGGCTTTGTACGTGCGGCTGACCAAATCAATGTTGCTCTCGACGACCTTGGGGAGGGGGCGACGCTTACTCTTTCCAAACTGACAAGCATCTTCGGTGACGAGGAGCGCATGGGAACGGAAAAGGCTCTTCTTGCCGTGGGTAGCGTTATCAACGAGCTGTCGCAGAACTGCACGGCTTCGGCTCCTTATCTCGCAAACTTTGCGCAGCGCATGGCTGGCGTGGGGGCACAGGCTAAAATGACGATTCCCGAGATTATGGGTTTTGCAGCGGTGTTGGATTCTCAGGGTCAGGCGGTGGAGATGTCGGCGACTGCCGTTTCAAAGGTCATTATGGACATGTTCAAGGAGAATGACAAAATCATAAAGGCTACAGGGCTTAATGCCAAGGAGTTTAACGAGACTTTGAAGAAAAGCACGAATGAAGGTTTGTTGATGCTTCTTGACAGGCTCCATGAATTGGGCAACATTGACGTGTTGGTGCCTGTCTTCAAGGATATGGGAGAGAATGGTGCTCGTGCGGCACAGGTGATTTCAGCTCTTGCCGGAAACCTTGACATGGTGCGTTGGGAACAGGAGGAGGCAAACAAGGCTTTTGCCGAAGGTACTTCCGTTACCAACGAGTTCAATGTTCAGAACACGACGGTACAAGCCGGACTTGACAAGGCTCGGAAGGGGGTTACTGAAATGGCTGTGGCTCTCGGACAGCAGCTGCAGCCGATTATGAGCCATGTCATTTCTTCTACTACGCTTCTCTTGAAGTTCATGTCTTCTACCATTACTTTTGTGAAGGAAAATGCAACGGCTATAATTTCTCTTACTGCGGCTTTTGTTGCCTACAAGATTGCGGTAAATGCAAGCAATATAGCGTTCAAGGCGCATTATGCGTGGCTCGTTATCTGCAAAACGGCAACAATGGCTTACAAGACTGTGGTCGGGACGCTGCATGCTGCTCATCTTCTTCTGCAGATGGGTCTTGCCAAGCTCCAGGGCAATTGGGTGCGGCAGTCGTGGCTGATGTCGGACCTCAAAAAACAGGGGGCGCAGCTGGCTTCGGGGTACGGAGCCATTCTTGCGGCGGTGATTCTTTTGGGTACGGGACTATACAAGCTTTACAAGCGCATGACGGAGGTGTCGCAGTCCGAGAAAGACTTACAGGAGATACGGAAGCGTGGGCAGGAGGGCATCGTCGAGGAGAAGAACAAGATAAATGCTCTTCTTGCAGTGGCGCGTGATGAAACGCAGTCGCTTAAAGACAGGCACACGGCGATTGATGCCCTTAACAGGATTATCCCGAACTACAATGCGCAGCTTGACGATACGACAGGAAAATACAAGGAGAACAAGAAGGCGCTCGACGATTATCTGAAGTCTTTGACCCGGAAGTATGAAATTGAGGGCGCCAAGGACAAGTTGAAGGAAATCGGCAAGCAGCGTGCGGACCTCGTCATCGAGAAGCAGGAGAGGAAGAACAAACTTGAATACGAGGACAAGCACAGGGTCGTGACGGGCGACAGGCTCGGCGGCATGGCGGCTTCGGCACAGAACACGGCGCTCAACACTCGCATCAAGTACGGCACGAAGGACATTGACAAAAAGATTGAGGAGCTTGACAAGCGCGAGGCGGTCATTACAGGTATATACGGCAAGGACATCGCCAAGGATGCGGCGGAGGAGACGAAAAAGACAAGCGAGGAAGAAGACAAACCTACCCAACCTACCACACCTACAAAACCTACAAAAACCGACAAAGGAAACGATGACGCCTTAAAGTCTGAAAAGGACTGGCGGACACGGGAACAGGCTCTTAACCGCATTGCCTATGCCAAGGGTGAGAAGGACTTTGAGGAGTACACGAACCGCATGACGGAGATTGACATCGAGTATAACGAGAAGGTCATGGCGAACGGCAAGGCTACGACGGAGCAGAAAATGGAAGCGGAGGCGGCTTTCTATGAAGCAAAGAAAAAGTTGGTGGA
>DBKQ01000039.1:6333-50317 GCA_002298545.1 Prevotella sp. UBA746
AAGGTGGACCAGAAGACGTATGACGATGCGCTCGAACTCATGGAGCTGGAACATCTACGCCGTTTGACCAAGGTCTACACGAAAGGGTCTAAAGAGCAGCTCGCCGCGGACAAGGCTTATCAGGAAAAGCTTGTCGAGAACCAGAAGAAGCGCATAAAGGAGACGGAGGACAACGAGAAGAAGCACCAAAAGGAACTCGCAAAAATCAAGGAGGATGTCTTCGGCGACAACAAGGGGGAGAAAAAGGAGAAGTACACTAAGGAAAGCAATGCCCTTGACGAGGTCTACCGCAACGAAATAAAGGCTGCAGGCGATGATGCGGAGGAAAAGCTGCGCATCGAGAAGGCTTACCAAAAAGCAAAGGTGGCTCTCGCAAAAAAGTACGGACAGGAGTACAAGGATGAAAACAGGAATATTCTCCAGGGTATGGCGGAGGATGTTACGGAATGGCTGAAGTCTGACTGGGGACAGGCGGTGACCGGGTCCTTCGACACGCTGACGTCGGGAATGTCGTCGATTTTCTCCGGCATGACGTCGCTTATTCAGGCGGAACTGGAGATTCAGACTGCCGCCATCGAGAAACGGTATGACAAGGAGATTAGTCAGGCGGAGGGCAACAACTACAAGGTTAAGAAGCTGGAGGAGCAGAAGCAGAAGGAACTCGCCAAGAAAAAGAACGAGGCGAACAAGAAGATGTTCACGATGCAGGTATTGCAAGCCGTGGCGCAGACGGCACAGAATGCACTGTCGGCTTACGGATCGGCTGCCGCCATTCCTATGGTGGGTTATATCCTTGCTCCTATTGCCGCGGCGATGGCTATCGCTGCAGGTGCCATCCAGATTGCTGCAATAAAGAAGCAACAGCAGGCTTCGGAAAGTCAGGGATATATGCGCGGTGGTTTTACTCCTTCGGGTAGGGTTGATGAAGAAGTCGGCATCGTTCATGCCGGAGAATGGGTGGCTTCGCAGGAGATGCTTGCTTCTCCTGTGGCTCGACCTATCATCAACGCTCTTGACTATGCGCAGCGGACTAACACCATCGGATCCTTACGAGCCGATGATGTTAGCCGGACGATTTCTCCTATTGCCGCTCCTTCTTCGGCTAAACAGCAGCCTATCATCGTGCAGCAGCAGTCGGACGGACTGGCTGCGGCAGCTATTGTGCAAAACGCAAAAATAATGAGTGAATACACAGAAACCATGTCCGCATTAAAGGACAGACTCAATGAGCCGTTTGTCACGGTGAACACGGTCACCGGAGACACGGGCATCAAACAGGCACAGGACGAATACAACACGCTTATCAGAAACAAAACACCTAAATCAAGGAGGAAATAAAAAAATTCACTATATTTGCAAAAAAATTGATACTTATGAAAATGAATGTGACAGATTTCGAATTGGAACTTTATTTGCCGGAGCCAACTCGTTACTATTTTGATTCTTCATTGAAAGAATTTCATGATCTTTCTGACCTCGAAAAAATTCAGCATTTGGCTTTCTGTTGCGCAAATGGTTGGGATATGTATGAACATGTGGAAGGTATGTATTGTGATTATGAGGATGTAGAAAGTTTTAAAATCCGCCTTAAAGAAACTCTCTATAACTATATTACTTTTTTAAGAATCCATGGGGATTGGGATAGTGAGTATGTCAATGAAACGTACAATCAAATGAGTTCTTATGCTGAAAAATTTCACCTTTCTATTAAGGATATAATTGGCATATTGCGTTCTGATTTAAATAGTTATGTTCATTGGAAACTTGATAGAGGCGAAATTATCTTTGAAGATAAATTAGAAATAAAATTATAAACTACGTCTTTTCATACTTTACATTTAAGTGCTATATTTGATTGAAAAATAGCACTTAATATGGAAATTATTATCAACGGCAAGCAAGCTTTTTTGAAGAAGAACACATCGTTTGACTTCATTTTCGAGAACCGTCTGTTTACTGGTTCGGACAGTTATACGCTGACCATTACGTTTCCCTTGAAGGGATGCGCCCAGAATATCGACATCTTCGGGCACATCCACCGCGCGGACGTGGAGAAGTCAAATGTCGTCTTTGACTGCGACATCCGCGACGGGGACTTCTACAAGTCGGGGTGCATCACCATTACGGAGATTTCCGACACGGAGGTGAAAACGCAGTTTCTTGAGGGTAAGAGCGCGCAGAACTTTGACTCTACTTTTGACGACATCTATCTTAACGAGCTGTTTCTCGGGTATCCGGAGGACAGGTCGCCGAGTCATTATGACCCGGAGGATGCCTTCCGTCCGTATCCTTACAACAACTGGGTGCCGCTGCCGTGGGCTAACAATTCTTACGGGGAACTGCACAATGTGGTTTCCGTGGATGCGGAAAGCGGCAAGTACAAGGAGTTTACGCAGCAGAGGAGTTCGCTGACGTTCCAGCCGTATCTTCTTTATATCCTTGACAAGATCTGTGAGGTCACGGGGTACACGGGGGATTTCTCGCAGCTTACCGTGTCGAGGATGAAGGATCTTGTTATCTGCAACACTCTGCCGCCGTCATGGGAGGCGTGGAACTTTGCCATCGCTCTTCCGCACTGGTCGCTGACGGAGTTTTTCGAGCAGCTGGAATATTTCCTTTCGGGGGAGTTCGACATCAACCACAAGAACAGGACGGTTTCTTTCTCCTTTACTCGAACGGCTCTTGAAAAGGTGGAGAGCGTAAGACTTGACAGGGTGGTGGATTCTTATACTGCCGAGGTGTCGAGGGAGGATGATTCAAAGTATTTCGGCAGCTCTAATCTGAAGTATGCTGACAATGGTTCGCTTCTATGGGCATATTCTTCGTGCGACTGGTTCATACGGGCGAACAAAAAGAAAGCGGTTGTCTTCAATACCATGGAGGAGCTTCTATCGGAAGCGAAGGGGCTTAAGATTTCGGGGGTGCAGACTATTTCAGGACCCGGACACAGCGGAGAGGGCTTCACTCGCGGTTATATGCGCGGTTCCAGGGGAAACAAGCTTTTTTTCTGCAAGGAGAACGGTACTTATTTCGTGATGTACTGTTACAAGTCGGTGTTTTACAAGAAAATCGGGGAAAGCAAGATGTACAAGTATTATAACAGGCTGCTCTCGGTAAACCAGTTCGGGGAGAGGTTCGTAAGTGAGGATTCGGACGACATCGAGATTAAGATTGTGCCGGCATGGATTGAGGGCACTGACGACACGTATGGTAACATGCTGTTTCTCAACTGCGGTGATATGGGCGACAACACGGGGTGGGTGATGTCGGAGGACGGCACCGTCAGCGGCGGCGACAGCACGACATGGTCGGGCGTTACGGAGAACACGAGGGGGCATGACGGCATTGACTATGATGCCGGGGATCTGGCACAGGGCACGGCGAGCTATGCCATTTCCAAGGGGGAAAAGGACAGTTCGGAGGATTATTTCTCGTGCATCTACATGGGGATTTGGGACGGCAGGTATTATCATCTGCCGTATCAGCCGCACCCGGTGGTGGACTTCATCGAGGTACGCGACGATTTTTCCGTCGTATATGCCGAAGAGTATTCTCTTCGCATCAATGGAAATACACAGAGCAGCGGCATTAAATACAACATCGACGGAAAGAAGAAGTACCATTTCTCTTTTCTGTCGGATTCTGTGCCCTCTCCGAGGGCGGTGTTCTACATAAATGGCGGCAAGTATCTGTGCGAAAAAATAACCGCGACGTTCCACGAATCGGGAAGGTCACGGTTACTTAAAGGCATTTTCTACCGGATTTTAGAGTAGTGCGCCTTGTAGTGCTTCGGCATGGCGCTCGATGGTGGAGCGCAGCACCTTGGCATAAATCTGTGTGGTCTTTATATCTTCATGTCCCAACATTCTCGCCACGTTCTCGATTGGCACGTCATGAGACAGGGCGAGAGTAGCGAAGGTGTGCCGTGCAACGTGGAAAGTAAGGCTGTTGCGGAAACCGAGTTGTGCCTCTATCAGATGGAGGTAGTCGTTTGCCTTTTGGTTGCTTATCTTAGGCAAATTGAAGTTGTATTTCTTAAGCACTTCCATTGCAGGGGACAGTATCGGAGTGAAGAAGCGTGTGCCGGTCTTCACTCGGCTGCCGTCAACATAGTACATACCGCCGTTGCTTAACGTCATGCTCTCGAAGTCAAAGATTTGGGTATCGGCATAAGACAAACCTGTATATGCCGAGAAGATGAACAGGTCGCGCACACGTTCAAGCTTGCCTGTAAAACGGTACTCGCGCATACGTTTCAAGTCGGATTCCGTCAAAGGACGGCGCTCCTTGCTCTTGCCGCGCTTTATCGTTACACGGGAATACGGGTCATGGGCTATCTCGTCTGTCTCGACAAGCTGCCGCACCCACTTATGTACCTTCTTGTGGTAGCCGGAAATAGTTACATCAGACCTTGTGCCGTCATGAAGCCAGTCGTCAAACTGACGGATCTTTGCCGGAGTCAAGTCGCCGTAGGTGTTCAGACCGCCGAAACGCTTTACGGCATCTATCACTACCACCTTATTCTTATGGGTGCCGGGGCGAAGCTCCTCATCGGCGAGGGCAAATTCCATGTAGCGGATGAAACTCTTGTTGGAGTTGTCCTTGGGAGCTTCTTCCTTGGGTTCCGGCTCATCTAACTTTTCAGTTTTCTTTGATTCTCCAGTTAGATGAAAATCAAAATTTTCCGGTGTCATGTCTTCACCAAGAAATTTCATCACAGACAGAATCTGCTCACATTTCTCGATCAGTTCCTTTGTCTCATGGGACTTTTCAAGTTTCTTTGCCTCACTTGGAGTACACTTGTCAATTTTCAAGTACTTCCTTCTTCCTGTGTGGTCAAGATAAACCCTCACTTCTAGAAATCCATAACCTTTCTTTGCAACAAGATTCCTTCTGTCATAAACGACATCCACTAAATTCTTTTTCATTTCAATAAAAGTTTTGCGTGACATCATCGGAGCACAGACAATCGTTGTAATGTTTTTTTAACTGTTGCAAAATGTATTATTGCCCTGGAATTCGCTAAAACTTCAAAAGTGTAACAAATTTCCAAGGGGGTGTGTAACAAAAAGTGTAACAAATTTCTGTATCTTTCTGTACTTTTCTGTATCGTTAATTACCTTTTGCCCCAAATCAGCCACTTGGTTTGACATTAACTCAAACTCTAAATAATCTCTGATTAGCAAAACTTATAGCCGCGAAAAAAGTACCTAAAATACACAAAATGAGGATGTTAGAATCTAACACCCTCATAACTCTCACGTCTTTAAGTTGCTCTTTCTAAACAACTCTAAAAACTTTTTCTTGTGACTCCGCTGGGATTCAAACCCGGAACCTTCTGATCCGTAGTCAGATGCTCTATTCAGTTGAGCTACGGAGCCATTTCTTAATTGCGAGTGCAAAGGTACGACTTTATTTTTGAACTCGCAAGTATTTCCATCTTTTTTAATGTTTATTAACAAATAAATGGTATTTAGCAAAAAAATGTGTACTACACATCATTAATAAGTATACAAATAATACTTGAAATTATTTTTGATAATCTACTTAACTATTATAGATAAAAATAAAAAGATTCATAGAATAAATGTAAACTTCTTTATATTATATAGCTATATTTACAACATGTAACGTAAAAACTTTAGAAAATCAGCAAAACATGCTATCTAACATATTAAAAATCTTTGTCAAATGCAAAAAACGCTATACTTTTGCAACCAGTTATCCTGAATACAATCTTTTTACCTTAAAAACTAATGACTAATAAAAAAGCGGGTCTCTGTGAAGAGATTCGCTTTTTATCGTTAATACTGTAATTAGCCATTCTTCATTTGACGAAGTAAATCTTTTTGATGTTCAGAAAGTCCTGTTGGCAATTTCACATTATATGTAATGATTAAGTCGCCAATAGTACCGTCGCCACGGTCGTAACCCTTGCCACGCAAACGAACTTTCGTACCATTCTGTGTTTCCGGCTTTACCTTCAACTTAATCTTTGAACCACTTGAGAGCTGCAGAAGAATTTCTCCGCCTAAGAGAGCCGTATACAAATCGATGTTTACATTAGCATGCATCTCACCACTGTTCTGTCGCATACCCGCAGATGCTCTACCGCCTCGCATACGGGCACTTCCTCCGAAAAGATCCTGAAAGAAACTGGAGAATCCGCCACCACCATTTCCGAAGTTGGAGAAGTCAAAGCCTTCGAACGGTGAACCGCCTCCCGTACCGGAATTATAATAGTATGTTCCGCCCTGTCCGCCAGCAGCGCCAGCGCCACCAAACTGTTCTGCTTCACGCCAATGCTCACCATACTGGTCATATTTTTTTCTTTTCTCCGGATCACCAATTACTTCGTATGCTTCGTTCAATGCCTGAAACTTAGCCTTTGCCTTCGGGTCATCAGGATGCAAGTCTGGATGAAATTGCTTTGCTCGTTTCAAGTATGCCCTTTTAACATCCTTCTGCGGTATAGTCTTGTCTACACCTAATATTTTGTAATAGTCTATAAATGCCATAATGTCACCTCCATTTCTTGTTAATTGTCTATCATTGGCATATATGCAAATTATATGCCGAAAGTGAAAGAAACGCATATAAAAAAACTATTCTTTCATTACATGAGTACATAACAATATCTTATACATTATTATAATAAACAATATTGTAGACTTTATGATTAAGATATGCAGTAAGAGACTGCCTGTTGACATTGTTTTCCATCCCGACTGGTGGTACAAGAATACAGGAATCTCTTTTGACAAGGATTTTTTCTATGACCCACACCGACGAGTTGACGATGAACAAAAGATGGAGCAAGAATTATTCGAACGCTTCGGCGATCTCGGTCTCGGAGAGGATCACGACAAGAAAATTCCACAAATAGGAGCAGTACATCTTGCTTCTGGTTATCTACTTTCTGAAATGCTGGGATGTAAAGTGGAATATTACGACGATGCTCCACCACAGGTTATTTGCGCCCATCGTGACTCTCTCGACATTAATGTAGAGGAAGCATTTCGCTCACCTGCCTTTAAGCGTTTTGAGTCACTTGTGGAAGAACTGAAGAAAAGATACGGATATGTAGCAGGCGACGTGAATTGGGGTGGCGTGCTAAATATTGCCATTGATATACGAGGCGAGGAAATATTTACCGACATGGTGATGGAACCAGAGAAAGCAAATATGTTCTTCAAGAAGATTGCTGAAATTATTGACAAATTTGTCTGGTATGTACAAACCAACACTGGATCTTCCTCTATTTCGGTAAACCGTAGTGCGAGACTTTTCGACTATCCAGTGGCTATACATTCGGAGTGTAGCCATACTATGATTTCCGAAGATGACTACAGACGTTTTTTCCTGCCTATCGACAAGGAATGGAGCATGCGGCATAAGCCTTATGGTATTCACTACTGCGGAAAGGATCCGCATCGTATGGCTAAAGCATTCAGCGAAATTGAGCGTCTTACGTTTCTTGACGTTGGCTGGGGAGGCGATGTAGCACTGCTAAGAAAATTCCTACCTAATACGTTTCTTAATATACGACTTAATCCTGTTGAGATACAACGTTACACAATCGATGAGCTAAAGAAAAACATATCTGAACGAGTGACGGCTGGCGGAAAAGATTTGACTCTAACTGGAATATGCTGTGTAAATATGGACAAAAACGTGAGCGACAAAAGAATTAGGGAAATTTTCCAAGTGGCGGAAAGTCTAAAGAAATAATGATAAAACCCGGAATCCTTGAAAGAAACAGGGATTCCGGGCTTTTGTTTATATACCTTAAAGATATTACTGTTTTTGCATGATGTCTCCACCAACCTTTATTGCCTCCATATTGAGAGGTATAAGCTTATGGTGGCGCTCAGGAAGAGTTTTAAAGAGGGCTTTCTCCACTCCATTCTCACTTACTACAGGAGCCACACTAAGCATACCGCCCAGAACAATCATGTTGAATACCTTGGTATTCTTCATCTCAGCGGCTTTATCCATAGCATCTATACGATAAATCGAAATATCCTTACGGGTTGGAGGATTTATTATTCCGTTACCTTCGTATATTAGAATACCACCTGGCTTTACGCGAGGTTCAAATTTGTCGAGCGACGGCTGATTGAGCACGATGGCAATATCGAACTTGCTCAATACTGGCGACGAAATGCGCTCATCGCTTACAATAACGGTAACGTTGGCTGTTCCGCCACGCTGCTCCGGTCCGTATGCCGGCATCCATGTAACTTCCTTGTCCTCCATCAATCCGGAGTAAGCAAGAATCTTACCCATGGAAAGCACACCCTGACCGCCGAATCCTGATATTATTATTTCCTTTTTCATTCGTCAATAGTGTTTTTAAGGTCGCCCTTAGGATAAAACTTAAACATGTTCTCACGCATCCACTCGTTTGCCTTTACCGGAGAAAGTTTCCAGCCGCTGTTACAGGTGCTGACAATCTCTACGAGACTTGAGCCCTTACCTGCCATAGAAGCATCAAATGCCTTACGGATAGCTTTCTTGGCAGAGCGGATTGAGGCTACAGTATCAACGCTTTGACGGGTAACATAACAAGTACCCTGAAGTGTTGCTGCAATCTCTGTCATCTTCAAAGGATATCCGTGAAGCTCCGGTGTACGTCCGTAAGGACAAGTGGCGGTTTTCTGTCCGAGCAGTGTCGTCGGTGCCATCTGTCCGCCAGTCATACCGTATATGGCATTGTTGATAAATATTATCGTTATATTCTCACCACGGTTCAAAGCATGTATTGTTTCTGCAGTTCCGATACAAGCAAGGTCGCCATCGCCTTGGTATGTAAACACAAGGCGGTCTGGCCAACAACGCTTGATACCTGTTGCCACTGCCGGTGCACGACCATGAGCAGCCTCTGACCAGTCGATATCAAGATAACGATAGGCAAATACGGAGCAACCAACCGGGCACACACCGACTGTCTTGTTCTGCATTCCCATTTCCTCAATTACCTCTGCCACGAGTTTATGTACCACGCCGTGGGAACATCCCGGGCAATAGTGCATTGGAGTGTCGTTCATAAGCGAGGGTTTCTCGTAAACGAGATTCTCCGGTGCTATTATATCTTCTTTCATGACTTTCCTATTTTTTCGTTTAACCATTAAACTTGCCATTCTTGATATTTTCCTTCAAAGAATTTACGATTTCTTCTGGATCAGGAACGATACCGCCAAGACGGCCGAAATGTTCTACCGGAACTTCTCCACATGTGGCGAGGCGCACATCCTCTACCATCTGTCCGGCGTTTATCTCTACCGAGAGTACACCCTTCTTGCCCTTGGCAAGCTCGTGGAGTTGTTTCTCTGGGAACGGCCAAAGTGTTATAGGACGGAAGAGTCCTACTTTCAATCCTTCCTCGCGTGCGAGTTCCATTGCCTTCTCTGAAATACGGGCGGCACTGCCGAATGCAACAATTACATAATCAGCATCGTCACACTGAGTGGTTTCGAAACGAACCTCATTAGCTTTTACTTTATTGTATTTCTCGATAAGTTTCAAGTTACGCTGTTCCATAACCTCTGGCTGCAGCTCGAGCGAAGTCATTACATTAATGTCACGGTCTGGAGTACGTCCGAAAGTTGCCCACGGGCATTCTTTCTTTATCTGCTCCTCCGTACGACGAGGCTTTATCGGCGGAAGAACCACCTTCTCCATCATCTGTCCGATAACACCGTCACTCAATATCATTGCCGGCATGCGGTAGCGGAAAGCAAGCGTAAAGGCAAGGTCTACGAAATCTGCCATTTCCTGCACAGATGCCGGTGCGAGCACGATAACATAGTAGTCGCCGTTTCCTCCGCCACGTGTAGACTGGAAATAGTCACTCTGCGACGGTTGTATAGTACCAAGTCCAGGTCCACCACGCTGCACATTGATAAAGACACCTGGTATCTCGGCTCCTGCCATATATGAAATACCTTCCTGCATCAGTGCCACACCTGGACTTGATGATGACGTGAAGGCACGCTTTCCAGAACCGGCAGCTCCATATACCATATTTATTGACGCCACCTCGCTCTCGGCCTGTACAACAACCATTCCCGTTGTTTCCCAAGGCTTAAGCTCAGCAAGGGTTTCTATCACCTCACTTTGCGGAGTGATAGGATATCCGAAATAGGCATCACATCCACAACGTATTGCAGCATGCGCTATTGCCTCATTTCCTTTCATTAAAAGAACTTCTTTTTCTGCCATTTCCTATTCCTCCATACGTTTTTTGTAAACACTGATACATCCGTCAGGACATACAATACCACACGATGCACATCCGATACAGTCATCGGGGTGCACAGCCACGGCATAAGGATAACCATGCACGTTGACATGTTTGTCAGACAATGCAATGACATCCTTTGGGCATGCTACGACACAGAGCGAGCAGCCTTTGCAGCGGTCTGTGTTTACAACGATAGCTCCTTTGATTTTTCCCATGTCTTTGCTAATTAAATTAAAGGGTAACAGTTTATGGACTTTGTGCGAACTCGTCACACGGCGTCCAAATCGCTATAGCTCTATAAATATAAATTCAAAATGTTTTTTCTCTCTATACTATCAAGGATTATACATATCCTTGCAATAATAGTTGAGTATGTCCTCAACCATTTTCTTTGCTCCAACAGCCGGACTATCAGGATCGAGTTCTATCGCCTCGAGATAGCAATGGATTGCCTCCTGCCAATTGCCGGTCCGCTGAAACTCTTTTCCTTTTTCGTAGAATTCCTCTGCGGTCATTTATAATATTCTTTTTTTCCTGCTGCCAGTGTGTTCTTCATCAATGAGCAGATAGTCATTGGTCCGACACCTCCCGGCACAGGAGTTATAAATGAACATTTGGGAGCTACTTCATCGAACTTCACGTCTCCGTTTAGGCGGAATCCGCTCTTTCGTGTAGCGTCTGGCACTCGCGTTGTACCAACGTCTATGACCACAGCTCCTTCTTTTACCATATCTGCAGTTACGAAATTGGGTTGCCCGATAGCAGCTATGATGATATCAGCCTCGCGGCATTCCTCTTTCAGAGTTTTTGAATGACTGTGGCATACCGTTACCGTGGCATCGCCATATTGCTTCTGCATCATAAGCTGTGCCATTGGTTTGCCGACGATATTGCTGCGACCGAGAATGACACATTTCTTGCCTGACGTTTCTATTTTATATCTACGAAGCAAAGTCAGGATACCAAGTGGGGTTGCAGAAATGAAACATGGGAGTCCGATTGCCATACGTCCGACATTAATCGGATGAAAGCCGTCTACGTCCTTGCGATAGTCTATCGCCATGATTACTTTCTGCTCGTCAATGTGTTTCGGCAAAGGCAACTGTACGATAAAGCCGTCGACATCTGCATCACGATTTAGTTCATCGACTTTTGCAAGAAGTTCAGCTTCGCTGACATTATCCTCAAAGCGTATGAGTGTACTTTTGAAGCCACAAGCCTCACAGGCGAGAACTTTGTTCTTGACATAAGTCTCGCTACCACCGTCGTGCCCAACGAGGATTGCAGCCAAATGGGGTTGCTTTCCTCCCTGGTCTATTATTTCCTTTACTTCTACGGCTATTTCTGCTTTGATGGCAGCCGCTGTAGCTTTTCCGTCAATTAACTGCATGTGTTTTCTTTTATCTTTTTAATTTTTCGGAATTTCTTGGTCAACAATATTATTGACAACCAAGAAATTCCGGATAAGAATTCTAAATCTTTGGCATTCCAGGCATTCCACCCTTCATGTGTTTCATTGCATTCATCATCTGAGTCATCTTAGAGCCGGTAACCATCTTCATCACTTTGCGCGTCTGGTCGAACTGCTTTATAAGACGATTTACATCCTGAATACTTGTACCTGAACCTCTGGCAATACGCTGACGACGACTGGTGTTGAGGACTTCTGGATTTGTACGTTCCTTTGTTGTCATACTAAGGATTATTGCCTCAATTCCCTTGAAAGCATCATCATCGATATCTACATCTTTTATTGCCTTGCCAACACCTGGTATCATAGAAGCGAGATCTTTAAGATTACCCATCTTCTTTATCTGCTGAATCTGTCCGAGGAAGTCATTGAAGTCGAATTTGTTTTTCTGTATCTTTTTCTGCAGGCGTTTTGCCTCTTCTTCGTCAAACTGCTCCTGTGCACGCTCTACCAAACTTACGATATCACCCATTCCGAGGATACGGTCTGCCATTCGCGATGGATGGAACACATCGATTGCTTCCATTTTCTCGCCTGTTCCGACAAATTTTATCGGTTTCGTAACAACAGTACGAATGCTCAGAGCTGCACCGCCACGTGTATCACCGTCGAGCTTTGTCAAAACGACACCGTCGAAATCAAGGCGGTCATTGAAAGTCTTTGCCGTATTAACGGCATCCTGTCCGGTCATGGAGTCAACAACGAAGAGTGTTTCATTTGGATTTACGGCATTCTTCAGTCGTTCAATCTCGTCCATCATCTCTTCGTCGACAGCCAAACGACCGGCAGTATCTATAATAACTACATCATAGTTCTTGGCTTTCGCTTCCTTTATCGCATTGTTTGCTATTTCAACGACGTTTTTGTTTCCTTCTTCTGAATAAACAGGAACACCGATTTGCTCAGCTACGACCTTGAGCTGGTCTATTGCTGCAGGACGATAAACGTCACATGCTACGAGCAATGGATTTTTATGCTGCTTATTTTTCAGCATGTTTGCAAGTTTGCCGCTAAATGTAGTTTTTCCGGAACCTTGCAGACCAGACATTAGGATTATTGAAGGATGACCATCAAGTTTTAACTCTGCAGCTTCTCCACCCATAAGCTCTGCAAGCTCGTCATGAACGAGTTTCACCATGAGTTGCCCAGGTTTTACGGCAGTGAGCACATTCATACCCATTGCTTTTTTCTTTACGGTGTCTACAAAGTTCTTTGCAACCTTGTAGTTCACGTCGGCCTCGGTCAATGCCCTACGGACATCTTTGAGCGTTTCCGCAACGTTAATCTCTGTTATCTTGCCTTCTCCCTTAAGTATTTTAAAGGAACGCTCAAGTCTGTCGCTTAGATTTTCAAACATAGATTTTTATATCTTTTTCGTTATTTTTTTATTGTTTTTCCCATAAATTGGTATGCAAATATAATAATAAATAGACGAAAATCTGAAACAAGTATCATGGTATTTAAAATATTTTAAACTCTTTATCTTAAAAATGCGCACACTACATAATGAGTGTGCAACAATTTTAATAAAGAAAGACGATTCGGGAGTTTAAAATGTTTCTGCAAGAGGTTAATGTGTAATATAAATTATCGAATAAAGAATATAGAATTAAGAGTTGTTTTCTTCTATTATGTAACAATCCTCTTAATTCTATATTTCCGAATCTATATTCTATTTATAAGTAAGGTGAAGGAAACGAGTTATGCGGTGTGGCAGACTACGGTCCTTGTTGTCGATAAATGCATCTAAGATACGCGAGTTTCCATGTAGCGGTATTACATCATAATCGGCAATGCATGCCGGTATCAAGCAACTGTTACCCTCTTTTAATATTATTTCGTCGCCCGTGGAACGTACAACGATTTTGCAGTCTCCTTTTATGCACATACATATTATGAAGCTGTCGTACTTCATAAGGTTACGATGAAAGGTATCAACTAAATCGGTAACACGAACTGTAAAATACGGAGAGTCTATAACAAGGTTAGAACGGTTTTCAGCCTCCTTGTAAACGGTACGATACGAATCCTCCACATGGTAGTCGAGAGCCTGTGCCGCCAATTCTGTATGCAACTCACGAGGCTTGCCGTCGAGACCAGGACGGTTGTAGTCGTAAATACGATAAGTAAGGTCTGACGACTGCTGAACTTCCGCAAGAAGAATACCACTGCAAATAGCATGAACTCTACCTGCCGGCAAATAGAACACATCACCAGGATGCACCTCATGGCGCGCCAATACATCGGTAATGGTACCGTCGGCTATACGTTTTTTATATTCGTATTCTGATATCTGCGTTTTAAATCCGGCATATAGATAACTTCCTGGGTTGGCATCAATAATATACCACATTTCCGTTTTACCTGACTTGCCATGTACTCTGCGCGCCATCTCGTCGTTCGGATGAACCTGAATACTGAGGTCTCGCTTGGCATCAATAAATTTTATAAGGAGAGGAAGCTTATTGTCGTAGTTCTTAGCCACTGTCTCGCCCAGAATCTCTCTCGGATATTCTGAAACTACCGAAACAAGATCCTTACCGGCAAAAGAGCCATTACGGATTACGCTAACACTCGAAGGAACAGCACTGACCTCCCAGCTTTCACCTATTGGTTCTGCCTTAGGCTCCAGGCCTTTATATGGACACAAACGATCACCACCCCATACTACGGTATGTAGGTTCGGTTCAAATAGAAACGGATATAATTTTTCCATAATAAGTTCTGTTTTTATTTCCTAAACACAATTTGGCGTCAAAGATAAAACGAATATTTTAACCGACAAAAATTTTCTTTGCTTTTTTATTCTGAATAATACAATTCAATATTGGTTTGATTCACGGATGCTAAAGCTATCATTCACCTTTGGTGCTTCTATACTGCACCGAAGGTGCATAATACATGCAATTTTTCTGCACCTTTTATTTCATACCGCCATCGCCATGAAACAGACTTTGACGGCTATAATAATCAGGGAGTTTTGCCCTACCCGCCTCAACAGAAACCTGCACACTGAAACTCGGCGAAAAATTATATTTTACGGCAGCTCCAATACGGTCACCGAGTTCTTGCATTGTATAGAAGTGATAAGGCATCGGCTTGTTTACAAGCGACTTCCGTCCATAAACGTATGCCTCCCAATGATTATCAAACTTATATCCCAAGACAGCACTAACACCGGCATCGGTAAAACGGTCGTGAGCCCAATAGGCATTACTTATCCATCCGCCTAAAGCAAGAGAGAGATTTTTTGAAAGTGGAACAGCATACATCATGGAGAGGTCTTGCGCAAAACCAGCCCCATGCGGTGCATTCTTACCGAAGGAAGCAAAGACCGAGGCACCGAGACTCATATTCAAACCTTTATGCAACTGCCATGTATCAAGTCCCCATAATGAGGCATAAGGACAAGACATCAAAGGCATTTGCCCACGCATCGTAAGTGCCGGCAAATGAAGAGAATCATTGGCAACACTATATGGCTCACCATAATAAGAGCGACGCGAATATGGCTTTGGTACAGAGTTTTCGGGCAAACTACACTCCGAAACTTTTGTCATCGAAGCAATATCAGTCAAAGAATCACCGACTGTAACTTTATTGTTTTCCTCTACCTTATTATAATTAAGGTCTATATGCTGTGCCTTTGACGTAAGAAAGTAGCTAAAGGCAATTACAAGCGCTATAATCAATTTTCTCATAATTCAAATGTTTAATCATGACAAAAATAATTGTTTGTGAGTATTTTTCCTAATATGATGAGTTTTTTTCACAAGATTTTAGTATATACTGCATATTTTTCCCGTCAAATGACTAATATCCAACATTTTTGACTAACTTTGCAAAGATTTTCGGCATGTTACCACATTCGCTATTTCTACAACATAGATACAAAGCAGAGCATTGTGAAACAAGCAAGAAACATCAAAGACAAGAGAAAAAACATTTTTAATATAAAAAAGAAAATAATGAAAGCATTTGTATTTCCTGGACAGGGAGCACAGTTCGTAGGCATGGGAAAAGACCTCTACGACAACAACCCTTTGGCAAAAGAACTTTTCGACAAAGCTAACGAAATTCTCGGATACAGCATCACAGACATCATGTTTAACGGAACTGACGAGGAACTGAAACAGACAAAAGTGACTCAGCCTGCCGTTTTCCTACATAGCGTAATCAGCGCTCTATGTATGGGCGACGATTTCAAACCAGCAATGGTTGCCGGACACTCACTCGGTGAATTCTCGGCTCTTACAGCTGCTGGAGCTCTGACTTTTGAGGACGGACTGCGCCTCGTTTATGCACGTGCCATGGCTATGCAGAAGGCTTGCGAAGCTGCACCTTCTACTATGGCGGCTATCGTTGGCATGGCTGACGACAAGATTGAAGAGGTTTGCAAAGAAATAAGCAAACCGGGATGCGTTGTTGTTCCGGCAAACTACAACTGTCCTGGACAGCTCGTTATTTCAGGAAACATTGAGGCTATACAGGAAGCATGCGAGAAATTGAAAGCAGCTGGAGCAAAGCGTGCTCTTCCGCTGAAGGTTGGCGGAGCTTTCCATTCTCCACTGATGCAGCCAGCTAAGGATGAGCTGGAGGCTGCTATAGAAAAAACGGAAATCCACGCTCCTAAATGTCCTGTTTACCAGAACGTTGACGGTAAGCCTCATACTGAGCCTGCAGAAATCAAGAAGAACCTTATCGCACAGCTTACAAGCTCAGTACGCTGGACTCAATGTGTACAGAATATGATTGCTGACGGTGCAGACGACTTTACTGAATGTGGACCTGGCAAGGCTCTGCAGGGAATGATCGGACGCATAGACAAAACCGTAAGTGCACACGGAATCATGTAATTATCTTTATAAGAGATACCAAAAAGGAGTTAGGACAAAAGTTCTAACTCCTTTTTTAGTCTATTTTTTTCAATTTTCATTTTCTAACCTACAGCAAAACTTTCAACTTATCGTTTTACCCTTCTACTTGCATTTTCTTTTCCTGCCGATGGACAAAAATCATTGAACGGACAGTCTTTACAATGCGGCGAACGACTGGTACAAACGTATCTGCCATGAAGCAACAACCAATGATGGGCATCAGTCTGTAAACTCTCTGGAATATTTGAAGTAAGTATTTTCTCCACAGCAAGTGGTGTATCTGCCGTCCGCGGAACTAGTCCTAAACGATGGCTGACTCTAAAGACATGAGTATCTACCGGCATTGCCGCCTCACCGAATGCTACTGCACGAACAACATTGGCTGTCTTGCGTCCGACACCTGGCAAACTGACAAGTGATGCCATGTCATGCGGTACCTCACCATCAAAATCATCCACTAACTTATGTGCCATCTCCACAAGATGGCGAGATTTTGCATTTGGATACGAAACGCTACTTATAAGCAGTAACACATCATCTACATCAGCCTGTGCCAATGATTTTGCATCCGGATATCGACGGAAAAGTTCCGGCGTAACCATATTTACACGCTTGTCCGTACACTGTGCACTGAGCATAGTAGCTACAAGCAACTGAAAGGGAGTTGCAAAATACAGCTCAGTCGTTACTTCCGGCATCTTTGCCTTGAAATAATTCAATACTTGCTCATAACGTTCCGCTCTTCTCATATTCCCAAGCCTCCCTGTTTGACTGGTTAGAAATGATTTACTACTTATTTTGCCTCCTCGGATGCAGCCTCATCAGTATTTTCTGCAGGAGCTTCCTCTGTCAAGAAATCTGTAACACCAGCCTCAACGAGAATATTATACCACTGAAGAAGTTTCTTTATATCACTGTCGTGAACACGATCGCGGTCGTAATCTGGCAAGACTGAAGCAAAATACTCATGGAGCTCTTCTTTTGAGCATTTGCGGTAATTAAGCGAACATACCTTACCGTCTTCCTTTTTCAATACTGCATCAAGAATATTCATCAAAGGAACATCATCTGCATTTGTATACATAGCAATATCCTGAAGACTTGTAACACGGTCTGACGCAAAGACTGGTACACGACGATGTGTAGAGTCTAAAGCTTCAACGATAAGATTCATTTTTGCTCTCGAAACGAGCTTGTAAAGTCCTGGTTTTCCTGAAACCGACAAAATTGTATAGTCCATTTTTGTTTATTTGTTTAATATATTATTAATATTTATTTTCTTCTCTATTTAAAATGTTTATCTGTATAAAATTGAATAATCGTACCAACAGAAATCACGCTTCAATTGCACTAAGGAGTTTCTGCATGTCATCTTCGGTAACATCTGTATTATGCTCAATTACAACATCGCTCCTACTTTCCATCTCTTCCTGACTCATTTGACAAGAAATCCACTCCATGGCTTTCTCTCTCGAGATGGAGTCGCGCAACATGATACGTTTCACACGAACTTCCTTATCAGCTGATATACACACCACTTTGTCAACTAGACGGTCAAAATGACTCTGAAAAAGTATTGCACATTCCATAATCATCATTCCCGACTGCTCAAAATCTGCAGCGACTGCAGGATGAACAATACTGTTCACACATCTTGCATTCTCTTCAGATGAAAGGATAAATCTCGAAAGGCGTGGTTTATTCAATTTTCCATCAGCAGTATATGCATCATCACCAACAACTTCTTTCAAACGCCTAATGACATCAGAATTTTCAAGCATTATACGTTTTGCAGCCCCATCACAATCATACACTTCAAAGCCCCGCTTACGAAGCAAATCGCAAAAGTAAGACTTTCCACTTCCAATGCCACCTGTTATTGCTATTTTCATTACGCTATAAGTTTTCTGACAAATAGATTTCCACTACTGCTCCTCAACAAGATAGTCAACCTGCGCTACCTCCGTATGAACATTCTTTATGCCATGAGGAACCTGGGCTATACGCAAATTGCATTTTTCTGAAGGATTAGCCTGTAGCTCGTTGTAATCAACAACTATGCGAAACTTATCGGGAGTAACATTGCGGAAATTACTTGCGCCGACAGTGAATACCACTTTAACACGTGCCGGAAATGTACGGAGAACCTTTCCCTCCGGCATATTAACTGCAGTAATCGGCACCTCTATACTTTCTTCAGTAAGAACATCCGGATAAACGGAAATTTTAACCATAGACGGTACACATTTCACTCCTCTAATCTTTCTCAAATCTATCATGCGCACAATAGTATCTTTAAGATTCCTCAAGCTAAGGCGCTCTGTATAGACCCACTTCAAACTGTCGAGCTTGCTCTGACTTCCATAAACGTCAACATAGTCTGGCTTAAACTCCACCCTGGCAAGATAATAGCTTGCTTCCGGAACTATATTGCCGAATAGGCGTACAGGCAAATGCCTGTGCATTCCGTAGTTATAGAAATACTCCAATTTTTCCGGTTTCAATGACGTTATGTGCGAAGAACTGAAAAGCTCTTGATAAACAAGCTTAGACAACTCTGCCGCTGACAACATGCCATAGCCTTTTTTCTTAATGTATGAGGAAAACGGAATATCAATTCTTCTGATTTTCTCTCCATACAAATAAGCACAAAGGGTGTACCCCTTGTCACGAACGGAAACGCGCAATGTATCATCAGCATCGCTTACAAGAACAACATTCTTCGGCACATTGACAATCCTTACAGGAAAACGTATCTCCTGCTCGTAAGTGTCATTCAGCGCAAGCAATAGCCAAAAAGCTCCACTCAAAGCGAGAAAGAACAAAAAAATCAGGAACTCCTTATTCACAAGACGGAAGAAGGAGTTTCTGAAAGCACTGGAAATATCTATGAAAATATTCTTACCCATTAGTTTTTGCTAACGGCAGCAGACTCAGAGACGTCAGCGAAGACGCTGCCTTTATCAACTGTCACCACTACCCCCTTAGCTATCTCAACATCAACTTTGTTTGCAGCAAGATCTATTCTCTTTACGGTTCCATACAATCCGCCACCAGTTACAACGCTTGAACCCTCATGAAGGGAATTTTGGAATTTTAATATTTCCTTGCGTTTTTTATTCTGAGGACGTATCATAAAGAAATACATTATGGCAAATATCGCCACCATCATAATAAGGAACGACATACTGCCTCCTTGCTGACCTGCGGCTTGAGCCGCCAAAAGAACTGATGAATTCATACTCTATTCTATATTTATTACCTTATTTATATTAATTAAAATTTTCCAAACTACACCACGCAGACAACTTTAAAATTATCTACATACTGTATTCTCTATCTTCTCTCTGCAACCGGCTTCAACATTTTACCGTTCTCTGACAAATACCGAGCAATGGAATCGAGCATACCATTTATATAAGACCCGCTCTTCGGAGTACTATATAGCTTGGCAAGATCAACATACTCATTGATTGTTACGCTCACAGGAATATTCGGGAAGTTTAGCATCTCGGCAATAGCTATCTGCATAATAACTACATCCATGTAGGCAAGACGCGAAAAGTCCCAGTTTCGTGAAGTCTCACTCATATAACGCTGATATTGGTCTGCATTGAGAATTGTAGCACGGAAAAGCTTTACTGCAAAATCTTTATCTTCAATATCCTTATACTCCGGCAGGAGTTCCTGTTTCGCCTTATTTTTAGGATCAAAACGCTTTATTGTCTTCAAGACAAAAGTGTCGACAATTTCTTTGTCATCGTTCCAATAAAGACTACGTTCTTCGAGCAAAGAATCCAAATCTTCATTTTCCATAACGAGAGCCTTGTATAGCTTTCGCCAAACCTCACGGTCATCTTCATAAGAGTCTTCACCGTTCGCCATATAGTCTTTATAAATTTGGCTCTGCTCGATTTGCGACAAAAGGCCTCGAACAAATTCGATATTGTCTTCCCATGTTGTCTTTTGAGTTTCAACATACTCTGCGAGTTGTTTGTTCTCTTCAAGTTGCATGGCAAAACGATTGTTTACAAATTTAGCCGACGGAAGTTCCTTACCTTCACGTCTTGCCCTTGCCACATCTACATCGTAGTGCAAATGAGCTTCTCTTGACACTGAAACTATAAGCGACAAGAGACAATTATACAAGTCGTAAGCTTTCGAGAGACTGAACAAGAGTTCCTTCTCTGCGTTATCCATGTTATGATTACCATTCTGATAGTATGCGTAGGTTAACTGGACTATTTTTATCCTTATCAATTCTCTGTTTATCATCTTATATAATATATAAATGAACGTGTATTTCGTAAAAATCTCTGCAAAAATACTCAAAATACATGTTTCTTGCAAGAAAAGCGGAATGTTTTTACGCTTTTTTTATCTAAGAATTTGCTAGTTCTGCAAAAAAGCGGTACCTTTGCCAAGCTTTTTCAAAGCACTACGTGAATAAAATTCCCGTGTGATGGTGAATTAAGCATTATTATTAACAACTTAATTTAGAGTAACACAATTATGAAAGAAGTTGAAGTTAAAGGTCAGAAAAGAGCTGACCTTGGCAAGAAGGCTGCTAAAGCTTTGCGCAAGCAGAACTTGATTCCATGTAACCTTTATGGTGAGGCAAAGAACGCAGACGGTGCTCCTGAGGCTCTGTCAATTGCTTGCCCTATGAGCGAGCTCCGCAAAATCGTTTACACTCCACACATCTACGTTATCAAGCTCGTTATCGACGGTGAGGAGCACACTGCAATTCTGAAAGAGCTGCAGTTCCACCCAGTAACCGACGCGCTTCTCCACGTTGATTTCTACGAGGTTAACGATCAGAAGCCTATCACTATCGGTATCCCTGTTAAGCTCAACGGTTTGGCACAGGGTGTTCGCGACGGTGGTCGTATGAACCTCTCTATCCGCAAAATCAACGTTACAGCCAAATATCAGGATATCCCTGAGCACCTCGACATTGACGTTACAAATCTTGCTATCGGCAAGAGCATCAAAGTTGGCGAGCTCAACTACGAGGGTCTGGAGATGGCAACAAGCAAGAACGTTGTTGTATGCTCTATCAAGGCTACACGTAAGTCTATCGCTGCAGCAAGCGATGCTGAGGCTTAATTGCCGCAACGTAGTCTAAAGGCTTCAAAAGGAAATAAGGGTGATTCTGAATATTCATATTTAGAGTCACCCGTTTTTCATAAATAAACGTTTTAATATAAAGGAAGAAGCATTCGGACAGATACAAAGTTCGAATTAATAATAAGATTGAGACTATTTGTTTCATATATATAAAAGGTAAAAAAAGAGAAATGGATAAATTCTTAATCGTCGGTCTGGGTAACCCCGGCGACGAATACGACAAGACACGACACAACACAGGATTTATGGTTGTTGACGCCTTTGCCAATGAAGCAGGAGCTGATTTCCAGGACAAGAGATACGGTTTTGTTGCAGAAACATCCGTAAAAGGCAGAAAACTCATTTTGCTTAAACCTACAACATTCATGAATCTTAGTGGAAACGCTGTCAGATATTGGATGAATAAAGAAAATATTCCATTAGAACACCTGTTGGTGATTGTTGACGACCTGTCATTGCCGCTCGGCAATCTTAGACTGAAAGGAAACGGCAGCAATGGCGGACACAACGGACTTGGGAATATACAATCGGTAATCGGCACTCAAAAATATGCAAGACTGAGAGTTGGAATAGGCAACGATTTTCCACGTGGCATGCAAGTGGAATGGGTACTCGGTAAATATGACAGTGAGGACATGAAGACCCTCACCCCTGCTATCGATACGGCATGCGACATCATAAAGAGTTTTGTACTTGCCGGCATCGACATTACAATGAACCAGTTTAATCACAGGAAATAGCATAATTATGGCAGATACAGCACGAATTGACAAATGGTTATGGGCGGCACGAATTTTCAAGACACGCTCTATTGCTGCCGACGCATGCAAAAACAGTAGGGTAACGATTAACGGCACAAGTGTAAAACCATCGCATATGGTAAAAGTTGGGGAAACAGTAAGCGTAAGAAAACCGCCAGTAACTTATTCGTTCAAAATTCTAAAATGCATAGAGCAGCGCGTTGGTGCAAAACTTATCCCGGAAATCTACGAGAACGTTACAGACCCTAAGCAATACGAAATTCTCGAAATGAGCCGCATCAGCGGTTTTGTTGACAGGGCAAGGGGAACCGGCCGACCAACAAAGAAGGACCGCCGAAGCCTTGATGCTTTCATAGAACCGGCAATGTTCGGCTTCGATGAATACGACGACGATTTTGACATCGACAACGATTGACAGACAAATTAAACACCATTTACTCTTGAGCTTATGAAAAACATCGCCATTTTTGCCTCGGGCAACGGTACAAACTGCGCTAATATTATCAGACACTTCAAAGGGTCTGGCAATATTAGGGTAGCTATGGTCATCACCAACAACCCCAAAGCCAAGGTTATAGAAAGAACAAAAGAATACGGAATAAACACTATTATCCTTACCAAAGACAAGATCAACGACAGTACTACGCTACTGCCTATACTCACAAGAAACAGCATAGACTTGATAGTACTTGCCGGATTCATGCTTTTTATTCCGGATTTTCTAACCGAAGCCTATCCTCATAGAATAATAAATATACACCCGTCACTTTTACCCAAATACGGTGGAAAGGGAATGTACGGCATGCATGTTCATGAGGCAGTAAAAAACAATAACGAGAAAGAAAGTGGCATAACAATACACTACGTAAGCAACGAGTACGACCGGGGCGAAATTATAGAACAACACTCCACCCCTATCTTCCCCGAAGATACTGCAGAAAAAATTGCAGAAAAGGTTCACGCCTTGGAATACAAATATCTGCCACTTGCTATCGAACGGATATTATCGGAGGAATAAGCATGAAAAAAAAACGCAATAAAACATACAAGTCCACCAAGGTCAGCTTATTACTCACGGCCACAGTAATAGCATCAATGATACCGACAGGACTCCACGCTCAACGCAATGAGATTTTTAAAGACAATATAAAATCACTGCAAGTAGTGTGTGGCGAAAAATGGCTATCACTGCCGGTTATGCAACTTAGCGATAGCAACCATGACAATGTGATAAGAATTTCATTTGACGACCTAACACATACTTATCAGCGATACACATACAGTATAGAACACTGCGAAGCCGACTGGTCTACATCTGACGGACTTTTCCAAAGCGACTATATTGAAGGTTTTGCTACAGACAACACTATCGATGACGTAGAAGAGTCTATTGGCACAAATGTACTTTACACGCATTACAGCTTAACAATTCCTAACGACAGATGCAGTCTGAAACTCAGCGGCAACTACAAACTGACAGTAACCGACGACAATACCGGCGAGAAGATTCTGACGGCATGCTTCATGGTTGCCGAACCTTCTGCAACCGTAGGAATGGACGTAACAACAAATACCGACATTGACACAAACAAATCCCACCAGCAAGTGGGAATGACAGTAAGATACAACTCGCTGCGCGTTATCGACCCCACTACACAGATAAAGACCGCAGTACTGCAAAATCGCCGTTGGGACAATGCAAAGATTAATACAAAACCACAATATGCAACTGTCGACGGTCTGCAATGGACCCACAACCGCGAACTTATATTCGATGCCGGAAACGAATACCACAAGTTTGAGACTCTCGCCACCTCGCATGCAACAATGGGAGTAGACCACATTTCATGGGACGGTACCAACTATCATGCATGGCTCTACGAGAATGACCCGCGCCCTAACTATCTGTATGATGAAGATGCCGACGGCGCATTCTATATCCGCAATAGCGACAACATCGAGAATGATCGTGCCTCTGATTATATGTTTGTACATTTCACCCTCAACTGTCCTTCGCCTGTAAATAACGACGTCTATATAAACGGTGCATGGACATACGACAGTTTCATACCTTCATGGAAAATGGAATACAACAAAGAAAAGGCACATTACGAAGGTTGCGCCCTCTTAAAACAAGGATATTACTCCTTCCAATACGTAATGCGCACCCCTGAAGGTAAAACGGAAATAATGCCAACCGAAGGCAACTTTTTCCAAACAGAAAATAGATATTCTGCCCTGGTATATTTTCGGGGACAGGGAGAACGCACCGACCGACTCGTGGGATACAAAGAAATACAACTTAAATAAAGTAAGAAAAACATACATTGAACGCTTAACTATAAGCAAATGTATCAAACCTATTGATAAACAGCGAGTAACATTTTCTGTTTCTTTTTGCACAGAATTTCTCGCTGTTTTTTTTAGACATATTTTATACTTTTCCGCTTGCAGACTTCTTTTTTTTTCATACCTTTGCATCGGAAAAGAAAAACAAATCTGAAAACTTTCCAAGACAAAAGAACTTAGAAGTTGTCCAAAACGGAAAACTTTTACTGAGTACACAACAAGTCACGCCATTTGATAAATCAGACATAAGTAATTGAATATAAAATATTTACATATATTTTTCAATATCTTATAAAATGTTAAAATAGAAAACTTTAAACCCAAATAAACAAATAAAAAAAATATTTTACCACAATCATGGAAATAAAAAACTTCACCATTACCAAGCGCGACGGTTCAAAAGACCGCTTCAGTCTGGACAAGATAATGAGTGCCATAATCAAGGCGTTCAACTCTGTTGATGAGCCTACCGACTTAGGTTGCATATCAAAGATAATCGCAAACCTCGACATACATGAGGGCATTACCGTAGAAGACATACAAAACCAAGTGGAAGAATCGCTCATGAAAGAGGGATACTATAGCGTTGCCAAGAGTTTCATGCTATACAGACAAAAGCACACCGAAGACCGCGAAACAATGGAGAAGCTGAAATTCCTCGCAGACTACTGCCAAGCTTCTAACGCAGCTACCGGATCAAAATACGATGCCAATGCAAATGTTGAACACAAGAACACTGCTACTCTTATCGGAGAACTGCCGAAATCAAGCTTTATAAGATTGAACAGACGTCTGCTGACTGACAGAATCAAAAAAATGTACGGAAAAGAGCTGTCAGACAAATACATCGACCTGCTCACACACCATTTTATATATAAGAACGACGAAACAAGCCTCGCCAACTACTGCGCATCCATAACAATGTATCCGTGGCTTATAGGCGGCACTGCTGCCATCGGCGGAAACTCTACAGCTCCAACCAATCTAAAATCATTCTGCGGAGGCTTCGTAAATATGGTGTTCATGGTATCGAGCATGCTGAGCGGCGCATGCGCCACACCTGAATTTCTAATGTATCTGAACTATTTCATCGGACTGGAATATGGCAAAGACTATTGGGAGCATGCAGACAAGGTTGTAGACCTATCAGCAAAGCAGCGCACCATCGACAAAATAATTACCGACTGCTTCGAGCAAATAGTCTACTCCATAAACCAACCTACAGGAGCAAGAAACTACCAGGCGGTATTCTGGAATATTGCATATTACGACAAACCTTATTTCGAGAGCCTTTTTGGTGAATTCTATTTTCCAGACGGAAGTCAACCGGACTGGAACGGACTGAGCTGGCTGCAAAAACGTTTCATGAAATGGTTTAACAAGGAGCGTACGAAGACCGTCCTTACCTTCCCTGTTGAAACAATGGCACTCCTTTCCGACGGCAAGGACGTGCTCGACAAGGAATGGGGCGACTTTACAGCCGAGATGTACTCTGAAGGACATTCGTTCTTTACATACATGAGCGACAACGCCGACTCCCTAAGCTCATGCTGCCGACTGAGAAACGAAATTCAAGACAACGGTTTCAGCTATACGCTCGGTGCAGGCGGTGTGTCTACAGGCTCCAAAAGTGTTCTCACCATTAACCTGAACAGGTGTATACAATATGCCGTAAACAATAAACTCGACTACAAGGAATATCTTGCAAAGGTCGTTGACCTCGTACACAAAGTACAACTCGCCTACAACGAGAACCTGAAAGAGCTTCAAAAGCAAGGCATGCTGCCACTCTTCGATGCCGGCTACATAAATATGGGACGCCAGTATCTTACTATAGGAGTGAACGGACTCGTGGAAGCTGCCGAATTCCTCGGACTCTCCATTACTGACAACCCAGACTATCTGGCTTTCGTACAGGGTGTACTCGGAATTGTAGAAGAATACAACAAGAAATACAGAACGAAGGACGTGATGTTCAACTGCGAGATGATTCCGGCAGAGAACGTCGGTGTGAAACATGCGAAATGGGATCGAGAAGACGGATACTTCGTACCGCGCGACTGCTACAACAGCTATTTCTACATTGTTGAAGACGACTCGCTGAATATTATAGACAAATTCAAGATGCACGGTGCGCCCTATATAGAGCATCTCACCGGTGGATCCGCCCTGCACATGAACCTCGACGAACACCTTTCAAAGGAACAATACCGCCAGCTGCTGCGCGTTGCTGCCAAAGAGGGATGCAACTACTTCACGTTCAATATCCCAAACACCATCTGTAACGACTGCGGCTATATCGACAAGCGATACCTCAAGGAATGTCCTCATTGCCACAGCAAGAACGTGGACTACATGACGCGCATCATTGGCTACCTGAAGAGGGTCAGCAATTTCTCTGCCGCCCGACAGGAAGAGGCTCACCGACGTTATTATGCCGGAAAGGAGAAACTGGCATAAAGAATAAGGGAAACAGAAATGCTTAAACACGTAAACTGCGGCATCGTGTTTCAGGAGATCCCAGACGAGGTTACTCTCTCTATCAACATCTCTAACTGTCCCTGCCATTGCCCCGGCTGCCACAGCAGTTATCTTTGGGACGATATCGGAGAGGAACTCAACAAGAACACGATTGACGCTTTTATGGAGAAATACGGCGACGACATCACCTGCATATGCTTTATGGGCGGTGATGCATCGCCTTCTGATGTGGAACGACTTGCACAATATATACACTCTACCTATCCAACTATTAAGGTAGGATGGTATAGTGGCAGACAAACAGTCTCCAGAGACATCTGCCAGGAGAACTTCGACTATATAAAGCTCGGACCGTATATTGAGCACCTCGGCGCACTGAAGGAAAGGACAACTAACCAGCGCCTGTATAAGAAACTCGCCGACGGGTCGTTTCAAGACATAACATCAAGGTTCTGGCGAAAATAAAGCCCACTACTCATTGTCCATCACTTACGGCTAATTGCCTGTCGGTGATGGATATTTTTTTTAGCTATACTTTTGATAAACACACAAAACTAATTTTTTTCTTCGAGAATATTTCAAATATCGGGATGTGAAATAAGTTATTGCAAACTTGGAAATGAATATTGCAAACTTGGAAATGAATATTGCAAACTTGGAAATATATATTGCAAAGTTTACAATAACTTTTTTACTGCGCTTAAAAATAATTTTGTTTGGCTCAACGATTTTACTGACCACTTTTAGCATTATTGTCAATGCAGGTTGACTCAGTTACTACTTACCTATATATATAACATTGACTTACAACATGGATTAACGATTTATAAAGAAAGTTACAACATTGCGCAAAAAACACACAACATAGTTATATTTGCAGCATCATACATCACCGAGATGTGTCATAGTAAAAAAGATTATACATCACATAAAAGATGGAGGAACAACCATTATGAATAAGATATTAGGAATTACCACAATCGGTTTGGCATTAGGATTAACTGTACCGACAACTTGTTCTGCACAGGATACAATCGAAAAAGAAACGACCTTACTGAAGGCAAAAGCCAATCACGCAATCCCAGACAGCAAGACATTCGCTGCAAGATTCGGGAACTTCGTTGACGGAGTGACAAGATGCGACACCCTTTCGAGCCATCAGAAATCTGAAATCAGCAATGAATACAAGGAGTTTATCGCAGAATACAAAGCTGTAAACGACAGTCTGAGCGACGAAGATATCCGTTCATGCAGCAAACTGAAAGTAAAATACCAAAAGGCAATGACGCGAATATTCGTAAACAACGCAGCCGACGACGTGAGCGATACAGCACAGGGCGTAGGCAAAAGCGTGTCGAAGTTCTTCAAAAGAACAAAGAAGAAGGTTCAAGGAGCTGTAGACGGTTTTAAAAAGAACTAAGACTGAAACTGCTGCACACAACAATGAAAAATCAAGGCTTTTATTTGCCATTAGCTTAATTTTCATTACCTTTGCGGAGAAAGACAAGACTAAAATCATGGAAAAGATTATAATATATCAGATTTTCACGCGCCTTTTCGGCAACGAAAACACTACGCGTAAGTATAACGGCTCTATTACAGATAACGGATGTGGCAAACTCAACAAGTTTACACCTGCTGTACTTAGACAGATAAGAGGGCTCGGAGTTACCCACATTTGGTACACGGGAGTAATACGCCATGCCACCACAACTGACTATACAAACTACAGAATACCAAAGCAACACCCGGCTGTTGTAAAGGGAAATGCCGGTAGTCCGTATGCCATTGCTGACTATTATGATATTGATCCCGACCTGGCTACAAACGTTAAGCGAAGGATGCTCGAGTTTGAAAGACTCGTAAAGCGTACACACGAGGCTGGAATGAAAGTAATTATCGATTTCGTGCCAAACCATGTAGCAAGGCAATACAAATCTATAACAAAGCCGAACAGGGTAAAGGATTTCGGCGAGGATGATGACACGGGAAAGCAGTTCTACCCTATGAATAATTTCTATTACTGTCCCGGTCAGGACTTTGCCCCTTATATCGACCTTTACCATGGCGAACCATTGCCATACGAGGAATTTCCAGCCAAGGCAACAGGAAACGACTTCTTTGGCAACCGACCGGGAAAGAATGACTGGTATGAAACAGTGAAACTCAACTACGGAGTTGACTACTGCGACTATGGCGGAATATCCAAACACTTCAGCCCGATACCTGATACCTGGGTTAAGATGCTCGACATTCTGCTATTTTGGGCTGGAAAAGGCGTTGATGCTTTCCGCTGCGACATGGCAGAAATGGTACCGTCGGAATTCTGGAGCTGGGCAACAATGGAAGTGAGAAGGAAATTCAAGAACATCGCATTTATCGGTGAAGTATACAACCCGGCACGATACAGAGAATACATTGCTGCCGGATTTAACTATCTGTATGACAAAGTAGGAATGTATGACTGCATGAGGGCTGTGGTTTGTGGAAACAGACCTGCTTCAGACATTACATACCAATGGCAACAGACTGACGATATCGCCGGCAATATGCTATATTTTCTCGAAAATCACGACGAACAGAGACTGGCGAGCGACTTCTTCGCCCACAACGGAATGAAGGGAGTGCCGGCACTCGCAGTAAATGTACTTATGCGCAAAAACCCGTTTATGCTCTATGCCGGACAAGAATACGGCGAGCGCGGAATGGACGAAGAAGGATTCAGCGGCAAGGACGGCAGAACAACAATCTTCGACTATTGGTCGCTCGATTCGCTGATACACGGATTTTTATCAAGAAGGCAACTTACTGCCGAAGAGAAAAATTTGGAAGCTACATACAAGAAATTGCTGAACATTGCCATAACGGAAAAGGCTGTAAGCGATGGAGAGTTTTTCGATTTGATGTATGTAAATCCTACTTCTGAATTTTTCGATTCAGCCAGGCAATATGCCTTTCTGCGTAAATACAAGAACGAAACGCTGCTCGTTGTAGCTAACTTCTCCGATACGGAGGCTGACGTAAAAATCAATATTCCGCAACATGCCTTCGATTACCTGAATCTCCCTGACGAAATTACAGACGCCGTAGACTTAATGAATGGTGAAACAAGTAAGATATGTCTTTCGACGGAGAGTCCTGTTTCGCTACTTGTCAGTCCTAACAGCGCAAGGGTTCTGAAAATAAAATAATATCCAATAATTGTCATGAATACCGAAATTGAGCTTAATGCCCACAATAAAGAGGAGTTTCCGCCGGCTCACACTGCCGAACATCTGCTTAACCAGACGATAGTGAGGATGTTTGGCTGCGAACGGTCGAGAAATGCCCACATAGAACGCAAAAAGAGCAAGATAAGCTACATCCTTGACCATAAACCTAACCGCAAGGAGGAAAATGAGATTGAGAAAAGGATGAACGAACTTATCGAGGAGGACTTACCTGTAACATACGAATTTGTTGACCGCAACCATATCCCTGATGGTGTAAAACTTGATCGGCTGCCTGAAGATGCATCTGAAACGTTGCGCCTTGTCCGCATTGGCGACTACGATGTTTGTCCTTGTATCGGGAAGCATGTGCGTTCTACAAGTCAAATAGGCAGGTTCGTTTTGCTCGGTACCAACTGGGATGAAGAGAAACACTCATTCCGCATAAGATTCAAAGTAGTACAGTAAAAAAAAATTAAGAATAAAAAAATCTCCAAATCCTGATATTCTTGATAAACGGTTCAAGAAACGGGAATTGGAGATTCTTTTTATGGATTAATTCTTTATCGCCTCATTCTCTTCTTTCATATCGATAAACTGCTTCTTGCTGTCGTAGAACTCATACTGCAAGAAAGCAAGCTTCTGAGATGGGATGACATGCACGCCAAATCCGTATTTCATCTGCCAACGACGTTTCATGCTTATGAAACCCTGATTGATGTATGCAGCAACATACGGATGAACATGCAAATAGAATGTCTTGATGCCAATCTTATTGACCAGTTTGTCAATTTTGCTCTCTAATTGGTCCGTGAAAAGTATGCTCGACTTTATCTTGCCCGTACCGAGACACGTAGGACAAGTCTCTTCAACATTGACATCCATCGCCGGACGAACTCGCTGACGGGTAATCTGCATAAGTCCGAACTTGCTCAGAGGCAGGATATTGTGGCGTGCGCGGTCTTTCTGCATGTTCTTACACATCCGCTCGTATAGAATCTGGCGGTCTTCAGCAAGACTCATGTCGATAAAATCCACAACAATAATTCCGCCCATGTCTCTAAGCCTCAACTGTCGAGCCAACTCGTCGGCAGCACCGAGGTTCACATCGAGGGCATTAGCCTCCTGTCCGTTTGCAGAACGTGTGCGGTTACCGCTGTTGACGTCAACCACATGAAGAGCTTCGGTATGCTCAATATACAAATAAGCACCATGCTTATAGTTAACAATTCGTCCGAAGCTCGACTTAATCTGCTTTGTCACGTTGAAGTTGTCGAAGATAGGTACCGTACCGGTATAAAGTTTCACGATACCGGCCTTTTCTGGTGCAATGAGCGTAATGTAGTGTTTTACTTCCTTAAAGACCTCCTCGTCGTTTACATATATATTTTCGTAAGACGGATTGAAGAGGTCACGCAACATTGCAACGACTCTACTTGTTTCCTCGTATATGAGCTGTGGGCGTTTCTGTGTTTTCTGCACCTTCAAGATAGCGTCCTCCCATCGCTTCATGAGTATCTTCAGCTCTGTGTCGAGCTCAGCCACACGCTTACCCTCTGCAACTGTACGTACGATGACGCCAACATTCTTCGGTTTTATACTGTGGATGAGTTGTTTGAGCCTTGCACGCTCTTCACCGCTCTTTATTTTCGAGGAAACAGAAACTTTATCGCCAAATGGAATAAGTACAAGGTATCGCCCGGCAAAACTGAGCTCTGCCGTCAATCGCGGTCCCTTTGTAGAAATAGGTTCTTTTACGATTTGCACCAGCACTTCCTGTCCCTGCTGCAACTCGTTTTGCACACTGCCGTCCTTTTTAAGGTCTGGCAGACGCATAGCTTTCGAAAAAGGATAAAGTTTCTTTCTGTCGCTCTGTACCTGTTTGATATACTTTTCGTAGGAGTTGAATTGACTCCCGAGGTCAAGATAATGTAGAAAGGCATCGCGCTCATAACCTACATCCACAAAACTTGCATTCAAGCCCGGCATAAGCTTCTTAACCTTAGCCACGTAGATGTTTCCAACAGAGAACGATGCCGACCTTGGCTCGTTCTGATACTCCACAAGGTTCTTGTCCTCGAGCAGAGCGATGGAAATTTCCTTCTGTTGTACGTCGATTATTAATTCGCTTGTCATGTCTTGTTTACAAAAACTTGATTACTTGGATAAAATAAGGGCATGTCAATAAATACGCGCGCTATAAAACGATGCTGCATTGATTGACATGCCCAGTCCGAATAGACCTTTATTGAGCACTAACTCTGCAGTTAGCTTTTTATTTGCTCTTATGTCTGTTCTTTCTTAATCTTTTTTTACGCTTGTGAGTAGCCATCTTGTGGCCCTTCTTTTTCTTACCGCTTGGCATAATCTTTTAAATTTTAAATTGTTAAAATATAATGTTATTGAAAATTCTCTATCGCTTAATCCTCGTCTGTTACTTCCTCGCCCTTCATTCTGCTTACAAAACTCTTGGCTGGCTTGAAACTTGGGAAATCGTGCGCCGCAATTACTATTGTCGTATTCTTTGAAATGTTTCTTGCGGTCTTCTCGGCACGGTGTTTCACAATGAAACTGCCGAAGCCACGCAGGTATACGTTCTCCTTATTCTCCAACAGACTTTTCTTTATTGCCTCCATAAATGCCTCGACCGTAGCCGAAACATCCTTGCGAGCAACGCCTGTAGAGCCTACAATCTCGTCTATTATATCTGCTTTCGTCATTTTTTTGGTTTATTATATATGTAATACATCTATCATGCTTCAAAAGGCTTGCAAATATACGAGTTTTTAATGGCATACGGAAATATATTTCATTTTTTTTGCACTTTTAGAGAAAATACTTGCTCAGAACTGATTAATTCTCACCACTTTATGCTTTTTCTTAATATAAATATGCTATCTTTGCATAAGATAAGCTTCACCTCGGGATAAAAAATGAATAAATTCATTTTATTCTCCTCTCGGTTTGCATTATCTTTGCATAAGATAAGCATCTCAGTATGAGAAATGGATTATTCATTTCTTTCTACTCTCGATTTGCTCTATCTATAGAATTTATAATCTTATCTTTTTTACTGAAATGAGTGACAACGCTATTATATATAATAAGGTATACAATAAATGGGTAAGCTGTTGGGGCAATGCTACATCCATAACTGATCGCCGCGAAGCTATTTATGCGAAAAACATTACACTGAGGTATCCAATTGAGATTCCTTTTTCGGGAGATAAGCTTAAACTCAGATTTTCTAATCTTACCGGTACGGAACCCGTAACAATAAACAAGGTAATCATTGCCAGGGCTGCCGACTTTAACAACAGCATAGCGACCGTTTCTTTCAACGGAAAGAAGGAAGTAACCTTAATGCCGGGAAAAGAAACGGAAAGCGATGAAGTTGAAATCGAAATAAAGGCATACGAAAAACTTATCGTCAGTATGTATCTAAAAGACTTCACACAGATGAATGCCGGGACACTTATTACGGGTCCGCTCTCAAAAGGACAATATAGCTATGGTGACTTCTCGGAAGAAGAGACGCTGCCGCTTGACCTGACACGCCATACTCAATGGTTTTATTTCTTAAATACCATAGACATTCACACCGAGAGCAAGAATCATGCCCTCATTTGCTACGGCGACTCTATCACGGCTCAAAGTTGGCCTGACTGGCTGGCAATAAGGGCAAGGGAGAAAGGATCGAACAACGTTGCAGTGATACGACGTGCCGTTAGCGGAACGAGGATTCTCAGACAATACGACTGCATCACTTATCAAGCTTATGGACTGAAGGGGGCAACACGCTTCCCGATAGAAATGAACGTTAGCGGAGCGTCGGACGTAATAATCCAACATGGTATCAACGATATCATACATCCCGTTGGCACTGATGTTAACCCATTTCGCCCATGGAGCGACATGCCCTCGCTTGAGGATCTGAAACACGGAGTGGAAGATATTTACGTTAAGCATACTCGGAAACTCGGACTGAAGGTTTGGAGCGGAACTCTATTGCCTATACTCGGATGGAGAACTTACAACGAGGAGAGGAACAAGCTGAGGGAGGAGTTCAACGAATGGTTACGCTCATCGGATATCTTTGACGGTTGTGTGGATTTCGACAAGGCGGTGCGTGATACCGACAACACCAAGAGTTTTGCACCGGGATTTGACTCCGGCGACCACCTACATCCAAGCGAGACGGCATATAAGGCTATGGCTGATTGCGTGCCGGAGAAACTGATTTAAAATTGAAAAATGGAAATGTTGAAATGTTGAAAACATTAGAAAATTGAAATATTGGAAATTGAAGACAATAAAAAATCAACTATATGAACTCATTAAAAAGAAACATTTTTGCTGCGGCTATGATTCTTTTTGCCGCTTGCTCATGGGCTCAAGGTCCAAACAACAGTGGTACTTACTACTCGAATGCCGACGGCAAAAAGGGCAGTGCACTGAAAACTGCACTTGCAGGAATTATCAACCAACACACCTCTTTAAGCTACAAATCTCTGTGGGAACACTTCAAAACTACAGACAAGAGGGCAGACGGAAAGGTTTGGGATATGTATTCTTGTACAACAAATTATGATTTCGACAAAGACAGGGCTGGAAATTACAAGAATGAAGGTGATGTGTTTAACCGCGAACATTCTTTCCCTAAAGACTGGTTCAACGACAGTTCGCCGATGAATACCGACCTTATGCATATTGTCCCCACCGACGGTAAGGTGAACGGCATGCGCAGCAATTATCCTTTTGGAGAAACCGATGGCGAAAAATACCAGTCGAATAACGGTTTCAGCAAACTCGGGAAAAATACGACAAGCGGATACAGCGACATTGTTTTCGAACCTAACGACGAATACAAGGGCGACTTCGCACGCATATACTTTTATATGGTAACTTGCTACGAAAATAAAGTAAGCGGATGGAAAAGCGACATGCTCTCTGGAGACAAATATCCGGCTTTCAAAGACTGGGCAAAGCAACTGCTACTGAAATGGGCACAGGAAGACCCCGTTAGCCAAAAGGAAATCGACCGCAACAATGCCGTCTACAAAATCCAAAAGAACCGTAACCCCTATGTGGATTATCCTGGACTGGAACAATATGTATGGGGCGACAAAAAGGACATCGTCTTCAGCTACGACAACTACGAAAAGCCTACAATAATAGAGTTACCGACCGAGGAGCAGCCTGCCTTCGTAGACGTTTACACAGTATCGGGCACAAAAGTGCGCACTAAGGTTTGCCGCCAAACTGCTACCGATGGATTGCAACACGGAATATACGTGGTGGAAGGAAAGAAAATCATAAAGTAATTCATTTAATGAAGAATTGCTTTACCAACGCTCGATAAAATTAGGAATGCGGATTACTATTGCCAGTATAAGTCAAGGTAATCCGCATTCTTCATTCTTCATTCTTCATTCTTCATTCCTAATTCTTTAAATTCTTCATTCTTAATTCTTCATTCTTAATTTTAATTATTACCTTTGCAAAAGAATACAGTGTCCCGGCTCTGCCGCTGGCGGTATTATGCCGCGAGAGGAAAGTCCGGGCAGCATAGGGCGCTCCGCTTCTGAAAGTGGAAGCTATTGGCAACAGTAGGATACGGCAGAAGAAAATAACCGCCATAATTTCAGGATCATCTACATGTCCTGATCTTACGGTAAGGGTGAGAAGGTGGTGTAAAAGACCACCAGCCGGTGGGTGATCATCGGGCTGTGCCGTCCGGAGGCTGCAAGTTCGCGTAAACCGTCGTTTGAGGATTGCCCGTCCGACCAATTCCGACGGAGGGTGGAATGCTTGAGACGTGAGGTGACCCACGTACTGGATAAATGGCAGGCGCCGCAACCGCCGAGAGGTTGTTGTGGAACAGAACCCGGCTTATAGGGACACTGTTTTCTTTTTTCTCTTTTCCTCCGCTGCTATAGGCAACGGATTTTTTATTTCTTAATACTCTGAAGATGAACATAAAAAAAATTGCATACTTTCTGAAAGACGGTATCTGGAACAACGACTTCAACGACAAGCCACGTCATACAAAGCTTGCCATAGCATCTCTCAGAATGCTTATTCTCGCAATCGAAAGATTCACGACAAAAAGAATGATTGACTCCGCAGCGGCACTGACCTACTCCACTCTGCTCGCCATCGTACCGATTCTTGCCGTTGTCTTTGCAATCGCCAGAGGCTTCGGTTACAACAAATACATAGAGGAATGGTTTCGCGATATTCTATCCAGTCAGCCACAGGCTGCCGATGCTATCGTGGGATTCGTCAACTCTTACCTTATACATACACAAAGCGGAATAATACTCGGTATCGGACTCCTTTTCATGCTCTGGACCGTAACCATGCTTATACGCAATATCGAACTTACGTTCAACAATATATGGCAAGTAAAAAAGCCAAGAAGTTTCTTCAGAACAGTAACAGACTATATGGGAATGTTCATTCTGGCTCCTATAATCATTGTCGTAACATCCGGCGTATCAATATTCATGGCAACTGTTGCAAACGAGACCGAAGGCTTTGAGCTTCTGGCTCCTATGGTAAGAAGACTTTGGGATCTCACACCATACGCCCTTATGTCTGCCGTTTTCATAGCCTTATATGTATTTATGCCAAATACAAAAGTAAAGATACGTTGCGCAATAATACCGGGTATAATAGCCGGTGTGGCAATGCAGGGACTGCAATTGTTCTATATCCACTCACAGATATGGGTAAGCAGCTACAATGCCATATACGGTTCTTTCGCAGCTCTCCCGCTCTTTATGCTATGGGTACAGATATCATGGAACATCTGTCTTTTCGGTGCAGAACTCTGCTACACGAGCCAAAACATGGAAGAATCGGCTTTCCGCACCGAAACATACGAAATCAGCACAAGATACCGTATAATGATGAGTATCCTCCTCATGAGCCATATATGCAAGCAGTTTGCCAAAGGAGGGAAACCGTTTACAGCCCTGGAACTTAAACTGCGTACAAACATCCCAATTAGAGTCGTACAGGAACTGCTATACGAACTGACAAGCATACATATGGTAAGCGAAATAACAAGCGACGAAAAGGGAGAGGTAAGCGTTTTCCAACCTGCCGAAGACCTGTCGAGACTCAGCGTAGGTATGCTGATTGACAGATTCGAGACAAAGGGAAAATGGGAAATCAGTTTGAACATGACTGATTCAAACCACAAGAAATGGAATGCCGCCATCGGCAACCACACCGCTTATCTTGAACAGCAGAGAGATATTTTGCTGAAGGATATGTAAATTTCATCTATAAAAATCAATGTATCATAGAGATATACTTGTACGAGACAAAAATAATTTGTACATTTGCGCCTGAATATTCACCATAAACAATATCATAAAATGGAATTACCTGATTTTATGTCATACTCCAATAAATTCACCAATGGTGAATTTCTGGAGAAAATATCAAAGATTGCGAAACGGGCAGGAGCAAAACTTGTTTACGTTTCACTGATTTTGTATTATACCCTACAGAGTGACAAAGTTTCTATTAAGGACAAGGCAATTATAGTTGGAGCACTGGGCTATCTAATAAGTCCACTCGACGTCATCCCCGATGCCATACCAATCATAGGACTTGGCGACGATCTCGCCGTACTATTGTATGTGCTTAACAAAATCGGAAACGTATCCGATGAAATTAAAGACAAGGCAAAGTCTAAACTCGTGAAGTGGTTTGACGAAGACGAAATGGAAGAAATTAGCGAGATTAAATTCGCCGACAATAAAGCAGAATAATATTAACTCATACTTTTACATTTTAATGTTAAAAGGAATCCTTTACCGAGCCTGTTTCTACAAGCGTTTTCAGGCTTTACGGTAAAGGATTTTTATTTTATTTCTTCCTGAAAATCTTATAATTCAATGCCGCAACGATTACACTCATAATCGGAGACAGAATATTGAAAACACAATAAGGCAAATAGGTAAATGTCGACACACCAAGCACCGTACTCTGTGTCATTCCACACGTATTCCACGGCACAAGAACAGAAGTCACCGTAACCGAATCCTCTGTAGTGCGACTCAGCAAACGTCTCTCATAACCCTGTCTGTCGAAAACATCCTTAAACATATTTCCAGAAAGTAAAATACACAGATACTGGTCGGCTATGGCAATATTTAGCATCACGCCCGTGGCAGCAGCCGAACCTACAAGTGAAGTTCTACCCTTCACCAGATGTATGAACAGACGGGTAATTCCACCAACAAAGCCAGCCGCCGCCATCGTTCCGCCAAAACACATCGCACAAATAATAAGCCATATAGTGTCCATCATACCAGCCATTCCCCGTGTTGAAACAAGTTCCGACAGTATTGCGCTGTCCGTATGAACCGACGTACTCCCATAGAGACTCTTCATGGCAGCATTGAATAAAGAAGGGTCAATCTCCGAATAAACGCCACGCTGAAAGATACAACCGGCAATAACCGCCATAAGCGACGATAGAAACAGCGTTATCACTGGAGGAACACGCCTGGCAATAAGCACTCCCGTCAAAACAGGAACCGACAGGAGCCAAGGCGTGAGATTAAACCTCCCCTCTAAAGCCGCAGTAAATCTCTGCACATCATCAGCATTCCCCGAATCACAAATAAATCCGGCAACAAGAAAAACAAGTACGGCAATGGTTATCGAAGGCACTGTCGTTATCAGCATATATCTTATATGAGTAAACAGCGGAACCCCCACCCCACTCGAGGCAAGTGTGGTAGTTTCTGAAAGTGGAGAAATCTTATCCCCGAAATATGCTCCCGAGATTATAGCTCCGGCAATCCATCCCTCAGAAAAGCCTTGTGCCCTACCTATCCCCATAAGGGCAATGCCTATAGTGGCAATTGTAGTCCATGAGCTTCCAGTCATCACACTGACAAATGCACATATCACACACGTCGAAGCAAGGAACACATCCGGATGGATAATCTTCATACCATAATAAATCAACGTCGGCACTACTCCACTTACCATCCATGCACCTCCCAAGGCACCAATCAACAATAATATTATCAATGCACTCGACACACTCGCCACGTTCTTCGTTATTGCATTCTCAAAGCTCGACCATGGCACATGAAGATACCCCATTCCTACAAGTACGCAAAATGCCGATACAGTAAGCAACGTTACCTGACTCGCTCCTCCAAGAGAATCGCTGCCAAAATTGCGTATCGTCAGAGTAAGCATAACGACAAGTACTATTATCGGGAGAATTGAAAGACGCGCCGAAGGACGCTTTTTTAATAGCATATCATGCTTCGTATTCTTTTCCATCTAAACCGCTGTATTTTTATACATTCCAATCCATTTTCGTTCTAACAGTCTACAAAGGTACAGCATTAACGGCAAGTCTCAAAGACAATTATTCCTTTTGTAGTAAAAGAACGGACACAACCATTTATTTTTTGAGACATAATGCATAAACATACATAGATTATAAAGAAAAGAGAGAAACACACACATTAAAAAACAATATAAAAAACTTTTATTTCAATAAGCCAATATATTATTGCCAAATATTTACTACCTTTGCAAAAAGTAGATAAAAGCTAATAACTAAAAAACATATAACAAGATGAACAGTGATCCAAAAGATTGTCTTTATTGTCAGAACAATGAGACATTGCATGACTTGATGATTGAAGTTGCAAAACTTAGTGTTTCCCGCGTATTTATCTTTAAGGAGCAGACTTACCACGGCCGTTGCCTCGTAGCATACAAAGACCATGTTGACGACCTCAACCTACTTAGCGACGACGAGAGAAATGCCTTCATGGCTGACGTTGCAAAGGTAACACGTGCCATGCAAAAGGTTTTCAATCCAGACAAGATTAACTATGGTGCTTATTCCGATACATTGTCTCACCTTCATTTCCATCTTATCCCTAAATATAAAGGTGGACCAGACTTCGGTGGCGTATTCCAGATGAACCCGAAAAAAGTTTATCTAACTGATGCTGAATACGCAGAAATGGCAGAGGCTCTGAAAAAGGAACTATAATCGCAGCCAATGAGAATTGACATAATTACCGTGCTCCCCGCCATGATTGAAGGGTTCTGCAATGAATCCATTCTGGCGAGGGCACAGAAAAAAGGACTGGCGGAGATTCATCTGCATAACCTGCGCGACTATTCTGCCGACAAATGGAAACGGGTTGACGATTATCCTTATGGTGGATTTGCCGGAATGGTAATGCAATGTGAACCTATAGACCGTTGTATATCCGCCCTGAAAGCAGAGCGCGACTATGACGAGGTTATCTTCACGTCGCCAGACGGAGAACAGTTTAACCAGCATGTTGCAAACGATCTCTCCATGAAGCAGAACCTCATCATTCTCTGCGGACACTACAAAGGCATCGACCACCGCATTCGCGAGCATCTCATTACTCGCGAAATAAGCATCGGCGACTATGTCCTTACGGGAGGTGAACTTGCAGCTGCCGTTATGGCAGACGCTATCGTGAGAATCGTTCCAGGCGTTATCAGCGACGAACAGAGTGCACTGTCCGACTGCTTTCAAGACGATATGCTGTCGGCTCCTATATATACTCGTCCCGCAGACTACAAGGGATGGAAAGTTCCTGATATTCTGTTGAGTGGAAACGAGGCGAAGATAAAGGACTGGGAAATAGAGCAAAGCTACGAAAGGACAAAGCGCCTGCGCCCCGACCTTCTGAAATAATTTTTTTCAACACCAATAACAATAGTATTATGGAGAATCTATTAAATTATGTCGCTACTCCCAAACTTGGTTTCGGTGAAGCAGTAAAGAGAGTATTAAATAACGTCATAAACTTCAAAGGCCGCGCACGCCGTTCCGAATACTGGTGGTATATGCTGGCTGTATGTATCGCCAATTTTATTCTCAGTATAGCCCTTGGCTCCATGCCGTTGGTACAGAATATTGTCAGCATAATAATCTCGCTGTCAGCTGTTTCCGTTACAGTAAGACGCGTGCAGGACTCTGGTCATAATCCAATATGGGTTTACATAGAGTTCGTAAGCAGCATATTCTTGACAATCTACATGTTTACAAGTGGTTACATTGAGATGCTCAACACGGTCAATCCGAATTCTAACGCCATTATAGGTTTCGTATTAAACCCGATGTTTTGGTTGCCGGCACTGGTTGAAATAGTCACAAGCATCGTGATTTTCGTGTTCTGCCTGTTTGACGGAACTGTCGGACCGAACAAATATGGAGACTCTCCAAAATACGTTAGCGAAGACACAATTACCAAGTAACTCTATAAAGTTCCCAACCTGCATTATTCTATTTGTCAGTTGGGAACTTTTAATTTTATAACCTATCCTATACTATTCAACATCCACATGAAAAGCCAAGAGGACACAGCCGGAGTACTTGCCAAGCAGACAAACTGGGAAGAACTATATTTTTATCAGAAAGCAGATGTTGTATATCAATTGTCATTTGCTTTCTGCAACAGATTTATCCATCTCTATAAAGACAGGACAAGAGACCAGATAATTCAGGCTGCACGCTCATGCAAACAAAACATAGTAGAAGGACTTGCTGACGGAGTTACATCTACAGAAATGCAGCTGAAGCTCCTAAATGTAGCACGCGCCTCCTTAAAAGAACTCCGCGAAGACTTTGAGGATTATCTGAAATCGCGCCATCTGAACTACTATATTGCAGGAAGCGAGAAATACGACTTCATGCTAAATTATTGCCGTTTCCACAATAAACTCCCGGACTACGAACAATTTTTTCAGACGTGGAGCGACGAAGAAATGTGCAACTATGCTTTAACACTCTGTCACATGATAGACAAGATGATGATGAGTTTTTTGAAAAAGCTTGAAGACGAGTTTATAAGAGAAGGAGGTATCAGAGAGCGCATGCACAGGGCAAGAACCGGTTATAGAAATGAACAAGATTCGAAACTGAAACAACTTGAAGACAAGTATAAGCGTCTTGAAGAAAGTCTGTCTATTTTACAAGCAGAAAGCAATAAATGGAAAGCAGCCTACTATGACCTTAGGGAGAGAGCTCTGAAAGCATACAATAGACAGCAAGAGGAAATAGCTACACTAAAGAGGATGTTAAAAGGCGAAGAATAAAGGGTGTATTTTTTTTCATAGTATCTAGAATTTCTAGAGAATCTAGGAAATCTAGAGAATCTAGGAAATATAAGATAATCTAGGAAATCTAGATAATCTAGGAAATCTAGAAATTCTAGGAAAAGACTAGCAAATTTATAAAAAAAAGAATCCTCACAAAAAAATGCAAGGATTCTATCATAAAAATCAGTTTGCAGCATCAAACTCTTCAAGGAAGCGTACGTCATTCTCTGAGAACATACGCAAGTCGGAAACTTGATACTTCAAGTTCGTGATACGCTCAACACCGAGTCCGAAAGCATAACCTGTGTATACCTTGCTGTCGATGCCACACGCCTCGAGCACATTAGGATCGACCATTCCACAACCGAGGATTTCTACCCAACCGGTATGCTTGCAGAAGCCACAACCCTTACCGCCACAGATGTTGCAAGAGATGTCCATCTCTGCACTTGGCTCCGTAAACGGGAAGTAACTTGGACGCAGACGGATCTTTGTATCAGGACCGAACATTTCACGTGCGAATGTCAGAAGAACCTGCTTCAAGTCGGTAAACGAAACATTCTTGTCGATGTATAGTCCCTCAATCTGATGGAAGAAGCAGTGTGCACGTGCCGTGATAGCCTCGTTACGGTAAACGCGCCCCGGGCAGATGATACGGATAGGTGGCTGCGAAGTCTCCATAACGCGAGCCTGCACGGAACTTGTATGACTACGCAGAAGAATATTCTTCGTAACATCATTAGGGTTCTGCTCCACAAAGAACGTATCTTGCATGTCGCGAGCCGGATGGTCTGCTGCGAAGTTGAGCATAGTGAATACGTGCTTGTCGTCATCAACCTCAGGTCCTTGATAAAGGGTGAATCCCATGCGTGAGAAGATGTCGATGATTTGGTTCTTCACTACAGTCAAAGGATGGCGAGTTCCCAGTGCCACAGGATAAGCGGTACGGGTTAAGTCGATGTCATCGCTGGAAGACTCGGCTTCCTCCATCTGCTCCTTTAAGCCATTGATTTTCTCAAGTGCGGCATTTTTCAATTCGTTAATCTTGATGCCCACCTCTTTTTTCTGGTCGGCTGGCACATTGCGGAAGTCGGCCATGAGGGCGTTGATCTCACCCTTTTTGCTGAGATACTTGATTCGAAGTTGCTCTACTTCCTCTGCGTTTTGGGCAGTGAGGGCATTGACTTCCTTCAAGAGTTCTTCTATTTTCTCTAATAACATATTTTATTATTTGTCTGTTTACTAACCTAAATTAGCGTGATTTGTCTTCCCTTGGGCTTACAAAACTCGCTTATCTATTTATTTTGCGTGCAAAGATAACA